>SKPV01000063.1 GCA_007119345.1 Halovivax sp.
CGCCGATGGCCACCGCGGCCTCGGCGCCGTCCGTGCGGCGCCCGTCGTTCGGTCCGCCGTCCGGAACGCCGGCCCCGTCCTCGATCCCGTCGACGGGGTCGTCGGCGCCGGCGCTCGAGGTCGCGTCGTCCCCGCCGTCGCCGGCGCCGTCGCTCATGTCGACGCGTAGTGCAAGGATGCTAATGGGTCTGTGGTTTCCGGCCGAGGGCGATGGGGGACGGTCGCTCGCACCTCGTCGAGCGATGCCCGACGGGGGCGGCGATCAGCGCTCGACGCGCAGCGTCGTCTTCGCGTCGACCGCCTCGGCCTCCGGGAAGTCGCCGCCGCCGAGCAGCCCGCGGGCGGCCCGTTTTGCCCAGTCGACGGCGGGCTGATCGAAGGCGTTCACCCCGGAGAGCTCGCCCGCGAGCACGCAGGCGGCCTCGAGCCCGTAGAGCAGCCCCCCGAGCTCGCGCTCGTCGACGCGCTCGAGCTCGATCCGCACGGTGGGCCGGCCGGCGGCGGCGAGGCTGGCCTCCGTCGCGCGGAACTCGGCGTCGAGCAGCTCGCCCAGCGAGGACTCGCCGAGGTAGGCGAGGTCGTCGACGTCGGTCGCGGGGATCTCGCGGTCCGGACGCTCGCGCGGCGCGACGAAGGTCACGAGCTTGTCCCGGGGGCCGGCCCGGTAGAGCTGGAGCTGGGAGTGCTGATCCGTCGCGCCGAGGGCGCGCACGGGCGTCTGGCCGAGCCCGTCCTTGCCGAGGCTCTCGGCCCAGAGCTGGGCGAACCACTCGGCCGCGGTCTCGAGCGACTCGGCGTAGGGCACGAACGCGTTTATCGACGCGCCGCGGGCGTCGAGGGCGTACGTCGTCGCGCCGTAGGCGTAGGCCGGACAGTCGTACAGCGAGCCCGAGAGCGAGTCGGCCTCCTCGGCGGCCCCCGCGAGCAGCGCGTCGAGGTCGCGGCCGCAGACGGCCGCGGCGACCAGTCCGACCGCCGAGAGCGCGGAGAACCGGCCGGGGACGCCCGACGGCACCTCGAGCGCCGGCAGGTCGTGTCGGTCGGCCAGCTCCCGCAGCGGGCCCGACTCGCCCGTGGTGACGACCGCGCGCTCGGTCCAGTCGACGCCGGCGTCCTCGAACGCCTCGCGGACGACGAGGAAGTTCGCCAGCGTCTCCGCCGTCGTGCCCGACCGCGAGACGACGTTGACCGCCGTCCGGGAGAGCGCGAGCCCGTCGACCCGGTCGGCGACCCAGGCGGGGTCGACGTTGTCGAGGAAGACGGTCTCGACGTCCGCGCCCAGCGCGTCGACGATCGTCGCCGCGCCGAGCGCGCTCCCGCCGATTCCCACGGTGATCAGGGCCTCCGTCTCCTCGCCCGCGATCGGGTCGACCGCCCGCCGGATCTCGTCGGGATCCGTGCGCTCCGGCAGGTTCAGCGACGCGTACCCGAACTCGTCGTTCGCCCGTCCGGCCTCGATCCGCTCGTGTGCCGCCGCCACGCGCTCGTCCAGTCGGTCGAGCGCCTCGCGGGAGACTCCGGGCGAGGCGACCGAGGCGAGGGCGTTGCCGATGTCGACGTCCATGCGTGTGGGCGCGAGGGCCGAACGCAAAGGCGTTCCGTCACGGCGCCGCGAGGCGAACCCCGGATCCGTCGCGGTGTCGGGAGGCGAAGCGGTGATCCCTCACGGTGTTGGGAGGCGAAACGGGGACCCCTCACGGCGCCGCGAGGCGAAACGGGGAAACCGCGGAACGGACAATTCACCCGTATGACCGAGACGACGGGCACCTTCGTCGTTACGCACGCCGACGACGACAGCGCTGTGGTTCGGAACGTCGAGACCGCCCGGGTGCACACGCTGACCTCGAACCCCGAGCTCCGGGAGCGGGAGGTGCTGGAGGCGACGCTGGCGCCGGAACCGCCGCTGAACGTCGCCTGGGAGCTCGTGGACGTGGCCGAGCGACGAACCGTCGATGTGGTCGACAGCGACCTCGCGCCGACGACCCGGTCGCGCTCGGCGGCCGCGGAGACGCCGGTGGGCGAGGTGACGACGTTCGAGCGGGCCGGTTCGGGCGAGATACACGTCCTGTCGGTGCCGCCGAGCGACGTCGAGGACGCCGCGGCGGACGTCCTGACGGATCCGGAAACGGTGGCCAGGGCGGCGCGTCTCGGTGCGGTGCGAGTCGAGGTGCGTCGCGACACGGACGAGGGCGTGTTGAGCGTGCGGTACCTGCCGGAGTGACGAGGCCGGGTGCGGGTCGACGGGAGGCTGGTACCGGGCGTCCGACCGGCTGCGGACCGACGGGGGACCGGTGCGAGGCGTCCCGGGCGGTCGTTACGACTCCTTCGGCCGCTCCGTCGCGGTCGCGGAGTGGGAGGGCCCGTCGGCGCTCTGGACCCGCCAGCTCCCCTGGATCCCGCAGGCCTCGCGGACCTCGTAGTCGATCTCGGTGTCGTCGTCGATCCGACGGCCGCCTTCGACGCGTTCGACGCGCAGCGGCACGTCGAGCGTGTTCCCGCAGCAGCCGACGCCGACGAACTCCTCCCAGGCGTCGCCCTCGCGCGCCGTCTCCCGGGTCTTGCGGAGGAACGCCCGGAAGGACGGCTTCTCCACCTGGAACCGGCCCCACGAGGAGAGGTCGGCGGGGTAGGAGACGAGCACGCGCTCGGCCGCGCGGTCGTCGGGCGGTTCCGTGTCGGTCGATCGGCGAACGTCTCGACTCATGAATACGATAACGGGGTCGAGCGCAATAGGGCTGGCGCGGCCGAAGTGATGCCGGCGATCCGTCCCGTCGAGCTGGTCGGCCGTCCTGGCGCTTCGGGTCCGTCGAGCCGGTCGGCCGTCCCGGCGTTTCGGGTCCGTCGAGCCGTTCCGGTCGGGTCGATCGCACGCCGGTTCGCGTCGACGGAACGAATTCGGCGGTAGCGTCGCCCTGGGGCGGGTTTTCCCGCCGAACGATCCGTTCGGAAATTGAGAAAGCTTACGTACGCCCCGTAGCTAGGCCGGGGTATATGGGGCCAATCGAGGTACCGGAGGTAGACTACACCCGGTACACGAACCGCCAACTGGTGGCGGTGCCGCTGGCGATGCTGGCGGTCGCGCTGGCGATCCTCGGCGGGACGTTCCTGCTGACGGGGGCGCCGTTGACGCTGGGCATCGAGTTCACGGGCGGCGCCGAGCTGACGATCGACACCGAGGCGGACCAGGACGAGGTCGAAGCCGCATTCGACCAGGAAACGACGTCGATCCAGCCGGTTCAGGGCGAGGACCGCTACGTGGTCCAGTTCGCCGCGGGCGATCTCCCCGGATTCGAGGACGACTCCCAGGGAACGCTGCAGGATCTGGTCGACCAGGCGGAGGCGAACCTGGAGCCGGTCGACGGTAACGAGGACGTCGTCCGCTCCGAGTCGCTCACCTCCGCGTCCTTCGGCGCCCAGACCCAGACGACGGCGCTGCTCGGCATCGCGGCGGCGTTCCTCGGGATGAGCATCATCGCCTTCGCGCTCTTCCGGACGTTCGTGCCGTCGGTCGCGATCGTCGTCTCAGCGTTCTCCGACATCGTCATCCCGCTCGCGTTCATGAACCTGGCGAACATCCCGCTCACGCTCGGGACGGTCGCCGCGCTGTTGATGCTGATCGGCTACTCCGTCGACTCCGACATCCTGTTGAACAACCACGTGTTGCGTCGCAGCGGCAGCTTCTACGAGAGCGTCCACCACGCCATGCGGACGGGGATCACGATGACCGTCACGGCGATGACGGCCATGCTCGTGATGGCGATCTCGGCGTGGTTCTTCGGGATCGGCCTGCTGACGAACATCGGGCTCATCCTCTTCGTGGGGCTCGCGGCCGACCTGATGAACACCTACCTGCTCAACTTCAGCCTGCTTCGCTGGTACAAGTTCGAGGGGGTGGCCCGATGAGCGTCAAGGAGACGGTCGGCAAGTGGTGGCGGATCGCCCTGCTGGTGATCCTCATCTCCGTCTCGCTGTACGCGCTGTTCGCGCCCGGCGGGCTGATGGGCGCCGGCGAGGATCCGTCCGCGCTCGAAGCCGACGACAACGCGACCGAGGAGGTCGGCACCGGCGCCTCCTGGCACAACCTCGCGTTCGGGCTGGGTCTGGACGGCGGCGCCCGGATCAGCGCGCCCCCGGTCGGCATGATGGCCGAGGGGCTCGAACCGGAGACGGAGAATCCGAGAACCGACCTCAGGAGCGCGCTCATCGACGAACTCGACCTGCCGCCGGAGGACGCCTCGGTCAACTTCGACGAGCGCGTGGGAACCTACACCGCGGAGGTGTACGACGACAACGTCACCCACGACGAGTTCGCGGCGGCGGCTTCCACCGTCGACGGCGTCGACATCACCGCCGACGACGTCGAGGACGGCGTCAGCGACGAGACCCGCGACGAGATGGTCACCGTCATCGAGAGCAAGCTGAACGAGGCCGGGCTGGCCGGCGGGCGGGCCTACGACACCGAGACGCTCGGCGGGGAGCACTTCATCGTGTCCGAGGCGCCCGGCTTCACCTCGACGCAGCTGCAGTCCCAGCTCGAAGAGCGCGGATCGGTCAGGATCGAGGCCCACCACCCCGGCGACGGCAACATGACGAGCGAGACCGTCCTCGAGCAGGACCACTTCACCGACATCGGCAGCGCCGAGTGGAGCAACGAGCACAACGCCTACATCGTCAACGTGCTCGTCGTGAGCGAGCGGGCCCCGGACTACCAGAACCGGTTGGGCGAACTGGGGTTCCTGGACGAGGGAGTCGGCCGATGTGACCCCGGCTACGCCCAGACGGGCATGGACGTCGACGAGTGGGAGGACGAACACATGGACGACTGGGACGACCAGTACTGTCTCGTCACGGTCTCGGAAGGCGAGATCGTCAGCGCCCACTCGATGGGAGACGACCTCGCCGGGTCCATGCGGACGGGTGACTGGGCCAACAGCCCGAACTTCGTGATGACGTCCCAGGAGCGCGAGGACGCCCAGCAACTCTCGCTCAACCTCCGGGCCGGCGCGCTGGCCGCACCGCTGGACTTCGGGAACGCCCAGGTGTTCTCCGTCGAGCCGGCGCTCGCCGAGCAGTTCAAGCAGTGGTCGCTCCTGATCGGCATCCTGGCGGTCTTCAGCGTCAGCGGGATGGTCTACGTCCGCTACCGCGATCCCCGGGTGGCCGTGCCGATGGTCGTCACGGCGATGGCGGAGGTGGTGATCCTGCTCGGCTTCGCCGCCGCGATCGAGATGCCCCTGGACCTCGCGCACGTCGCCGGCTTCATCGCCGTGGTCGGTACCGGGGTGGACGACCTCGTCATCATCGCCGATCAGGTAATGGACGAGGGCGACGTCGACCAGCGGCGGGTGTTCGACTCCCGGTTCCGCAAGGCGTTCTGGATCATCGGCGCTGCCGCGGCGACGACGATCATCGCGATGAGCCCGCTGGCCGTGCTGAGCCTGGGCGACCTCCAGGGCTTCGCGATCATCACGATCCTGGGCGTGCTGATCGGGGTGCTCGTCACGCGGCCGGCCTACGGCGACATCCTCCGCAAGCTGATGACGGAGAAGCGGTAGGCGCCGGGAGTCGAATCGGCTGCCGACGGCCGGGACTGGCCCCGGATTTTACTCTCGCGGGCCGTCACGTCGAACGATGGCGGACGGCTCGCCAAAGTGGACGGATCCCGATCCGCACTACTCGACGAATTGGTCTATCCCCGAGGGGAACGTCCCTCGGTGGACCGTCCTCGCGCTGCTGGGGTTCTTCGGGCTCCAACTGGTGCTCATCGCATCTACGTAGTGCTGTAAGCGGACGTCCGTCCGCGACGGCCCCTGCCAGTCAGCGAATTCCGTCCCGAAGTTGCCTCGAGACCCGCGCGCCCGCGAGCCGCTCGACTCGCCGCCGTTCGAAGACCGCCCGGGCGCTCGCGGCCGCCTCCTCGTCGATGGAGAACTCGATGTCGGGGTAGGTCACGTCCGCGAGCACCAGCGGTTCCGACGGCGCGGGCGCCGCGCGCTCGTGATCCGGGAGCGGCTCGGGCGCCAGCGTCCGGTCGATCCGCTGGAGCGGCACCTCGTCGGCGCCGACGGCCCGGACGAGCGAGACGAGCCGGCGGACGAGCTGGCGGGGGAACCCGCCCGCTCGGACGGTGAGGACGAGGAAGTCGCCGTCGCGCTCGGCGTCCAGCGCGACCGTCCGCCGGGTGTTGCGGTCGTCGGGCGTGAGGTCGGCGTAGTCGTGGGTACCGGCGAGGGCATCGCAGGCGTCGGCGACGCGGCCGTCCTCGACGGGTGGGTCGCCGTCGTTCGCGGCAAGCTCCCTCGCACCCGCCGCCGGAGCGTACAGGTGGTAGACGTACGTGCGCTCGGTCGCGCCGTGGGTCGCGTGGAAGTCGGTCGGCGCGTCGGCGCTCGCCCACGCCTGCACGTCGGCGGGGAGCTCGGCGTTGAGCGCCCGCGGCGAGAGCCAGTCGGGTGCCTCGAAGGCGACCGTTTGAGCGAGCGCCGAGACGCCGGCGTCGGTCCGGCCCGCGGCGGCGTACCCCGCCGGTTTCGCCGCCTCCGGCTCGAGGACGCCGAGTTCGCGGAGGGCGTCGAAGACGGTCCCCTCGACGGTCGGGACGTCGGGCTGGCGCTGGAAGCCGTAGTAGCCGGTCCCGTCGTAGGCGACGCGGAACGCGCGCATCGTCGTCCGATTCCGGCGCGAGCGTGTTAGCTCCGTCGGGTCGGACGGGACCGTCCCGGTCCGCCCGCCGACGCGGCTTCGGGGCGGGCGACCGATTACCGTTAGCGGTTCTATATCACCTGCGTACGCCGGGGCGGTGACCTTCCGGCCGAGCGGCGCAGGTAGGCCCAGACATGAGCGCGGAGGAGGTCTCTGACGACGACGGGGAGAGTCATGGCGATCGGCGGGCGGATTCGCCGGAGGACGGGGAGAGCCATGGTGATCGGCGGGCGGATTCGCCGGAGGACGGGGAGAGTCGTGGCACTCGGCGGGTCGGCGCGGACGGCGGCTCTCCCCCCGGCGATCGGCCCAACGTTATGCTGGTCGTCCTCGACACGGCTAGGGCGGTGGACGTCGGCGAGCGGGTGACGCCGACCCTCGCCCGCCTCGCCGACGAGGGAACGGCCTTCGAGCGGGCGTTCGCCGCCGCCCCCTGGACGGTGCCCTCTCACGCGTCGATGTTCACGGGCACCTACCCGTCGGAACACGGCGCCCACGGCGACCACACCTATCTCGACGGCGACCTGCGGACGCTCCCGGAGGCGTTCGCGGACGCGGGCTACGAGACGATGGGCGTCTCGAACAACACCTGGATCACCGAGGAGTTCGGCTACGATCGCGGGTTCGACGAACTCCGACGCGGCTGGCAGTACGTCCAGTCGGACACGGACATGGGCGCCGTCGTCCGCGGGGAGTGCCTCGAGGAGAAGCTCGCGGCCGCCAGGGATCGGCTGTTCGAGGGCAACCCGCTGGTAAACGCGGCGAACGTCCTCTACAGCGAATTCCTCCAGCCGGCCGGCGACGACGGCGCCGCGCGGACGACCGACTGGATCGGCAACTGGGTTGCCGATCGTGACGACGACCGCCCGTTCTTCTGTTTCTGCAACTACATCGAGCCTCACGTGGTGTACGACCCGCCCCGCGAGCACGCCGAGCGGTTCCTCCCGCCGGAGGCGAGCTACGACGAGGCGACGGCGATCCGCCAGGACCCGCGAGCGTACGACTGCGGCGACTACGACCTCGACGATCGGGATTTCGAGCTGCTGGGCGCGCTCTACCGCGCCTCGCTGGCCTACGTCGACGAGCGGCTCGACCGGCTCCGGCGGGCGCTCGAAGACGCGGGCGTCTGGGAGGAGACGATCGTCGTCGTCTGCGGCGACCACGGCGAGCACGTCGGCGAGCACGGCTTCTTCGGCCACCAGTACAACCTCTACGACACCCTCCTGCACGTGCCGCTGGTGATCCACGGCGGGCCGTTCACGGGCGGCGACCGCCGGAGCGAGCTGGTCCAGCTGCTCGATCTCCCGGACACGCTGCTCGACGCGGCGAGAATAGCCGACGACGAGCTGACCGGGCAGAGTCGCGGCCGGTCGCTGCACCCCGGCGGCGGGACCGAGCCCCGCGAGGCGGTGTTCGCCGAGTACGCCGCCCCGCAGCCGTCGATCGAGCGCCTCGAGGCGCGCTTCGGCGACCTCCCGGATCGCGTCTACGATTACGACCGCCGGCTGCGGGCCGTCCGGACGACCGAGTACAAGTACGTCGCCGGCGACGACGGCTTCGAGCGGCTCCACCACCTGCCGACGGACCCGGGCGAGCTGACGAACGTCGCCGCCGATCGGCCGGCGGTCGCCGCCGACCTCGCCCGCCGACTCGACCGGCGCTTCGAGGGCCTCGAGCGCGCCGAGGCCGACGGCGAGGTCGCGATGACCGAGGGAACGAAACAGCGTCTCGCGGACCTCGGCTACCGCTGAATCGGGCCGGTCGGGCGGACCGTTCGGTTCGGTCGGCGACCGTCGCGACGGTAGATTGACCCGGACGGCGACCGTCGCGACGGTGGATTGACCCGGACGACGACCGTCGCGACGGTGCCGGGTCCAGCGGCGTCGCTCTCGGATCGGTGTAAGCAGCCCCTACCCGCAGAAGCACCCGTTCAGCGGCCGACGTTGTACTCGACGTGCACGGAGGGCGTGCTCGGCGATTCCGGCGCGGGAACGCCGTTCCAGTCGACGAGGTGGACGTTCGCCAGCTCCCCGGAGAATCGGAAGCGGGTGACGCCGACTTCGATCGTTCCCTCGGCGGCCGAACCCGAGAGGACGATGCCCTCCGCCATCGGATCGTCGACCGCCGCCTCGAGTTCGCCGTCGACGGAGATCTCGAACGTCGAGGGCACTCCGCGGCCGACGATCGTGACGAGGTTGGGGAGCGGTTCGTCCGCATCGGGCTGTCCGCCGGTCCGTACCGGTGTGTCGCGTGCCATGACCCGAAAACTCGGCCGTCCCACCATAAGCCTTCTAGCCGCGGTTCCGATTTGGTAAGAAAAAGCGAACATTCTGGATATTATGAACGGACTACCGGGTGATACATCTACAATCGTTCATCAATGGTCCGTTGCCGGGGGTGATCGGCGGTCTCCGGTCTCGCGGATCTGAGGACTCGGCCCGTTCGTCTTTCCGCGGCGGCCCACGCGGCGCCCTCGCTCGCGGCTCGCCTCGCGGTCGCGTCGATAGCCGCCGCGGCGCTCGCCCACGCCGCCGGCGGCGAGCGGTGAGATGGCGGTCGGTTCCGGCGGCCGTACTCTCAGGTTATCGAATGTACGTCGGCAGTAACAACGGTCCGGGATGTGGAGCGTTCGCCTGGTTGTCGATGCACGAACTCACCGGGTTCCAACGCGACCTGCTGTACGTGATCGCCGCGGCCGACCAGCCGTCCGGTCAGGACGTCAAAGAGGAGATCGAGGGCTACTACAGCGCCGACATCAATCACGGCCGCCTGTATCCGAACCTCGACACGCTGGTCGATCGCGGCCTCGTCGAGAAAGGAGAGCTGGACCGACGAACCAACTACTACGAGATCACGGCCGAGGGTCAGCACCTGATCCAGGAGCGTCGCGACTGGGAGTCCCAGTACATGGAAGCGTAGCGACCGACGCCGAGGGTCGAGCGACGACGGTGCGATCCCCCGTCGCTCGGCCCGCCACGCGCGGCGCCGCCCCGCGGCGAGCCGCGCGCCGCGGTCGCGACCGGTGAGCGACGCGTCGCGAACGGGAGGGTACGATCGCGGGCTCGGATCGGTTTCTGTTCGTCTCGTCTCGGGGCCGTCAGGAGCCGTCGACGTCGAACGTCTTCGGGACCCACTTCCGGTACGGATCGTCGGTCTCCCGCATCCAGCCGACCAGCCGGGCTTCCAGCTCCCGGCGCACGTCCGCGTACTCGGGATGGTCGATCAGGTTGTTGAGCTCGCCGGAGTCCGCGTCGAGGTCGTAGAGCTCGTTCACGTCGGGACCGTTGTAGACGAACTTCCACGCCGCCGTCCGGACCATCCGCTGGGTGTAGAGGCCGAACTCCTCGCCGTAGTACTGGGCGAAGGTCGAGTCGGGCCACGCGGGCGGCCGCCGGCCCTCGAGCAGCGGAACGAGGCTGCGGGCGTCGAACCCTTCGGGGATCTCGACGCCGCCGATCTCGCAGAACGTGGGCGCGAGGTCGTGGAGGTGGACGGGCGCCTCGCAGGTCGAACCCGGTTCGACGACGCCGGGCCACCGGACCTGGAGGGGGATCCGGTAGGTGTCGTCGTACGTCAGCGGGCCCTTGTTGAACTGGCGGTGGCCGCCGACGAAGTCGCCGTGGTCCGCGGCGTGGACGACGACCGTTTCCTCCGCGAAGCCGGTTTCTTCGAGGGTTTCGAGGATCCGCGCGATCTGGTCGTCGATCAGCGTGACGAACCCCCAGTACTTCGCGAGGACTTCGCTCCAGGTCTCCCAGTCGAAGTCCGCCACGCCGCGGTAGGCGATGAAGTTCTCCTGGACCCGCGGTTTGCCCTCGTAGGTCTCCGCGAAGCTCGCGGGCGGCTCGATCTCCGCGGGGTCGTACATCGAGGCGTACGGTTCCGGGACGACGTAGGGGTGGTGGGGCCCGTAGAAGTCCGCACGGTGAAAGAAGGGACTCCCCTCGCCGGCGATCGCGTCCGCGTCGCCCAACGTGACCAGCTCGTCCCACGCCGTCGGGTCGCGACCCGACGCGACGCCGCGTCCGCTCCGTCCCTCGCCGTCGCCCGCGCCGCCTCGCCCGTCCGCTCCGCGCGCCTCCGCGTGCGCTCGGATCGCCTCGATCGTTCGCTCCGCGAGGAAGTACGCGCGCGTGGCTTCCACGCCGAACGGGGCCTTGGCGGCGACGAACGTCCCCTCGTCGCCGTGGGTGTAGATCGCCTCCTCGAACTCGACCCCGTCGACCGGGACGCCCACCTCCTCGGCGCGGTACGTCCGAAACGCCTCGTCGATGTCGTCGTGGTGGGTGTCGCTGCCGCCGAGGTACGCGAAGCCGAAGTCCGCGGGCGTCTGGTCGCGGCCGACGTGCCACTTGCCGGTGTACGTGCAGTCGTAGCCGGCCTCGCCGAGCGCCTCGGCGAACGTCGGCAACGCTGGATCGAGGTTCGCCCGGATCGCGTCCGCCTCGTGGCAGTTGTTCACCATCCCGTGATCGTGCGGGAACCGGCCGGTCAGCAGCGAGGCCCGGGCGCTCGTGCAGATGCTGATCGGCGTGCACGCCCGGGTGAAGCGCATCCCGTCGGCGGCGAGCCGGTCCATCGCGGGAGTCTCGACGGGTGGTCCTTCCGGCGCGGTGCAGTCGTATCGCTCCTGGTCGGTGAGCAACAACAGGACGTTCGGCGGACGGTCGGTCATCACGGTGGGTACGGCTCGGAGGCAGTTGAAACCACGACGTGGCCCGCGGGCGGTCGACGGCGGAGCGAGGGGCGAGGGCGATCGCGCTGCAACTCGCCGCTATTCCCTGTCGTCCCGTTCGGCGAGTTCGAGGTACTTCTCGACGGAGGCGAAGTCTTGCGACGGGACGACGTCCCCCTGTCTCGCGTCGAACTCGACGAGTCCTGCGTCGTCCAGGGACGGGAGCGTCCGGTGGTGGAGCGCGACGACGGCGCGGTTGACCCGTTCCTCCGGCAATCGGGTGTCGTCGGCGTCCGCCTCGCGAGCCACGACCCGCTCGGCGAGCGCTTCCATCTCTATACGGGATTCCCCGCGTAACTCGTACAGCACGTACCGACGACGCTTCTGCGAGAGCAGTCGAAAAATCTCGTTCAGAGAGATGTGACTCGAGCCGCCGTCACACCGTATCGAACCCGGTGATTCGCCGGGACGGTCGAGCCGGATGCCGGATCGATTCGAGATCACTGACGACCCTACGCTCTCGATCAGCAAAAAGGCGGGCCTGACGAACCCTGAGCGGTTCTCGGCCGGTTACGCGTCCGGCTCGATCCGGATGGCTCCGTCCGGAGTGACCGCGACCCGGTGATCCCAGATGGTCACGGACACCTCCCCCTCCAGCTCGACGGCCCCGTCGCTCACTCTCGCGTGAACCGAATTGAGCGTTTCCAGTCCCCGATAGTTTCCGACTGGCTCCATCTCGCGTGGATCGACGTCGATCAGCTGTGCGACCGCGATGATGGCCCACGTACTGACGGTATCGGTCGGCGGCGGCTCGAATCGATACGCTCCGTTCGTCGAGTCGAAATCGATAGAGGGGTGCTCGAAGTCGTTCGGAAACGGAGGCGCCGAGGCGGATTCCATACGACTTACGGTAGCTCTCTATGGGGGTTATAATCACTGCCGACGCTTCGTTCTCCCGTGGTCCTTTCCCGGGGACTGAATCGAATCTCACCGGTGGGACGCTCCCGCTCGGTCGGACGTCGCGGAGCGGTGAGATCGCTCGCCGTCGGTTCGTGCGTCCGCTCGAGCCCCGCCGTACCCCCCTCTCGAGAGGTACTGCCGAGAACGCATCCGTCGGGGCGACCGAGAGACCACGTTCGTCGGGGAGCTCGCGACCGCGATCGGACCGTCCGACCCGGCTCAGGGACCGTCGTCGAGTACGGGCTGGGCGTCCCCGAGAATTCGATCGTAGAGGTCCGACGCCCACTCGATGGCCGCGGGCACGTCACACTCCACGAACACGCGTGCGATCCCCGAATCGTCGTGGGCGGCCATGCCGATTCGATCGTCGAACAGGAACAACTCGAACGGCACCTCGTCGCACAGATGGACGTCGAACCGGCCGGTTTCGAGGGCCTCGCGGGCCTCGGCCTCGTACTCGGTCAGGATGATATCCAGGAGTTCCTCGTCGAAGACCACCTGTATCTCCATGCCGTCGACCATCTCGCGATGAGCGACGTCCACGTAGATCGGCGAGAGCACCGACGAGAACATCCGAAGCTCCGTGCTCCGTTCGATCAGCGTCGTGATACGGTGGATCGACCGATGGGGCTGCCGAGGCTCGGGTCGCGTCACCTTGGCATCGGCGAAGTGTTCGACGGGGATATTATCGGCCTCGCTGGTGTTGAGAAACGGTTCGAGCGTCGACGCGGCCTGGAGGTGATTCCTGTAGGTGGTCGTTTTCTCGGCGACGACCTCGCCGTAGCCCGTGAGCTCGTAGCGGCCGTTCGTCTTTCGAACGAGCCCCTCGTCCGTCAACACGTTCGTCGCGCGATGGATCGTCGATCGCGAGACGTCGAGCGCCTCGACGAGGTCGCTGGCGCCCGCCGGGGCCGAGTCGAGCGCCGAGAGAATTTCCACCCGGCGAACGCACTCGATGAGGAACTCCGTCTCCATCTCCGTTCCCGCCCCGAGTTCGTCCCCCGGCGAGACGTCGCTGCTCCGTTCGGTCATTTCAACCCCTCGCTCGCGAGGTGGTGGTGCATCACCGACTCGAGCCCGTCCAGATACGACCGGACGTCGATCGAATCGGGTTTCGGTTCCATCGCCTCGATGGCGTCGTACTCCGCCCGCCACCGGTCGACGAACGCATCCTCGAGGCCGCGATCGCGTATTCGTTCGACGACCGGTTCGACGACCGCCTCCGTCGGCGCGTTTCGAATGCGTCTGACCTCCTCCAGAGAGAGGACGTCCTGCTCGAGGGCACGGCCGATGACGCCGGAGCTCACGTCGCCTTCGTACAGCTCGCGCTCCCACGTCGTAGTCCAGTTGCCGATCCGGGCCATTCGCTGCCCTCGCAGCAGGATCCGGCGCAGAGAGCCGAGATCGTCGCGGTCGAACGCCGGCGAGAACGCGAGATCGACGTCGGCGTAGAACAGCACCATCATGTTGTGGGAATCGTAGGCCCACAGCTCGTCCTCGGTGACGGTCTCCGGGTGCTGATTCGCGACGTAGGAGTACTCGATCGCGTTGAGGACCTGTCTGAGGTCGAAGTGGCGGATTGCTTCGAACTCGTCGCTTCGCGGTCCCGCACCGAGGCCGCTCTCGAACTGTTCCCAGACGTCCCGTGCGAACGCCAGGAGATCGGGATCCACTCCTGGCCGGTCGAGGTTCGACTCGTCCCGGCCAAAGGGGATCTTCGTCGCCTCCTCGTAGGTTTCCCAGTCGCCGTCTATCTCGGCGACGTCGTCCACCGTGGACACGAACACGGACGCGAGCAACTTGGCGTTTTGCGCCAGCTGTTCGTACCGGGGTTCGACGGTAGAGAGCGCCAGCTGTGGGATCGCGGCGTCGAGCCACTTCCAGAGAAAGTGATCCCGCTCGCCGACGGTCCGATCGTATTCCTCGACGACGGACTGCACGTCGGCGGGGAGATCGCGGCTTTTCACCGCCGAGAGTACCTTATCGTGGTTGCCACTGAAAGGCGGATGGTCGGTCTTCACGGAGTACGCAGAGACAAGTCAGGGAGCCATTTAGCTGTGTCGAGGTTGCTGTCCGTTTCAATCGTGGAGAATGTATCGGACGTGGGAGTCGAGAAACCGATTTGCCGGCCGAGGGATGGGTGGGATAGCACTTCGTTATCGGCCGGAGGGCCGGTTCCAGCGCGGATCGGGCCGCCACGGTCGGCGGGGAGTGGAGCGTTTCGATCCTCGTTCGACCCGTCGGTCGGATCGACCGCCGACCCGTTCGGCCCCTCGCGGGCGTCGATGGGTTCGGTCTCGTCGGCGCCGGTCAGCCCGGCCCGTCACCGGCGCCGGTCAGCCTGGCCTGTCATCAACGGCAGGGTTTTGTAGACCGGCTGTATACGGGTTGCATGCCACGAAACGCGGTCCGATTGACGATCCTGCTGGCGCTGGTATCGTTCGTCGGCCTGGCGCTGCTTTCTGGCCTCGGCGCGGCGGACGCGAGCGCCCAGTCGGATCGAGAGTCGGACCGGGGAACGGCCTGTGAGACGCCGGACGACGCGGCGGAAACCATCCCCAAATGGGCGCCAGCGCACACGGCCTCCGGGTACGGCGTAACGACGGCGTTCAGTAGCGTCGGCTGCGGCGTTCCGTAACGGCGGCTGTATCCCGTCGTAGGCGGAACCGGGTGGCGGCGGCTGTGGACTCGAGCCCGATACCGGCCGGCCGACATAAACGCCCACGATATCGTGGATCGGGATTCGTCGGGGTCGGGCCCGTTCGTTCGCCCATGACCACGGATTCGACCCACGACCCGCTGCCCGTCGATCGGGAGAACGCGCGCCTCGCCGCCATCGGCCTCGGCGTCTGGATGGCGATCACGGTCGCCGTCGTCGTACTGTTGCTCCTGTTCGGCGGGGCGATCTCCGGGTTGTTCGTCTGAGACGGACCGCGAGCGTCCTCGGCCGACCGCGTCGGGGAGACCGACCGTCAGGACCGGTTCCACGGCGCCTCCGGAACGTCGACCTGGCGCTCGCGGCGCTCGATGCCGTCGATCAGCGCGAGGTCCCGCTCGTCGAGGTCGAGGTCCGCGGCCGCCAGGTTCTCTCGCAGGTGCGTGCGCGAGGTCGACTTCGGGATGGCGACGACGTTCTCCTTCGACAGCAGCCAGGCGAGGCTCACCTGCGCGGGCGTCGCGCCGCGTCGGTCGGCGACCTCGACGAGCTCCGGGACCTCGGTCGCTGTCCCCTTCGCCAGCGGCGAGTAGGCGACGAGGGAGTGATCGTGCTCTCGAGCCAGCCGTCGCAGTTCGTTCTGGGGCAAGAGCGGGTGACACTCGACCTGGTGGGCGAACAACGGCGCCTCGAGGTGATCCAGCGCGTCCGCGAGCAGCTCGGGGGTGAAGTTCGACAGGCCCACGCGGCGGATCGTTCCGCGATCGCTCAGCTCGTCGAACGCGGCGAGGGTCTCCGCGGCGTCGTAGGTCCGAATCGGCCAGTGGACGTAACAGCAGTCGACGGCGTCGACGCCGAGTCGCCGTCGACTCCGCTCGACGGCCGCGAGGACGTCGTCGTAGCTCAGGTGCGTCGAGTGGACTTTCGTGGCGACGAAGACGTCCTCGCGGTCGACGCTCGACGCGGCGAGCGCGTCGCCGACGGCCGCCTCGTTCTCGTACATCTCGGCGGTGTCGACGTGGCGATAACCCAACTGCAGGGCCGTCGCCACGGCCGCGGTACACCGCGCGGGTTCGACGCCGTAGGTGCCGAGGCCGATCGGGGGAAGTTCCTGAACCGTCATGGAACGACCTACCGGCTACGCGGACATAGGCGCCCGCGGAAGCGCAGTTACGTTGAATCACTTACACGAGGGCACCGGTGGGACGCTCACACGATCGCACCCACGGACGCCCAAACGAGCGCGCCGGTGGGACGCCCAAACGAGCGCGCCGGTGGGACGCCCAAACGAGCGCGCCGGTGGGACGCCCAAACGAGCGCGCCCTCGACGAACCCCTCCTAAATCCCACACCAGTCCAGCCGTCGACTCACCGCGCTCCGGTGTGTAGCCGAATACCAACGTGACGATCGCCTATTGCAAGGTCTGCGCGTGGTCCCTGGAGACCGGCGACGGGACGACTCGCGACGACGTGAACCGCGCGATGATCGACCACCACGTCGAGACCGGCCACGCGCCGATCGAGACGACGGACGCGGCCGCGTTCGGACCCGCCGACGGACGCGATCGGCCGCCCGAGACGACCGAGGGACGGGATCGACCGTCCGAGCGGACGGACGGTTCGAACCGTCCGTCGACCGGTCGGGGGGGCTGGACTCGCAAGTGATAGTCCGAACCGACGCTCGTCGAGACCGACCGGCACCCCGTTCTCGCCGACGGGCGACCTACTCGAAGTCCGCGAACGTCGGGCGCTCGCGGTCGCCGGGGAACGCCTCGACGGGGACGGCGACCTGATCGCCGCTGACCATGTCCTTGACCGTGATCTCGTCGTTTGCGAGGTCGCGCTCGCCGACGATCACGACGGTCTCGGCGTCGATCGAGTCGGCGTAGTTCATCTGCGCGCCGAACGAGCGGCCGGCGACGTCCGTCTCGACGACGTGGCCGCGCTCGCGGAGTTCGCGGGCGATCCGGGCCGCCGTCGGGCGGGTGTCGCCGACCCGAAGGACGTAGTAGTCGGTCGAGAGCTCCTCCTCGGGCCAGACGCCCGCCCGTTGGCAGAGCAGCGAGAGCGTCGCGAGACCGGGCGCGACCCCGACCGCGGGCGTGGGCTGCCCGCCGAAGGACTCGATGAGGTCGTCGTATCGGCCGCCGCCGAAGATCGACCGCGAGACCTCCCCGGTGGAGTCGAAACACTCGAAGACGACGCCGGTGTAGTAGTCGAGCCCGCGGGCGGTCTCGAGCGAGATGGTGCAGTACTCCCGGGCGCCGAAATCCTCGGCCGCGGCGAGGACGGCCTCCAGGTTCTCGACGGCGTCGGTCACGCGCTCGGTGTCCGCGTACTCGACGACGGCCTCCAGGTCGCCGGCGGCGATCAGGTCGGCGAACTCGTCGGCCTGCGCGTCGGTCAGTCCCGCCTCGACCAGCAGGTCGAGGTACTCGGCGCGCTCGATCTTCTCGGACTTATCGACCGCCCGGACGGCGGCCCCGACGTCGACGTCGGCGTCGTAGCTCTCGAGGACGCCGCCGAGGACGTCGCGGTGGGAGATCCGGAACTCGAAGTGCTCGCCGGTGAGTCCGAGCCCCGTCAGCGCGTCGGCCGCCCAGGCGAGGATCTCGGCGTCGGCCTCGGGGTCGCTGGAGCCGAAGATGTCGACGTTGGTCTGGTAGAACTCCCGCTGGCGACCCTGCTGGACCTGCTCGTAGCGCCAGAACGGCCGGGTCGAGAACCACTTGATGGGCTTCGAGAGCGCCTGCTGCTTCTGGACGACCATCCGCGCGACCGTCGGCGTCAGTTCCGGGGTCAGCGCGACGTGGCGTCCGCCCTGGTCCTCGAAGGCGTAGAGCTCCTCGACGATGTCCTCGCCGCTCTTGTCGGTCCACATCGCGGCGCGTTCCATCGCGGGCGTGGCGATCTCCCGGAAGCCGTACCGGCGGGCCGTTCCCTCGAGCGTGTCGATCATCGCCCGGCGGGCGGCCATCTCCTCGGGGTAGAAGTCGCGAAAGCCCTTGATGCGGTCGTACATACCGGCGGGTTCGGGCGGGCCGTACTTTGGTGTGTCCGTTCGGGAGCGGCGAGACGGCGAGGGGGGAGTGGCGGGACCCGCGATCGCCGAGGCCCACGGCTGGGAGGCGACCGCGACCGGGAGCGCCGCGGGCGGCGCGCGGTTCGAGTTCACCCGTCGGTGAGCGATCCGACTCCCCCGCGTTCGCCCCGAAAACGTATGCCCCACCGGTCGGTCGTCGGGACATGAATCGACGGACGGTTATCGGGGCGATCGGTGCGGCGGCGGCCGGCTCCGCTGGCTTGCTCGCCGCTGGTTCGCGGGGGTACGTCGTGATGGTGAGCGTTCCGGCCGCGGTGCCGGAGGACGCGACCGTGCTCGGCGCCGACGCGGCCGGACTCGCGAACCGCGAGGAGTACGCCGAACTGCTCTCTGGGGCGATCGAGCGTCACGAGAGCGATGAGCGCGCCGGCGCGTTCGCGGACGAGCACCTCGGGCACGAGCACGTGAGCGAACGCCCCTCGGGCGCGCTGCGCCTGGGGGAGTCGAACTACGTCGCGTACGAGGGCGCGATCCTCGACGTCTACGTCTCGCGGTCGGCGCGGCGATGACGGCGTCGCGGTCCGAGCCCCTCGTTCGAGCGGTCGTTATGGTGGTCTCGATAGGCGTTCCGCCGTTCGAGCGGTCAGTACGGCGGTGGCGGAGTCTCGGTGCGAGTTCCCCGACGGAGGGTCATTGGGCCGGTCTCGACACGAACCGACCGCGGGCACCCGCCTACCGCGTCCCGTTGACGTACGTCTGCTCGTGGTCGGGGAACAGCTCGCCGACGGCCTCCGGCCCGTCCTCCTCGGCGATGAGCGCCCGGAGCTCGGCCTCGTAGTCCGCGCGGGTGATCTCCTCGCTCGGCCCCGCCGTCACGTCGAGGGTCGAGGCGACCAGCCGGTCGACCGCGCCGCGGCCGAACCCCGACAGCGGGGCGACGTAGTCGACGCCGTGTCGATCCTCCAGGCTCTGGGCCTGGGCCCGCGAGACCGAGGGGACGCGGTCGTCGCGGCGGGTGCCGTCGGCGATCGCGTCGAACTCCCCGGCGGCCAGCTCCTCCAGGGCCGCCAGGTGGACCCGCTGGATGCCGTTGCGGGGGAACCCGTCCTCGCGGATCTGACCGGCGGCCTCGCGGGCGATCGACTCGTCGAGGTCGACGCGCTCGAAGGGGAATTCGAGGCGCTCGGCGGTCCGCTCGGCGTGGGTCCAGTCGTCGGTGATCCCGAAGTGGACCGTCGCCAGGGTGACGTCGTAGAACTCCTCCAGGAGCAGCGCAGCGAGCGTCGAGTCCTTGCCGCCGCTGTACAACAGCCCGAGTCGCATCAGCGCCGTTTGATGTCGAAGCGCTTGCTGTCGGGTTTGAGCTCGCCGAGCAGCTGCTTCATCTTCTCGTCGTCGATCTTGCCCTGGATGCGCCCGCTCTGGGCGAGGGCGACGACCTGCCGTTCGACCTGCTCGCCGAACTGAGGTTTGCTCATCTTGACGGTGTTCAGTCGCTTGCGGGCCTCGTCGGTGAGGTACTGGCGGAGGAGGGCCTGTTTCTGGGCCTCGGCTTGCTGCTGGGCCGCCTGCTGGGCCTCTTCGCCGCCTTCCTGGGCGCCGCCGCGGCGCTCCTGGAGTTCCTCCATTCGCTTGCGACGCAGCTCGTCGAGCTCCTCGTCGTCGGGGCGCTTGCTCATGGGAGTACGGTTGGGCAGGCTCGCGGAAAATGATTACGGACCGGCGGAGGACCCGCGGTTTCAGGCGTAGCGCTCGAGCTCGGGACGGTCGAGTTCGCCGAGCACCTCGCCGGCGGTCTCGTCGAGCAGGCTCCGACCGTCGGCCGTGATTCGGCGTCCCTCGCCCTCGGCGGTCTCGACGAGGTCCTCGTCTTCGAGCTGCTGGAGGATGGTGCGGATGATCTTGCGCGAGCCGTCGGTTCGCTTGGCCGGCGCGACCTGGTACCGGTTCGACCCCCGCTTCGAGCCGCCGTACTCGGTGGCCAGGCGCTCGACGCCGACGGGGCCGTCGGCCGCGACCTTGCGCAGCAGGCTGGCCGCGCGAACGTGCCAGAAGTCCTCCTGCTCGGGGGGCAGCTCTCGGTTGGCGCCGCTCTTCGTGAACGCGGCCCAGTCGGGCTCGTCGAATCGCTCCGCGAGGTCCTCGGCGACCGCCTCGATCAGGGCGTCCGCCGGGACGTCGTACATCGTAGCCATTGGGGATTCGTTCCCTGTGGCGCCATTTAAGGCCATCGTATTGGGGCGGAGCGGGCGCGTCGCTTTTCTCGGTGGCCGCGAAACCCGACGGCATGGACGAGCGCGCGGCCCTCTCGCTGCTCGCGGACGAGCTGGCCCCCGCGGGCGACGACGCGGCGGTCGTCGACGGGCGAGTGCTGACGACGGACATGCTCCACGAGACGACGGACTTCCCGGACGGAACGACCCGTTACACGGCGGGCTGGCGAGCCGTGGGCGCCTCCTTGTCGGACGTGGCGGCCATGGGCGCGGAAGCGACGGCCGCCGTCGCCGTCTACGCGGCGCCCGCCTTCGACGCGGACGAGCTCCTCGCCTTCGTTCGCGGCGCCCGGGAGGTCTGCGAGCTGACGGGTGCGCGGTACGTCGGGGGCGACCTGGACGAGCACCGGGAGTTTACCGTCGCGACGACCGCTCTCGGCCGGACCGACGACCCCGTCCGCCGAAGCGGGGCGCGACCGGGCGACCGGGTCTGCGTGACGGGAACGCTCGGCCGGAGCGCGGCCGCCCTCGAACTGTTCGAGCGGGGCGATCGCGACCGCGCGAACGACCTGTTCCGGTTCGAACCGCGGGTCGCGGCCGGCCGGGCGATCGCGCCGCACGCGACGGCGATGATGGACTCGAGCGACGGTCTCGCGCGATCGCTCCACCAGCTCGCCGAGGCGTCGGGGTGCGGGTTCGCGATCGAGTCCGACCGGGTCCCGGTGGCCGACCCGCTCGCGGCCGTGTCGACCGATGCCGACGCGGCGCTTGACTCCGCGCTCACGTTCGGGGAGGACTTCGAGCTCGTCTTCAGCGCCCCGGCGGACGCCGTCGGCGACGTCCGGACCGACGCGCCCGTGGACGTCTTCGAACTCGGCGAGGTCGTCGCGGACGGCGTCACCGTCGACGGCGAACCGCTGGCGGACGAGGGCTACTCTCACGGTTGAAGCCGCAACCGCGTCGCCGGTCGCGCCGCGACATTTCAGGAGACGATCTCGAACGGCACCGGGACGAAACAGAGCAGCCCGAGCGCGAACGTGACGACCCCGAGGACGAACCGCGGCCAGCCGAGCCGCTCCTCCACGACGGGGCGGACGGGCCCCGCAGCGGCGATCAACGTCGTCAGCAGTCCCCAGAGGACCCAGACGGAGACAGCCTGTGCGCCGTAGCCGGAGACGTAGTAGAGGTAGCCCGCGAGGGCGAGCAGTGCGCCCGGGACGAGGGCGGCGACGGCCTCCTGGGCGCCGCCGATCATCGACCGCAGGATGTGTCCGCCGTCCAGCTGGCCGACGGGGATGAGGTTGAGGAAGGTGACGAACATGCCGACCCACCCGCCGATGACGACCGGGTTCACCATCGTCGTGGCGTCGTCGCGGTACAGCGGCCGGTCGAACGCGGCCGCCAGCCCCTCCAGCAGCGGCGGGTAGCCGAGTCGCAGCTCGATCGCGTCGGCGCTCTCGGCGAGCTCTTCGGGCGCGTGGACGGGGTCCAGGTGGAGCCCGACGACGGTCACGACGACGGTCGCGACCAGTCCGGCGAGCGGCCCCGCGACGCCGATGTCGAACAGCGCCTTCCGGCTGGGCATGCGCCCGTTCATCTTGATGACAGCGCCGAGCGTGCCGATCAGCGTCGGCACCGGGATGAAATAGGGCAACGAGGCGTTGACGCGGTGATACCGACTCATCACGTAGTGGCCCATCTCGTGGACGCCGAGGACGAAGAGGATCGCGACCGTGAACGGCCAGGCCCGCCAGATCTCGCCCGGATTGGCGATCGGATCGATCTGGTACCAGAGGGCGCCCGCGAACAGCGTCGACACCACGGTCGCGACGAACAGCGCGAGATTGGTCCACGGGACGCCGTCGAGCCCGACGGAGTGGGGGCGAGCGACCAGCGCGTACCGGTCGTTCCGGACCGAGAGCTCCAGGTCGTAGCCGTCCTCGTGGAAGGCCGGCCAGAGCTCGCGCATCACCGTCTCCGGGTCGACCCGCGGCCGACCCACGTAGACGACCCCGTCCCGGTCGGTGTGGATCTCGGAGACGACGAACACCGATTCGACGGTGCGGAGGGGCGGTCCGGACGCCGGCGGCTCCTCGCCCATCACCGGCCGTTCGTCGCGCCCTCGCATAAATCGTCTGCCGACGAACAGGCGTCGAGAACCGGTCGCCGTCCGGTGGTTTCGGGAGTCGACGCCCGCTCCGGTCGGGGCCGCCGGCGTCGTCGTCGCCGATCGAATTCGGTCGCGCGAAAACGAGACGCCGGGATGCGAAAACGGAAGCAGAAACGCGAAGGCGGGGCGGGGACGCGGAGAGTGAGTCTGCGGGGCGGGGACGCGGAGAGTGAGTCTGCGGGGCGGGGACGCGGGCAGGGTGTCAGCGGGACGGGGCCGGTCGTTCAGGCGGCTTCGACGCGCCAGGTCGTCGCGCTCGTGTACGACCACTTCTCGACTTCGAGCTCGTCGTCGGACTCGGCGAGCCTGACCATCAGGGCGCCGATCTCTTTCGGGGACAGGCCCACGTCGTCCGCGATGAACTTCCCTTTGAAGTACATCTCGCCGTCCGCGGCCTGCTCGCGGAGGTACTGTTTCAGGCGGCGCGCTTTACTTTCCGTGGAGGGGTTCGCGGTCGTGCTCATCGCCATCTCAGTCCAGTGCCCATACCCTGTTATAAAGACAGGTTACTTCGGCGCGTTTCGGTTGCCTTCAGCGATCCGGCCGGTAATCGCCGCCTTCTCTCACCGCTTGCAACTTTTCACGAGGGCTTTAGATGTGACCAGACGTTTTAAAACCACTCGAGAAATATTATTTCTGCTATAATATTAGTGGAATTGGCATTTTTCGCAAAATTGCCATTAAGTCGCTAATTTCCCGATCGGCAACGGGTGAGGCCGGCGGCCGAACGCGTCAGGGCCGATCGTGGACCCAGAACTCGTCTTCGACGGTGACCTCCTTCTTGAAGAGCGGAACCTCGTCTTTGAGCCGGTTGATCCCGTCTTCGACGGTGCGGAACGCCTCCGCCCGGTGGCCCGCGAGGACGACGACGAACACGATGTCCTCGCCGTCGCGGACGACGCCCGTTCGGTGGTGGAGCGCCACCTCGTAGACCCCGTCCCGGGCCTCGAGCTCGGAGCGAATGGCCGCCATTCGCTCGTCGGCGACGCCCTCGTACTTTTCGAACTCGAGGTACTCGGTCCGCGCGTCGTCGGGGTCGTCCTTCGCCCGGACGCGACCCGTGAACGTCGCGATGGCGCCCGCTCGATCGGCCCGGGGCGATCTCTTCACGCGCGCGACGAGCGAATCGAGCGTCTCGTACGGTTCGGCGCCCTCGAGTTCGCCGACCACGGCGTCGAGGTCGAGGTCGGCGGCCGTCTCGACCGCCGCGATCGGCTCGGGTCTGCGGCCCGGATTCGCGTCCGCCGCTCCGGCGGAACCGACGACCACCGTCGGGAACCGCGCCGTCTCGACGCCGACGAGCACCGCGTAGTCACAGCGGTCCGCGAGCGAGGCGAGCGCATCCTCGACGCGCATCCCGGTTCCGGTCGCCGCCCAGTCGCCGTCGGCGCCGAGCTCGTAGGTGACGTCACCGCCGGCCGGAACGCGGTCCGGAAACGCGGCCGTCCCGTCCGCGATCGTCGCATCGTAGCGGACGACCCCCACGCGGCCCTCGCGGGAGAGCCGGTCGACGACGCGGTCGACGGCGGCGTCGAGCGCGTCGGGCGGCGAATCGTGGTCGGTGATACCGAGTACGTGCATGGCTAGAACCTCGGTCGCTCGAACTTTGTAGCTGTCGGAGGCGCGGTTCGAAGCGAGCGGAGCGAGCGAGAACCGCGAAAATGCGAGCGAGGATCCGAGCGTAGCGAGGGTCCTCGGGATGGCGAGCGGGGAGGAACGACCCGCGAGCGGCGAGGCCGAGCGCCGGCGA
>SKPV01000077.1 GCA_007119345.1 Halovivax sp.
CGCGTAGGTGATCTCTTTCATCTTCAGCGCGCCCTCGAGCGAGACGGGCGCGTCGTAGCCCCGGCCGACGAAGAAGAACGCGTCCGCGTCGACGTGCGCCTCGGCGACCTCCTGAGCCGCGGACTCGTCGAGGACCTGCTGGATGGCGTCCTGGACCGCCCGCAGCCGTTCGACGTCCCGGCGGGAGCACTGGTCGGCCGTCGGATCCGCATCGGTTTCGTCGCCCTCGAGGAGCGCGTCGACGTCCTCGATCTCGCCGTACCGATCCCGGTGGGCCAGGGTCGGCGCCACGTTCCGCCCCTCCTCCGCGAGCGTCGCGAGGAGCAGGAAGTCGGTCGGGCGTCCCCGTCTCTCGGGCCCGGGAGGACGTCACCCCGGGTCCGTCGTCGGCCGGTATTCGCGGCTCACCGCTTTCCACCGATTCGATCGGAAGCGCCAGAGGTTGATCGCGGCGGGGACCAGCGTCTCCAGGAAGAGCGCCAGGTAGAGGCCGACGACCGCGAGCGGGGTGACCAATCCGAGCGCGGCGACGGGCAGCGCGACGGCGTATCGACCGACCAGCGAGGCGACGAACGGCCACCGCGTATCGCCCGCGCCCCGGAGCGCGCCGGTCGCGGCGCCGTCGACGCCCATCGCCACCGCGCTGATCGCCGCGACCTGGACGAACGTCGCGGCCCGGTCGACTTCGGTCGGCGTCGAGACGAACACCCGGGCGATCGGCGTCGCCAGGGCGATCACCGCCAGCCCGACGAGCAGGTAGAGGACGGTCGTCAGCCGGATGATGTCCGCGCCGTATCCCTCCGCTTCGCGCTCCGCACCGGCCCCGAGGTGCTGGCCGACGAGCGTGCTCGACGCGATCGACAACCCCCAGTTGAAACTGTTGATGAGGTCGCGAACCCGTCGGCCCACCTCGAACGCCGCGACGACCACGGGCCCGAACGCGGCGGCGATCCAGAGCAACGGGAACACGACCGCCATCTGGGCGAGCCGTCGGCCCATCAGCGGCGCGGAGACGGCGACCAGCTGCCGACTCAGCTCGGCGTCCAGGTACGGTCCCGAGAACCGGAACCGGACCGGGCAGGGGGCCAGTCGTCCACCCCCGTACGACCGACCGACCATCCCCCACGCCAGCGCCACCGTCACCACCGCCGTCGCGATCGCGGTCCCGAGCGCCGCGCCCGCGACGCCCAGTCCGAGCCCGAAGATGAACGCGCCGCTCAGCGCGATGTTCGCGATCCCGCCGCCGGCCCGCACCACCATCGGCGTGTAGGTGTCGCCGACCGCCGCGTAGGTTCGACTCGCGATCAGGTTCTGGAACTCGAACAGGAGCGCCGGCGCCACGACGACGAGGTAGACCGCCCCGTGGCGGATCGACTCCGCTTCGCCGCCGAACACGGCGATCAGCGGCTCGGCGAACAGCACGTACGCCGCGACGATGGGGACCGCCATCGCCACCGCCGCAACGCTGCTCTGTTTGACCACCAGTTCCGCCCGCTCGCTCGCCCCGCCGCCGTAATTCTGCGAGACGAGACTGATCGTCCCGCCCGCGAGCCCGATCGAGAGGTACTTGGCGACCTGCCAGTAGGCGTACGCGAACGCCAGCCCCGCGACCGCGGCCGTCCCGACCGCCCACCCGACCATGGCCAGGTCCGCGACCTGCTTCGACATGATGGCGAAACCGGTGACGATACGCGGCCAGGCCAGGCCCATCGTCGGCCGAAATCGGTCTTCCTCGATGACGCCGACCCGATCCAGCACCCCGGCCGCGACGGCGACGGCCCGACGCGTCCGAGACTCCATGGTTCGTGGCTCGTCGAAGCCGGGTTTCTAGCTTTCGACTCTCGACGGCTGACACGTGGGGGCTTACATCGACGCACCGAGCGACGATGCGGCGCTGCCTCGACACGAACCGTTTCGTCGCGCGCGAGGAACCTATGAACGGGCCCTCGCGATGATCCTGGGTGTCGTCCACGAGGGCTCTCTGCCGACGACGGTCTCGATCTCCGGTCCGCCCGGGACCGGCGACGAGCCGCCGGCTCGGTGAGGTCGTCGCGGCCGGAGCGCTCGACGGGGCCGACCGTCTCGACCAGGCCGTACTCTTCGAGGACTGGGAGTCGGGTGTTGCTGTTCTTGCGGGTCTCGCCCGTGTGGTGGGCCAGGGTCGGCGCCACGTTCCGGCCCCGCTCGGCGAGCGCCGCGAGGAGCAGGAAGTCGGTCGGCCGACGGCGTCTCACGGGGGAACACTCGCTAGCAGGTTGGAGCTGCGTCGAGCGAGCGCGGTGTTCTCTCCCGGCACCTCGTTACCGGTCCGAGACCTCCTCGGGCGAGAGCGGACAGTCACACGGCGACGCGGTGGGGGCCTCCGGGCCGACTGTGTAGACCCCCGTGACCACGGTGGTACAGCGCGGGCAGAGGGGAGTGGCGTTTTCGGACGGGTCGCGGTCGTCCGGGTTCGTTCGGTCTTCGGGGCTCGGCTCGTCGATGGCGCTGACGCCGACGAACGGCTCGGAGCCGACGATCGGGGACACGAGCTGGGGCGTCCTCATGCGATCCGGCTCCACCGTCCGCCGGGTGCCCGGCGTTTCCCTACGCCGCCGTCCCGGCCGGCTCATGGGTGGCCCCATGAGGTTAAGGGAGCGGGGCGCGTAACCCCGCGCATGGGATCCGAGCCGCCCGCCGACGAAACGACCGTCAGCGAGCGCGGGGCGGTGACCGTCCCGGCCGACATCCGTGAGGCATTCGATATTCGCCCCGGCGATAAGATCCGTTGGACGATCGACGACGAGGGGACGATCCGCGCCGAGGTCGTGAAACGGCGATTCGGCGCGTTCGACGACTTCGAGCCGGTCGATATCGGCGAGACGAACGCCGCCGACGAGCACAACCTGTACGGAGCACGGTGAATGGCGACCGCGCTGGTGGATTCGAGCGTCCTGATCGCCGCGACGAGCGCGCGCGATCACCACCACGACGAGGCAGCCGCGATCGTCCACGCGATCGACGGCGGCGACCTGCCGACGGGTCACGTGACCAACTACGCGCTCACCGAGACGTTGAACTTCGTCCACGAGCGGATGGGCCACGACGTCGCGATCGAGCTGCTCGACCGGCTCGTCGAAAGCGCCGGTTTCGAACCCGTCCACACGCCCCGGGACGACTTCGATGCGGGTCTGACCCACTTCCGACGGTACGGCGGCCTCGCGTTCGGTGACGCGACGATGGTCGCCTACATGGATCGAGTCGGCCTCGACTACATCTACAGCTTCGATACCGATTTCGACGCCGTCGACGGCATCACCCGGCTCGACACCCCAACCGATCCGTTCGGCTGATTCTCGAGCGTTCGATCGCGGCGTGTCGCGTGCAGCGAGGCGATCGTTCCCCGCATCGACATTCGCCAGTACGAGCGATCGGACGATTACGCGAGGGCCGTCGAGGTCCGCACGTCGGCCGGAACGACGCCTCTCGGCTCGATCGCTACGCGACGGCGAACTCGATCCGTCGGCTCCTCGATCAGGCTGTCGACGCCGCGACGTCGGGTTCGGCGTCTTCGAGCAGCGTCTCGACGTCCTCGACCTCGCCGTTCGCTCGCTCGAGCTCGCGCATCTCCTCCGGATGGTCATAATAGTAGGCCAGCGCCTCGTACACCGCCGCGAGCGAGCACTCGAGCCGATCGGCGACGTACGCCGGTGAGCGGCCGCCACCGATCACCCGCCCGGCAACGTGGCGGACCCCGACGCGGGTCCCCTCGATGCGAGGTTCGCCCCGGAGTATCTCGTCGTCCGTCGTGGTCGGCATACGTGACCGTATGTTCCGGGATCGATCGTGTTTGCTGACCCCTTTGGGATCCAATAGCAAGGATACATATGCCGCGCGCGGATCACCCCACGTATGCGATTCGGCATTCTGAGCACTGCGGGTATCGCTCGCAAATCGATGATTCCGGCGATCGCCGAGTCCGACCACGAGCTCGTCGCCGTCGCGTCTCGAAACGAGGAGATCGCACGCGCGTTCGCCGACGATTTCGACGTCGAGATCCTGGAAACCTACGGCAGCTACGAGGCGCTGTTCGACGCGGATGTCGACGCGGTCTACAATCCACTTCCCAACGCGCTCCACGCCGAGTGGACCAGGCGGGCCGCCGACGCGGGATTGCACGTCCTCTGTGAGAAGCCGATGACCGTCGATGCCGACGAGGCCCGGGCAGTCTTCGACTACTGCGAGGACGCCGGCGTGACGGTGATGGAAGCGTTCATGTACCAGTTTCACCCGATCACCGACCGCACGCGTGAGATCGCCGCGAACGCGCTCTCGACGATCCGGAACGTCCGGTCGCAGTTCACGTTCTCCCTGGCGGACCTCGACGACATCCGGGTGTCCCCCGACCTCGCCGGCGGAAGTCTCATGGACGTCGGGTGTTATCCGGTCAGCGGGATTCGGGGCTTCCTCGGGGAGCCCCGCCGTGTAAGTGCCCACGCCCTCGATACCACGGACGTCGGCGTGGACACGGAGATGGCGGCGCGACTGGAGTACGACGACGCCCACGCACAGTTCCTTTGCGGGTTCGATACGCCCCACCGACAGTCTCTTCGCGTCGAAGCCGAAAACGGCTGGCTGGAAGCGGAGGACGTATACAATCCCGGCACGTCGGACGTCGAACTGACCTACAGCGTCGACGGCCAGCGGGAAATGGAAACGATCGAGGGCGTGGATCCCTACCGGCTGGAGGTCGAGGCGTTTGCGGACGCCGTCGAAAGCGGCGACGAGCCGCCGATCGACAGGGACGAGACGATCGCAAATATGCGCGTCATCGACGCCCTCTACGAGAGTGCCGATCGAAGCGAGTCAGTGACGGTCTCGGACTGAGCGGTCGGCCCAGAACAATTATCAGCGCTTCACAACGTTGCTTCGCGGGGCATAGTCGAGCGCGAGAAGCGCTGCTACGGACGTATCTAGGAATATTGGCCCGCGCGACGACGGCGAGCGCGCGACCCCGACCGGAGATCGCGCCACTTCCGACGAAGAATGGCATTCAATGGGATTAGGCGGTATTCAAACCCATTCAGGGGCGCCACTGATCCCACTGCGGACCGTCCGTACGACAGCGACGGAGGGACCGAGGCGAATCGACTCGTCTCGGTCCCGGTTTCACCACACTACCCATGACAAACGCAACATCACCGATCGAAGCGACGTTCGAACTGCAGCGCCGGTCGCTCCAGCACGGCCAGCAACTGATCGAGGACGGAATCGACATGCAGCAGAACGCGGCCAAAACGACCCTCCAGAACGGGCTGGCCGCCCAGCGGAGCGCACAGCGCCAGGGCGCCGAACTCGCCCGTAACGTCTTCGACGCCCAGCTCGACGCGGTCGAGTCGGCGGTCGACGAGGACGAGATCCGTTCGGCGATGGATCAGCAGTTCGAAACGAGCGCGGCGCGGACCCAGGAACTGCTCAACGCGCAGTTCGAGCAGGGCGCAAACCTGGTCCAGCAGCTGCTCAACGCGCAGTTCGACGCCCTCGAGTCGGCTCTCGAGGAGGAGGAATTCGACGTCCGATCCGCGGTCGACCGGCAGTTCGACGAGTTCGAGCGGACCCAGGACGAGGCCTGGGACGAGTTCGAAGCGGAGTTCGCCGAGGCGATCGACGACCTCTCCGAGCACCAGAAGCGGCTGGTCGCGGAGTCGGTCCAGTCCGCCATCGACGCTCAGCGGGAGACCGAACAGCAGGCCGTCGAAGGTGCCAAGCGAGCCGAAGTGGCCGTCGAAACGGCCCACCGGCAGACCGAACAGGTCGCGGACACCGTTCAACAGCAGACCGAGCAGGTCGCCGGAACGGTCCAGCAGCAGACCGAGCAGGTCGCCGGAACGGTCCAGCAGCAGACCGAGCAGGTCGCCGAGACCTCCCAGCGGGCCTCCGAAGACGTGATCGAAGAAGCCGGCGATGCAACCGTCGCAACGGTCGAGGCGGGAGCCGACGCCGCCCAGGAGCGCCTCGACACTCTCGAGGGCGTCGGCCCGACGTACACCGGGCGCCTCGCCGAGGCCGGATTCGAGAGCGTCCAAGCCCTCGCCGACGCGCAGGCGGACGCGGTCGCCGAGGCGGCGGACGTCTCGGAAGAGCGCGCCGAGGAGTGGATCGAGACGGCGCAGTCCCAGTAGCGCACTCGGCTCGCTTTTCCCACGAGTTTCTCACGCGTTCGGGCAGCTATCGCTCGGTAGCCGTCGTGAACGCCGGCAACGAGCGCACTCGCTCGACACGGGTGCAGGGAGTCACGCGCTCGAACGGCGGAGTCGTCCGAGCGCTCCACGAGTGCGTTCCGATCGCCGAGTGACTCCTTCGGGATCGGACTCGCCCCGAACCCGGATAGCCGACGGCAGGGAAATCGATCCGGGATGTGACGATCTCGCCGTAGCGATCCCGGCGGACCAGCGCCGCCTCGCCGAGCTCGGTGAGTTCGTCGCGGCCCGAGTGCTCGGCCGGGCCGACCGTGTCGACCAGCCCGTAGTCCGCGAGGACGGGGAGTCGGGTGTTGCTGTTCTTGCGGCTCGTGCCCGTGTGGCGGGCCAGATTCGGCGCGGCGTTCCGGCCCCGCGCCGCGCCGACGTGGTCGGGGGAAGACGAGGCCGGCCGTGTTGTTTCCGTCACAATCCAGTTCGTTTATAATTCCTCCAAATTGATCTGTTATCGATGGTGATAGCTAACCCCGCCCCCTTCCGAGAGACGTACCTCCCACAAGATCTCCTCCATCGACGCGCCGAACTCGAGCAGCTCGCCAGACGGGTCGAGCCGGCCGCACGCGGTCGAACCGCCGACGACGTCCTGGTGACCGGCGAGCCCGGCGTCGGGAAGACGGCGCTCTCGCGGCACGTCCTCCGGCGGCTGGACGCCACCGCGGCGGACGCGGCCGCGGTCCGGGTGCCGTGTCTCGGGCGCACCGAGGCCGACGTCCTCCGGCGGATCTGTGCCGGGATCGACCTCGAGGTCGACGATCGGTGGACGGCGACGGATCTCCGCGACCTCCTCCGCGAGGCCCCGACTCCGACGATCGTCCTGCTCGACGAGGCGGACGACGTCCCCGAAACCGGCGCGATCGCGTCCCTGGTGGAGATTCCGGCGCTCTCGATCGTCGCGACCGCCCGCGACGCGGCCGACTGGCTGGGTCGGATCGACGGCGCTCGCCGACGCCGGTTCGAGGGCGACGGCCGGCTGCACCTCGACCCGTACGATCCGTCCGAGCTCGCGGATATCCTGCAGCGGCGAGCGACGCGGGGGCTCGTTCGCGGCTCCTGGACGCGAGGGGTTCTCGAGCGAATCGCCGACGACGTCGACGGGATCGCCCGTGCGGGGATCCGGACGTTGTACGCCGCGGCGACCGTCGCCGAGGAGAACGGACGCGACGCGATCCGGGAGGTCGACGTCGAGGCGGGCCTCGAGCGAGCGCGACGGCGGATTCGGCGGGCGACGCTGTCGAGTCTCTCGTTCCACCACCTGCTGCTCTACTCGATCGTCGCGGCCGCCGGCGAGATCGGCGCCGGCGAACTGCACGACCGGTACGAATCGCTCCAGGAGGAGTGGTATCGCGACCGCGCCCTCGAACCGGTCGGGCGACGGTCCCGTCGGTACCAGCTCGCGACGCTACGGGCGTCCGACCTCGTCGCCTGCGAGGGGGCGAACCGCCACCGACGATATCGCGTGCGAGACGAGACGATCGCCCCGCCGATCGCCGTCGATCGCGGCGGGGCGCCGACTCCCCCGTAGCGATTTCTCTCGGAAATATCGTTCCATTATAACATCGCGGGCCTCGAACAGCGCTCCCGACGCGCTCGCGGATCGACCGGACGCGTGGTTGCTTGCAGGCTGGCACGCGCCCGGCTCACCGCGGGTCACGAGACTCATCAACAGCCCATGACCAGGTACACCAACCCACACCAGAACAAAATAGATTCCGCCTCGGAATCGATTAGCACCGGAACACCGAACGGTATCCTCGAGCGTCCCGAACGCGCCGTGGTCCTTTTTCGACGGGCGACCG
>SKPV01000291.1 GCA_007119345.1 Halovivax sp.
CCCTGTTCGGGGTGGCCGCCGGCGTGGGCGGGCTCGCCGCGGAAGGTGGCCTCGAAGTGGCGAACCGCGAGGAAGCCGTCGATGCCGGCGACGACCTCGCCCGTCGGGTGGTCCAGCCCGACGTGGAGCGCGAGGAGGTAGTCGACGTCCGCGAGGTGCTCGCTCCTGGCCATCGCCTTTCCGCCGCCGATGACCTCCTCTGCGGGCTGGAAGAAGACCTTCAACGTGCCCGCGAAGTCCACCTCGCCCGCGGCGACCGCCTCGAGGACGCCGACGCCGATCGCCGCGTGGGCGTCGTGGCCGCAGGCGTGCATCGATTCGCCGGTCTCGGAGCGAAAGCCCTCCGCGGCGGGGACGTGGTCCTCGTCGTCGGACTCGGGCTGGGGGAGGCCGTCGATGTCGACGCGGAGGCCGACCGTGGGTCCGTCGCCCCGGTCGAGGACGGCCACGGCGCCCGTGTAACCGCCCTCCAGGCGCTCGAGGGTCTCGGGATCGGCGCCCGCCTCCCGGGCTCGCTCGTGCCAGCGCTCGAGTTCGTCGTCGTCGGGGACCGCCAGGCGGTGCTCGGTCGCGATCGCGTCGGGGCCGACGTGGAGGCCGTCGAGGTCGAGCGCGGCGAGGCGGTCGACGAGTCTGGCCGTCGTCTCGAACTCGCACCACGCGGGCTCCGGATGGCGGTGGAGCTCGCGGCGGAGCGCCACCGGGTCGTCTGCGGACATGGTTCGATCGAGGGGCGTGGGCGGTAAAATCGTGCCGGCTCTGCGTCGGGTACCGGACCCGGATCGCGGGGGCGGTCGGCGCGCTCGGATCGGGAAGGCGGAGGCGGTCAGTGGGTCAGGAATCGGATTGCGGGGACGGTCGGTACGTCCGAAATGGAGTTGAACGGCGGGGCGATCGACGCGTCCGGCTCCAGGTTGCGGGGGCGACCGGCGTCAGTCCGCGGTCAGCTGCGGCCCATCCCGCGGATCTGCTCGACCTCGATTTCGATGTGCACCGAGTCGGGGAACCCGGATTCGGTGACGGCGCGGGCGAACTCCTGGTGGCCGTGGATCTCGAGTTCCCGGGTGAAGACGGTGTAGTCCCAGGAGCCGAAGCTGCGCTCGTCGTCGGCGTGCAGGCGGCGCCGCTGGGGAACGGTAAACCGCCGCGGCGGGTGGGAGTGGGGCCCCTTCAGCGCCGCCCCCTTGCGCTCCGCCGTGGTCTTTACGTCCTCGACGAATCCGTCGAGGGCGGCCCGATCGCCGCTCTGGAGCGTGAGGCGGGTGACGAAGGTCATCGGTCGTTGCCCAGACTCCGCCGCGGGACCGTAAAAATCTCCCGTGTTCGGACGGACGGTCCAGTCTCTCGTCCGTGTTCGGACCGACGGTCCGATATTCTCATTACGGCTCGGCCGGTAAATCCCGCCAATGGCAGTCGAAGCTACGAGCGCAGGCGCGATCCTCTTCCGCGACACGCGGGGCCGGCGCGAGTATCTTCTGCTCAAGAGCCGCCCCGGGGACTGGGAGTTTCCGAAGGGCGGTGTCGAGGGAGACGAAGAACTACAGCAGACGGCTATCCGCGAAGTCAAGGAAGAGGCAGGAATCGATCAGTTCAGACTACTCGACGGCTTTCGCGAGGACTACAGCTACGTCTTCGAGGCGAACGGAACGACCATCCACAAGACGGTCCACCTGTTCATCGCGAAGTCCTACGAGGCGAGCGCGGAGCTCTCGAACGAGCACCGCGACCTCCAGTGGCGCGACTACGAGCAGGCGGTCAACACCGTCACGCAGGACGGGCCCCGCGAGATCCTCGAGGAGGCTCACGAGTTCATCGACGAGCTGGAGGACGAACAGGAGATCTAACGCCGGAGAGCGGCCCGTCTCCCCGGCTTCGAAGCGGCCGCTCCGATCGAACGATCGCCCGTCGTCGCCGAACCTCGTAACTGTTTTCTCCCTGTTCCGGCTTGTCGAGACCGATGCTCGAGGAGGCGTTCTCCTACGCCGTCCGCGGCGACTGGAAGCGACGGGCGATCCGCGGCGGCGCCATCGCCGCGCCCGTCGTGATCCTCCTACCGGTTGCGCTGTTGTGGAATCCGTCGCTCGCGATCGTCGCGCTCCTCGCGGGCGTCCCGCTGGTCGGGTACGCGCTCCGGGTCCTCGCCGAACCGATCGCGGACGAGGAGCCGCCGGCGATCGCCGAGCCGCTGGGACTCGTCCGCACCGGAATCGTCGGTGCGGGCGTTCTGATCGGCTACGCGATCCTTCCGGCGGTCGCCGTCGCGGCGGGCGTCTGGGGCCTGGCGGGATCGGACGTCGGACTCTGGACCGTCGCTGTCCCGGCGGGGGCGGCCTTCGCGATCGGCGCCTACCTGGCCCCCGCGGCGATGTTCGCGGTCGCGCGGTCGGGGTCGCTCACCGGCGCGGCGGACTGGGGTGTGATCGTCCGCGCCGCGAGCGGGCTTCCCTACGTTTCGGCGACGCTCCAGTCGCTCGTGGTCTGGTTCACCGCCGGCGGCGTCGCGGTGATGCTGCTCGTCACCGTGTTCGGGCTCCTCGCCGTCCCGACCGTCGTCTTCTTCTCCCTCCTGGTGGTCGCCCGGCTGTACGCGCACGCGATCGTCGCGACGATCGATCCGTCGGCGGTCGCGGCCGCGAACGAGGAGTCGATGCCGGGAATGTGAGCCGCGAGGGACGCCGGGCTCGCGGGCCGTGAGCCCCGGAGGAGTCCGTGTCGGCTACGTTACCAGGCGCGCCTCGCCGGGTTCGGACCGGAGTGACCTCAACCCGCGCTCGCGCCGGGGTCGGGATCGGGTTCGGAGCCGCAAGGTTTTCGCGGTCGGGTTCCAACGACCGCCGTGGACTTCGTCGCGAGCGAGTTCGGGTTCGAACTGCGCACCTGCCGGTGGGCCGAGCGCGCGTGGCCGCCGGGCGAGCCCCGCGAGTCCGCCGTGCTCGTCGCCCGCCAGCTGGGAACGAAGCGCCGGCGCTGGGACACCGTCGTCCTGGAGTGCGACCCCGAGGGACTGCGCGAACGCTCGCGATTCGGCCCGGAACGCCTCGACGGCGACCTTCTCGACGTCGTCCAGCACGCTCCCGAGGAGTGGGCGTACTACCGCGACGCCTTGCCCGATCCCGGCTACCCGTGGCGCTACGTCCGCGAGTCGATCCACCGCGCCGACGACCGCGGGATCCTCGAGACCCGCCGCGACGGACGGCGGATCGAGATTCGCCGCCGGTGGCCCTACCCCGACTGGCTCGAGCGCGTGATCGCGATCGAGAACAAGCCCGACCTGGACGCGAGCGCCGCCCGCGTCCTCGGTCCGCAACTCGAGTTCGACGTGGCGACGGCGCTCGCGGACGAGGTCTGGGTCGCCACCCGAACCACGGGCGAGCGCGTCGAGCCGGCGCTCCTCGAGGACCTGCCGGTGGAAGCCGGCATCCTCGCGCTCGATCCCGACGGGTTGACGGCCGAGGTGGCGTGGTACCCCCGAACGCTGGCGGTGGACGAGCCCGGAACGCGCATCCTCGAACGACCCTCGGGCGGGATTCGCGACGCCTCCGCGTCGCGGTTCGAGTACGTCGAGCCCGACGAGAAGGCGGCCACGCGCCTGGCGATCGCCGAGCGCGCCTACGAACGCGGCTGGCGGTCCTACGTCGACACGATGCGCCCCGACTGCCGGTACTTCGAGACGCGGACCGACGGGCAGGCGCTTCCGTTTTGTGCGGCGAAGGGCCGCCAGCAGACGGCCCGCGAGTGTGCGGGATCGTGCGGGGATTTCGAACCCGAACCGCCCGCGTGGCGCCAGCTCGGATGGCCGATCGAGGGCGGCCCGGGAAAACGGATCCGCGCGGTGCTCGAGGACAGGCGCGAGCGGCGACGGCCCGAGCGATGAGGGTCGCTACGGAGTCGACGGTCCGCCATCGTCCGCCCCGTCGCGGAGTTCGGCGTCGAGGAACGCCCCGACGCGTTCGGCGATCTTCAGCCGTTGGCCGACGAAGAAGTGATCGCCCGACAGCTCGACGACGGCCGCGTCCCGTTCCCGGGCCCGGTCGACGACCGGCCTCCAGTCGACGGTCTCGTCTCGCGAGCCGTACAGCACCTGTAGCGCCGCCCCCTCGTCGAGTTCGCCGAGCGCGGCGACGACGTCCAGTTCGGGACCCAGGCTCGCGGTCGGCGCCAGCGCGGAGACGGCGGCGATCTCGCGATCGACAGAGGCGGCCGCGAGGATCGCCTCCGAGGCGCCGAAGCTGTACCCGAACAGTCCGACGCGGTCGGCCTGATCGGCGGCCCACCGGACGGCGTTTCGGACGTCCTCGCGCTCGCCCACGCCCTCGTCCCAGGGCCCGTAGTCGATCCGGAGGCAGCCGATCCCGCGGTCGGTGAGGGCGTCGCCGACCGCCCGGAGGCGCCCGTCGGTTCGGCTGCCGCCGTGTCGGGGATGGGGCGGACACGCGACGACGAGCGCGTCCGGGTCGGCGGGACCGTCTCGACTCCCGCGAACGTCGCGGCCGCCCGGAATCAGGACGTCGGTCATGGGCGGAGGTGGGTGGTCGCGGTCCTTGAATCCTCCCGACCGGATCGATCGGCGCTCCGGTGGCTCCGTCCGTCGTGGACCTCCGGTGGCTCCGTCCGTCGCGAGCCTCCGTGGACGGTCGGGCGAGCAATGCCGGCGAGCCCTTTTGGTAGCCCGAGCACGCACAGGTACGTGCGTGGCAGCGTTCGAACTGGACCTCAGGGACGAGTACAGCGCGACGCTGAACACGTTCTTTCACTTCGCCGTCCTGGGGATCATCACGATCGCGACGGGTCGCCCGTTCCTGTTCCCGAGCCTGGGCCCTTCCGCGTACCTCCTGGCGACCGGTGAGCAACCGAGAGAGGAGGGTGCCTACCACGTCATCGGCGGGCACGCCGTCGCCGTCGCCGCCGGCCTGATCGCTTACGCTTTGTTCGCGAACGAGGTCAGCGCGTACGTCGTCTTCGACCGCCCCGACCCCGCCTTCACGATGGAGCTCCTCTACCTCTCCGCGAGCGCGACGGTGGCGATGATGTTGACCACCGCGACGATGCTCGTCACGAAGACGAACCACCCCGCCGCCTGCGCGACGACCCTGATCGTCGGCCTCGGCCTCATGGGCGGGCTGGAAGACGCCCTCATCATCGTGGGCGCGGTCATCGTCCTCTGGTACGTCCACGAACACGTCATCTCGAGGGTGGCGAAAATGTACGGCTTCGAACCGGACGAACCGCGGGAGTGACGTCGATCTCGGGATCGTCGTTTTCGGGATTCTGGACGGCTTCGGCGTCATCGTATTCGGTGTTGTGGACGGTTTCAGCGTCGTCGTTTCCAGGCTCGTGGACGGTTTCGGCGTCGTCGACGACCTCGGATCGTCGCGGCCGACGGCCGGTCACCGATTCGTCGCTCACGGCCGTTCGTACTCGTCCTCGAGGTCGGACCGAACTTGGTCGGTGTGCCGTTCGAGTTGTTCGCGAGCGGCTGCGGGATACGCGTGAGACGGAGACGAGAGGCCGGGCTCGCCGTCGAGTTCCGCCGGCCACCCGACGACGATGCTCCCGACCATCCCCCGGGTCTCGTGGACGGTACAGGCGTAGTCGTACACCCCTTCCGTCTCGAACGCGTGGTCGAAGGCGGCGTCGCCGGAGAGCGGGTCGCTCGACCACGGCTCGGCGCCGGCCGGAATCCGCGGCTGGTCCCGGTGCGTCTCCGGGTGGTAGGCGGTCGAATCGTGCGTCCCGCCGTCGACCACCCACTGGACCGTCCCGCCCTCGACGACGTGGGCGACGGGCGGACCGAATCGTTCCTCGCCGTCGCCGGACGCCAGGACCTCGACGAACGGTTCCGGATTGCCCACTTCGTGTTCGGATTCGTCGTGAACGCACCCGGCGAGACCGCCGACGAGGGTCGCTCCGCCGGAGGCCAGGAGTGCTCGTCGAGTGGCCGGTCGGCCGCGCATGCGTCGGCATCCGCCGCCCGTGGGGAAAAGCGCACGCCCAGAACGCGATATCCACCGATGCCGACGCCCGATCCATCGATGCCGAGGCCCGATCCACCGATGACGACACCCGAATTCATTGATGCCGACCCCGAATCCACCGATGCCGAGGCCCTGGCCCACCGATGCCGACCCATCATTCGGGGAGCGGTAGCGGGGACTCGGGAAGCACCTTCTCACGACGCGTTCGGCCGGAACCGAATCGGGGCGATTCGGCCATCTGCCCGGCGAATCGGGGGTTCGACTGTTGTCAATGTGATGTTTTTAAGGGCCAAGAGCGACACGTACGTAACATGGGCATCCTCTCTCGGACCTCGTACGTCATCCGCTCGAAGTTGAACGCGGTGTTGAACCGGGCGGAGGATCCGACGGAAACGCTCGACTACTCCTACGAGCAGATGCGCGATCAGCTCCAGCAGGTAAAGCGAGGAATCGCGGACCTCACCACGCAGAAAAAGCGCCTCGAGATGCAAAAGCGCCGACTCGAGGAGAACGTCGAGAAACACAACGAACAGGCCCGTGCCGCCGTCGAGCAGGACCGCGAGGACCTCGCGCGCAAGGCGCTCGAGAAGAAGAAGGCGAAGATGAACCAGATCGAGGAGTTAGAGCGCCAGATCGCCGACCTGCAGAACCAGCAGGACCGGCTGATCGACCAGAAGGACGAGCTCCAGACTCGTATCGAGGAGTTCCGGACCAAGAAGGAGACGATGAAGGCCCGCTACGAGGCCGCGGAGGCCAGTTCGACGGTCTCGGAGGCGATGACCGCCACCGGGGAAGAGTTCGAGGACGTCGGCCGCTCCATCGAGCGCGCCGAGGAACAGACCCAGGACATGGAGGCTCGCGCCGCCGCGATGGACGAACTGCGCGAGACCGGCGCCTTCGACGAGGTCCTGACCGACAAGGACCAGATCGACCGCGAGCTCGAGCAGGTGTCGTCCGACAGCGGCGTCGACGCCGAACTGGAGACGCTCAAGTCCGAGGTCGGGGCGAGCGGTGCCGACGAGGCGGACGAGGAGGTCGAACTCGACGAGGACGTCGAGGCAGAACTCACCGAACTGCAGGACGAGGAGAACTGAGTCGGCGACGCGTCTCCGCGGCCGCGACTCCGACGGTCGTTTTTTCGCGAGGCTACGTCGGCGTCCCGAGCACCGCGACGTCGTACTCGGCGATGTCGTCGGGCGCTTCGAGCAGGACGACGGCGAACGCCCAACGCTCGCCGGCGCCGAGGTCGCCGGTCCGATCCAGGTACCGACCGAGCTGGTCGCCGTTTTCGTCGTAGACGCGGACCCGCACCTCGACGAGTTCGATCCGGTCGTCGCCGTCGTTCGAGACGGTCCCCCGGACGGTCGCTCCCTCGTAGCCGTCTTCCAGGACGAACTCGTGGTCGGAAACGGCGAGATCGTCGAGCGGCGAGACGCCCTCCCGCACGTCCCGCTCGGCGATCGCTTCGGCCGCCGCCATCTCCTCCGCGGTGCGGGGCTCGCCGTCGACGTCCGGCACGTCGCCCGGCTCGTAGTCGGGCTCGCGGCCGTCGACGCAGCCGGCCAGGCTCGCTCCGAGCACCGCCCCCGCCGCGGCGAGGAAGCGTCGCCGATCGCGGTCGCGGCCGGCTTCGCTGGAACGCATGACGGTGGAACCGACGTTCCGAGCGCATTTCAGACTGGGCCTTGACTATCGCGCGTTCGCCGTCGGATCGCCTGCAAAGCGGGGGCTTATCCACCGGAGCGTCGAATACCCGACCGACCCATGACCACCGGTTCCGGCGCGGGCGAGCGCGACGAACCCGTTGAGCCCATGGAGTCGTTCGGCGCGAACATCGGCGAGCGAACGAACGCGCTCCGACGAGTCCAGGAGTGGTTTCTCGTCGACGGCGACCGACTCTTCGTGGCGGCCCTGCTGTCGATCGCCGTCTTCCTGTCGATGCTGGCGCTGGGCGAGGTCGGCTTGATCTCGTTCGCCAACGACGACTCCATCACCAGGCTGGCCGGCGGCATGATCGCGGGCACGTTCTCGCTGGTCACGCTCGTCGTCTCGATCAACCAGCTCATCCTCTCCCGGGAGTTCACGGCCGCCGGGGAGGCGCGCGACCAGATCGACGGGGTCGTCTCGTTCCGCCGCGACGTGGCGAAGGCGGCGGCGGTCCCGGCGGCGCCGGCGGCGCCGACGAAGCTGCTCGAACTGATCGTCGCGACGATTCACCACCGCGCGGACGCCCTCGACGATGCCGTCTCCGACCACGACGAGGCGGTTCGGGGGCCGATCGCGAGCTACGTCGCCGGCCTCCGGGAGAGCACGGAACGGCTCGACGACACGCTCGAGCACGCCCAGTTCGGCACGGTCAAGGCCGTCTCGGCGGCCGTCGCCTTCGACGACGCCTGGCAGCAGTACGCCGGAACGCACCTCCGACACCGTCACGAGGGCGCCCTGTCGGAGGAGGCGACGGCGGCGTTCGACGAGCTCCTGGGCGCCCTGCAGCTGTTCGCCGTCGCACGGGAGCACTTCAAGACGACGTACCTGCAGCGGGAGCTGACCCGCTTTTCTCAGCTGACGATCTACACCGGCGTCCCGGCGATCCTCTCGGCGCTCCTCATCGGTTTCGTCTTCGCCGATCTCACCGGTCCGACGCTCTCGATCGCGGTCCTCCCGTACGTCGTCAGCGCGCTGGTCGCCGTCGTGGTGTCGCCGCTCGCGCTGCTCGTCGCGTACATCCTCCGGACGGCGACGGTGACCCGACGGACCGCGTCGTCGGGCCCGATGCTCCCCCAGAAGGATCCGGATGCGGGGCCGTTCGACGTCTCGTACGGGGACCGCGACGGGAGGGCGGGGCCGGGTGACGTCCCCGCGGCCGGTGAGGAGTGACCGCGGCATCCCCCGCAACCGGGCAGGTTCGGTCGCGGGCATCCCCCGCAACCGGGCAGGTGCGGTCGCGGGCATCTCCCGCAACCGGAGGGGAGCAACCGCGGGCAGCCCCTGCGACCAGGAAAAGCGGATCGGGCGACGTCCTTCGCATCCGACGAGTGGCGATTGGCGTCCTCGCCCGTCGATTCCCGGCCCGAGTATTTTACCGCCGGCCGTGGTCGTGAGAGACGCTCGATGGGATCCCCGGAGTCGGACGCGGACGACGGCGACGAAAGCGGGCAGGATCGACTCGGCGGAGCGCGGTTGTACCTTCTGCTCCGGATCAACCGGTGGGTCCTCACGGCGGCGGTCCTGGCGGCGGTGTTCGTCGTGCTCGTCCTCGCGAGCTTCGTGGGTCTTTCCCCGCTGCGGGAGATCGTGGAGGCCCAGGACGGCCTCGAGTTCCTCTTCTCGGCGTTCATCGGGGCGATCATCACGGGCACCTCCATCGTCGTCACGATCAACCAGCTGGTGCTCTCCCAGGAGCTGGGCGCCGTCGGCGAACAGCGCGACCGGATGGACCAGGCGATGGAGTTTCGCCAGGACGTCGAGAGCACGATCGACGAGGACGCGAGCCCGCCCGAACCCGCGGCGTTCCTCTACGAGCTGGTCGCCGGCGTCGAGGCCCGGGCGGACGAACTCGAGTCGGAGATGGACGACGAGCGCGACGAGGAGCTCCGGGAGAAGATCGCCGACTACGTCGACGACATGAAGGAGAACGCCGGAAGCGTGAAAGACGGCCTCGAGAACGCCCAGTTCGGCACCTTCGAAGTTCTCTGGAACGCGCTCAACTTCAACTACTCGCGGAAGATCTACGACGCCCGCAAGATCCGCGCGGATCACGAGGAGTCGCTCTCCGAGGAGGCCTCCGAGAAGCTCGATCACACGATCGAGACGCTGAAACTCTTCGGCCCGGCCCGCGAGCACTTCAAGACGCTGTACTTCCAGTGGGAGCTGATCAACCTCTCGCGGGCGCTGCTGTACATCTCGGTCCCCGCGCTGACGGTGATGGCGGTGATGATCATGTACGTCGACGCGGACGCCCTACCGGGGGCGACGCTGGGCGTAGACAACCTCGTCTGGCTCACGAGCGCCGGCTTCGTCGTCGGCATCGCTCCGTTCGTCGTCTTCATCGTCTTCATCCTGCGCATCGCGACCGTCGCGAAGCGGACGCTCGCGATGGGGCCGTTCATCCTCCGGGAGTCCCAGCGCGACGAGGACCTGGGGTGAGGCGGTCGGCTCGCCGCGAGTCGATAAGCCGCCGGTTCCCGAGTCTATCGATTCCGGAAGGAGACGACCGTGCTCGTCCCGTCGTGGCCGTCGACGGACTCGGTCGTCACGTTCACGCCGAAGGACGGTTCCTCCCCGAGGACGTCGGCCGCGATCGATCTGACGTCCTCGGCGCCCGCCTCCTCGAGCAGGACGACACGAACCGTATCCCGGTTCTCGGTCACCTCGCCGACATCGTAGCCGGCGTCCTCGTACGCCGCGCGCAGTTCGTCGCGTAGCTCGCTCATACACCCGGAGTGCGGACCGGACGACTAAAAAGGTGCGCCGCGTCGACGCGAGGTCGGAGTCGTCGGCCACCGGCGTCGATGCGAGGGTCGAAGTCGCCGGTGGCCGGCGTCGCCGACCTGCGTCGTAGGCGAGGTGCGCTCAGTTCTCGACGGCGCCGGTCCCCGGACGATCGAGCGACTCGAGATCGATCAGCCCGCCCGGCATCGGGACGCCGTCGTACGGGTCGTCCTCGAGCAGCAGGGATCCGTCGAGGTCGGCGTAGTCGAGCAGGGGTGCCAGGTGGCAGGCCGCCGCGATCGAGGCGTTCGACTCGGACATGCACCCGCACATCACCTGCATGCCGTGGGCGCGGGCGGCGTGGACGATACGGATCGCCTCTCGCAACCCGCCGCACTTCATCAGCTTCAGGTTCGCGACGTCACAGCGCTCGGCCACCCTGGGGACGTCGTCGACGGTGCACAGCGACTCGTCGGCGGCGATCGGGAGGGACGCGTGTTCGTAGACGTAGCCCAGTCCTTCCGGGTTCTCGGCCGGGACGGGTTGCTCGACGAACTCGAGGTCGTAGGCGGCGAACTCGTCGATCTTGCGGACGGCCTCTTTGGGCGTCCAGGCCTCGTTCGCGTCGACGTAGAGGCGCGCGTCGGGGGCGACGTCCCGGATCGTCTCGACGATCTCGACGTCGCGGTCGGTGCCGAGCTTGACCTTGAGCGTCGTGTAGCCGCGTTCGACCGCGATCTCGGTCTTTTCGCGCATCGTCTCGGTGTCGTCGATGCCGATGGTGTAGGAGCTCTCGACCGTCTCGGTCGGGTCGAGCCCCCAGTACCGGTACAGCGGGACGTCGAGTCGCTTCGCGACGAGATCGTGTAGCGCGATCGACACCGCACAGCGAGCGGCCGGGTTGCGGTGGATCGTCTCGCGCATCCGGCGCTCGATGCGGCCGAGCTGGTGGGGATCGCCGACGTCCTCGACGACCGCGAACAGGCTTCCGAGCACCGCCTCGACGGTGTCCGCGGACTCGCCGTAGTGGGCCGACGGACCCGCGCCGCCGACGCCGACCCGGCCCGCCTCGTCTTCGACCCGGACGACGACCACCTCCGTCTCCGTGTCCGTCCGCCGCGAGATGGTGAACGGGAACTCGAGCGGGAGCGTCACCCGCTCGAAATCGGTGGTCAGGCTCATACGATCGCCTCCAGGATCTCCGCGGCGTCGAAGCGGATCGGATCGGTCGCCGGGCCGCCCACCTCGTCGGCGTAGGTCGAGACGGCGTCGCGGGCCGCCGCGTCGTCGTCGATCGACCGGGTGTTGAGGATCCCCGCGACGACCTCGCTCTCCCGGACCGGCGCGGCGAGGGACTCGTAGAGGTCGACGTACGCCGGGACCGGGGGGAGTTCGAACGACTCGTAGTGGCCGACGCGCTCCCGGCCGGCCTCGTGGCACAGCACCAGGCGATCGGCCATCGCGCCGTGGAGGATGCCGCAGGTGACGGCGGAGTACGCCGGGTGGACGATGCTCCCCTGTCCCTCGACGATCAGGAGGTCGTGCTCGTCGCCCTTCTCGAGGATCATCTCCTCGACCGAGCCGGCGGTGAAGTCGCTGACGACCCGGTCGACGGGGTTGCCCCAGCCTTCGATCACGATGCCGGTCTGTCCGGTCGGGATCGCCGCCGCGTCGTGGCCCGCCGCGCGGGCGGCCTCGACCAGTTCCATCGTCGCCGTCATCTTCCCGACCGCGCAGTCGGTGCCGACGGTGCAGACGACGTCGGCGTCGACCTCGGCCGCGACGCCCTCGCTGACGGTGAGGTCGTCGTGGGGTTCGCGGACGTCCCAGAGCTCGCAGTCGTGCTCGGCGGCGAGCGCCGCGAACTCGTCGTCCTCGTTCAGGAAGTAGTGCAGCCCGGAGATCACGTCGCAGCCGCGTTCGAGGGCGGTTCGAACGTCCGGCCGCCAGGAGGCTTCGAAGCCGCCGCCGACGGGGGCGATGCCGACGATCAGGGCGTCGACCGGCTCGTCGACGTCGTCCATCCCCTCGACGATCGGGGCGTTCTGGACGTCCGGGACGTGGTCGGTCACGCGGTCGCCGGCGGTCTCGCGGTCGAGGACCGCGACGACGTCGTAGTCGGCGTAGCGCAGGATCCCCTGGGCCGTCTTGGCCCCGTCGGGGAACTGCTCGTGAGCGAGGATCGTAACGCGCATACGGGCACATGGCGGAGCCCGTACTTAATCGTTCGAGAAGCGGTATGGCGGTCGATCGGTTCGCCCGCAACGCGGACTGGCGGTCGGTCGATTCGGCGGCGGTTGGTCGGTATCGGTGGTCGCTGGCGGTCGGTCGATTCGGGGGCGATCGGCCGGGATCGGTTGCCGCCGACGAACACGGGCTGGCCCGTCCCGGCGGGCGTCCGGGTCTCCTCAGATCACCCGCAACTCGGCCGTCCAGAACGACCGGAACGCGTCGTCGAGGGCGGACTCGGGCGCGCCGGTGGCGTCGACGGTCATCGTGGCCTCGGGCGGCGTCTCGAGGTCGGCGGCGAGCTCGTCGACGGCGTTTCGCTGTCCGACCAGGTAGAGCCGGTCGGCCTCGGCCGCCGAGAGCGCCTCCGCGATCGCCTCGCGGGACCGTTCGAGGTGGTCGTCGATCTGTCCCTCACGGATGCGTTCGAAGCGCGCCTGGGAGAACCCGCCCTTGGAGTGGGCGCCTTTCACGTCGCTCTCGAAGCCGACGTAGTCGACGCGCTCGTCGCCCTCGTAGCGCCCGAGCGCGAAGAGGTCGGCCCGGACGAGCGCCAGCAGGAACGAGCCGGTCGGGCGGAACCACGACGGATCGAGCGCGACGCGGTCGTCCCAGGTCGGCTCGATCGACGGCGCCGTCGGCGCGTCGAGCGCGACCGAGAGGAGACCGGCGTCGTCGACGCAGACGAGACACGGCGCCGCCTCGGCCGCCAGTCGCGCGCGATCGCCGAGCGCGTCCGAAACCGTCTCCGGAAGCGATCCGCCGTCGACGGACGCCGTCAGGATCCCTTCCGGACCGGCTCGTACGGAGCGGAGTCGGTCCAGGACCTCCCTGAGGCGCTCGCCCCGCAGCCGCTCCCGGCGGCGGTACTCCAGCCGGCGCTCGTCGTCGTCGACGCGGTCGAGTTCGCCCTCGAGCTGGGCGATCCGATCCTCCAGGCGGTTGATTCGCTCCTGGGCGGTCTGGCGTTCCCTGACCGCTTCGGCGCGTCGCTCGGATTCGGCCTCGTAGCGATCTCGTTGCCGTTCGAGTTCCGCCTCGAGTTCCGCGATCCGCTCTTTGAGCGGCGCGCGGCCGAGCCACTCGTCGAGCCTGGACATCGGTAGAACGCGGGGAGTCCGGGTACTTCTAGGTTCCGACGTTCGACTCCCACCCGTCCGGGAGCGGACCGGCCTCGTCGTCGGGTTGCCAGCCCGACCACTCGAGCAGCTGACGGGCGCGCTCGCGGCGCGCGAGGAACACTTCCGAGAGCTCCGGCGGGTTGCGGATGGCGGTGTCCTCGAGGAGGGATTCGGGAACGGCGAGCGTGTTCGCGGGTACCGCGTCGTCGCCGTGGACCGGGAAGTGTCTGGACTCCAGTTTCATCACCAGCGGGGCGTCGAGTCGTTCGACCCCCTCGCCGGTCGCGTACAGTTGCTCGTTCACGCGTTCGTGCTGGGCGCGTTCCATCGTCACGCGCTCGTCTTCGGACGGCGTCACGTACAGCCGGCCGAGGTAGTAGCTTCCCGAGAACCGCTCGAACATGCTAAGTGGTACCAAGGGTCCGCGCCACATAACTATTCTGCGAGAACACTTAGGTCGAAGGACAAACAGTCCTGAATCGGCCGGCTCTCGAGCCGGGCGGCGGCGCTCCCGGGGTCGACCGATACCTGGGGTGAGAACGACGGGGCACTATCGCGAGTGGCCGTCCGGTCGGCCGCTGGCGGGGTAGCGGCCGGTGAACGATCCGCGAACGGTGCGAACGATCGCCGACGGCCCCGCGAACGGAGTTGAACCGTTCGAACGAAGGTTCACCCTTTTATGATGGCCGACTTCTAGTTGATCGTGATGAACGGGTACCGACTCGCGGTGGTAGGTGCGCTCGTCGTCGTCGGTCTCGCCCTGGCGTCGATCGGCGCGGCGGCGGTCGTCGACTCGTCGGTCGACGATCCGGCCGACGAGGCCGACGACGAGACCCCGGGGATGGGCTCCGAAGTGGGGACTTTCATGCAGTCTAGCTCCGCCGACGCGAACGTGAGCGTCGACCAGGGGATGTTCGAGGCGGCGTTCGAGGGCGCCGAGGACCGGGAGGCCGTGGTGAACGATCGCGTTGGGGAACTCGAAGGGCGGTTCGACCGGCTGCAAGAACGGACGAACCACTTCGCCGATCGCGGGGACGAGCGGCCTCCCGGACACCAGGAGCAGCTGACGCGGATGGCAGTCGAACTCGGGTTGTTCGAGGAGTCGGTCAACCAAACCGAGCAGCGAGCCGAAGCGGTCGGCGTCGACACCGCTCGACTCGATGAACTTCGCCAAAATGCCTCCGAGGTAAGCGGTCCCGACGTGGCGGAGATCGCCCGCAGTATCGCCGGCGTCGACCCGCCGGGACAGCACGAGGACGGCTCGCCCGGAGAGCAAGACGGCGGCCCGCCGGATCACGCGGATCCGCCGAACGAGAAGGACGACGACTAATCGGCGATCCCGTCCGATCCCTGGTACCCGCCGAAACACTTCTTCGAACGTGCGAAGGGTGAGAGATCGCGCCCGTCACTCCGCTCGTCCACGTTCCGGCGAACTTCGCGTTTCTCTGTCCGCCGTCGATCGGGAGCTCTTGCTTCACCGAAGCCCTTTGATCCGCCGTCTAAGCAATAAGACGAGCCGTTCGTTTCCAGTCCGATATCTCGTGGGGTCGACCGATGCTCTCACTCAGACCCCCTGGCTCATCAGGTGACTTCGCAGGACGTCGGCTTCCTTGTTCCCGGCGCCGGTGTTGACCACGACGACCGTCTCGTCGTCGTCGAACTCGCCGGCGTCGGCGAGCGCCCAGGCGCCGCTGGCGGCGGCCGCGCAGGTCGGCGCCATCTCCAGTCCTTCGCTCTGGGCGACGGCGATCGCCGCGTCGAGGATCTCCTCGTCGTCGGTCGCGACGGCGCCGCCGTCGGTCTCACGGAGCGCCTCGAGGATCCACTGACTTCCGCCCGGATCGGGGATCTCGATGCCCCCGCAGATCGTGTCCGGGTGCTCGACGGGCTCGTGGACCTCCCGGCCGGCCTCGAACGCCTCGACGATGGGGGCACACCCCGTCGCCTGGGCGGCGTAGAACGACGGCAGCTCGTCGATCAGGCCGAGCTCGCGCAACTCCAGTGCGGCCTTGTACATCCCGGCGAGGCCGACGCCGCCGCCGGTCGGGTAGACGATCGCGTCGGGAACGTCCCACTCGCGCTGCTCGACGAGCTCGTAGAGCATCGTCTTCTTGCCCTCGTGACGGTACGGGGTCACTAAGGACGACAGCGAGTACCAGTCCTCGTGCTCGTCCATCGCGTCGCCGTAGGCCGCCGCGGCGTCGCCGATCCGGCCGCCGCTGACGGTCAGGTCGCCGCCGTGGACGTTCACCATCGCCTTCGTCGTGAATCCCGCCCGGGCCGGGAGGTAGACGTGCGACGCCAGTCCGGCGCGTCCGGCGTAGGCGGCGGCCGCCTGCCCGGCGTTCCCCGCGGAGGGCAGGGCGACGTCCGTCGCACCGTGCTGGACGGCCGCGGTGACGGCCATCGACGCGCCCCGATCCTTGAACGTGCCCGTCGGGTTGCGCCCTTCGTCTTTGATCAGGAACTCCCCGACCCCGACCTCGCCGGCGAGGGAGGGGCAGTCGATCGTCGGCGTCGCGCCCTCGTCCATCGTCACGGCGCCCTCGCGCCGGAACGGGAGCAACTCCGCGTACCGCCACATCGAATCGAACGGCCGCGCGGCGACGGTCTCGCGGTCGACATCGATCTCGTCGTACTCGTAGGCCGGATCGAGGATGCCCTCGCACTCTCCACAGCGGTGGGTGCCCGTTTCGGGGTCGTAAAATTCCCCACAGTCGCGACACGAGAGTCCCTCGAACGCCTCGGTCGTCTCCATGTCGGCGAGTCGGCGCCCCACCACGTAAACGGCTCGCATTCCGGCGATCGGTTCGATGCCGGGCGAACGATTCGCGTCTCGGGGTCGGCCTGTTCCCCTGGATCGCCCCGCGCACTCGCGCGGTGAGTCGCCGGCCGATATCTTTGTACCGGGAGTCCGAACGATCACTCGATGACCGATTCGTCACGGGTGGCGGTCGTCGGCGCCGGTCTCGCCGGACTGATCGCCGCGCGCCGCCTCGCCGAGGACGGTGCGGACGTGAGGGTCCTCGAGCGGCGGGACCGCGTCGGCGGCCGCGTCGCCACCCGCGAGCGGGACGGCTACCGCTTCGACCGCGGATTCCAGGTGCTGTTCACCGCCTATCCTGCCGTTCGCCGCGAACTCGACCTCGACGCGCTCTCGCTCCGGCGGTTCGCCCCCGGCGCGTGCCTGGCGCGGCCGAACCACCGCTCGACCCTCGCGGATCCGCTCCGGGCGCCGCGCGCCCTGCCGGCGACGCTGTTCAACGCCGACGTCACCGTCGGCGACAAGGTCCGCGTGCTCGGCCTCTGGCGGACGCTCCGCCGGACAGAGTTCGCGGACATCTTCGCGGAGCCAGATACCGACATCGAGACGTTCCTCGTCGACGAGGGCTTCTCGCAGCGCTTTCGCGATCGATTCGTGGCGCCGTTTTTCGGCGGGATCACCCTCGACCGTTCGCTCTCGACCTCCGCGCGCGTGTTCCGCTACGTCTTCAAGGCGCTCGCCGAGGGCGATACCGCGATGCCCGCGGCGGGGATGGGCGCGATCCCCGCACAGCTGGCCGGCCGCGCGCGGGACGCCGGAGCGACGATCGAAACGGGGACGCCGGTCGATCGACTGGAGACCGCCGTCGACGGGGTTGAACTCTCGATCGGCGGGGAGACGCGCCGGGCCGACGCCGTCGTTGTCGCGACGGATCCGCCGACCGCTCGCGGGCTGACGGCCGTCGACGCGATCCCGATCGAGGGGCGCGGTTGCGTCACGCAGTACTACGCGCTGGGGGGCGGCGACCTGGACGTCGGGCGACGTCTGGTACTGAACGCCGAACCGCCGGCGGTGCGGGACGAGGGGGAGGCTTGGCCCAACCAGATCGTTCCCCACAGCGCCGTCGCGCCCGCGTACGCACCCGACGGGTCGGCGCTCGTCAGCGCGACCTACCTGGGCGACCCCGGGATGACCGACGAGGCGCTCGCCGCGCGAACGAAACGCGCGCTCTCCTCGTGGTTCCCGGAGCGTCGATTCGACGGGTTCGAACGCCTGCACACCGATCGGATCTCGTTCGCCCAGTTCGCGCAGCCGCCGGGGATCCACGACCGACTCCCCGACGTCCGCGCGCCCGACGGGCCGGTCTACCTCGCCGGCGAGTACACCCGCTGGTCGTCGATCCAGGGAGCCGTGGCGAGCGGCCGCGAGGCGGCCGAAGCCGTGCTGGCGGAGCTGGGGTGATGGCGGACGTCCGGGTGCCGGCGATCGACTACCGTTCGGGTTCGGGACTGACGTTCACAGCACGCGCCGACACTCGCCGAGCGGCGGGAACCAGAGCGTCTCCTCGCCGTCGACGTCCCGGATCACCGGGTGAAAGGCGTCGGCGTCCGTCACCAGCGGCGACTGGAAGTCCCGGCCGCGCCGGGCGTTGACCGTCGTCCCGCGGGCGAGCCGCGAGAACGCCGGCAGGACGAGCACGTCCGCGGCGCCGTCACCGTCTTCGTACGCCCCGGGTCCGTACAGGAAGCACGGGTGCTTGCGTCCCTCGACGGCGAGCGCCGGGTGATCGTGGCCGATCACGTACCGGCTCCCGTCGAGTTGGGGACGTTCGTGGCCGTGACAGACGACCGTCTCGCCGTCGGCCAGCCGGCGGGCGGGTGCCGTCTCGCCGTCGAACACGTCCGCGAGCATCGCGTCGTGGTTGCCGGGCGTGCAGACGAGCTCCGCGCCCGCGCCGTCGATCGCGGCCTCCGTCCCCTCGATCGCCAATCGGACGCCGCGGGGGATCCACGAGAACGAGTGCAACAGATCGCCGGCGATCGCGACCGTCGCCGGGTCGAACCGGTCGAGGAGCTCCGCTATGCGCTCCACGACGCGCTCTGCGGCGTCGATCGGCGCGTCGACCATCGACGCCTCGCCGCGACCGAGGTGGACGTCCGCGAGGACGAGCGCGTCCGCGTCGGGCAGGTAGACCGCGCGGTCCGCGAACTCGACGGTCCCGTCCGCGTCGGCGGGGGTCATCACCCGGGTTCAGTCGGCCGCAGACTTGCGCGTTTCGGGCTCGGCCCCGGCGTCGGTCCCCAGGGCGTCGGCGAGGTCGAGCTCCCGGCCGGTGAGGACGAACAGGGCCTCCTCCAGGGGTGCGAGCACCTCCGGAACGAGCCGGATCACGACGTAGGCGATCCCGACGAGCGCGACGACCGACAGCGGCTGGGAGAGCACGTTGTGGGAGACCCAGAAGGAGGTTCGCTCGGGGACCGTGCCCACCCACTCGGTTGCGACGTAGACGAACGGGCCCTGCTGGAACCAGCCGTGCGGGGTCGCGAGGGCGATGAAGACGTTCCGGACGAGGTTGAGGAACCAGATGATCCCCACCGCGACGACGAAGCCCAGGGCCTTCCGGCGCAGGGGCGCCTTCACGGCGGCGATCAGGCCGCCGAAGATGGCCATGCTCCCCAGCCCCGTGCAGGCCATGATGATGTAGGTCGTGCGGCCGGTTGCGGTCTCGTCCGGATCGAAGTCGAACCGGCTCTGGTAGCCGTTGGCTCCCTCGTTGATCCCGGGGCTCGTCGCCACCAGGTCCATCGCGAGGTGGGTCTGGTAGGCCGTCACCTCGATGAGCCACTGTCGGAAGACGGGGATCGTCTCCGCCGGGAGGTAGATGATGCCCATGAAAGCGACCGCCCGCGAGAGGACCAGCAGCGACCGCCGTCCCTGGAGGAGGAGGTAGCCCGCCCACAGACAGAGCGGAAGCGCGGCGATCGCCAGCACCGTCTGGAGGGGGCTGTTAACCTCGTAGTGGTAGTACGGCGCCATCAGGATCCAGAAGACGCCGAACAGCGCCCACGCGGCGGCGGCGACGTAGCGCGCTCCGTCGATCGCGTCGCGCCACTCCAGGATAATCGCCCCGACGAACGTCCCGATCGCCACCCAGGCGAGGACGTCGACCGAGTCCAGCGAGGTGATGATTGCGGGGGAGACGACCGCGCCGAGGACGTCCGACCCCGACGCCGCCTCCGTCGCGCCCGCTCGAACGCTCGCCGCGCTCGTTCCGCTCGGGATTACGTTCGCGTTCACTGACCGATCGGTAGGGCCGTTTCGTTATCAACCTGACGCACCCTCGCGGATCCGCACCCAACCGCCGACGCCGGCGATCGCCACGCCGTCCGTCGAAACGCGGTCCAACCCACCGTCGGACGGGACGCGCCGGTCGTCGGTCGCCCGTTCGCGGACACCGAAAAGCTACTTGTCACCCCGTTCGGTCGACCGCCCCATGGGCGACTCGTTTCCGGAGACGATCGAGAGCGACCGACTCGACCCGTTCCCGGAGACGATCGAGAGCGACCGACTCGACCCGTTCCCGGAGACGATCGAGAGCGACCGACTCCGCCTCGAGCCGTTCGATCCGGAGTCGGTCGACGTCTTCGAACGCTACGGTGCGCTCGCGGACGATCCGGACCCCGAGGACGTGTACGAGCACGTACCGTTTTCGCCGCCCGAAACGCCCGCGGATTCCCTCTCGTTTCTCGAGGGCGCCGCCGAGAATCGCGCCGAGGCCGAGTCGGTCACGTACCTTATCCGGCCCCGGGATGGCGAGCCCGACGCCGGCGAGATCGCCGGAACGACCACGCTGTTCGTCCAGTGGGAGCGTCGGACCGCCGAGTCCGCGATCGTCCTCCGGAAGCCGTTCTGGGGTCGAGGGTACTCCGGCGAGCGCGCGGCGGCGTTTCTCGAAGTCGTCTTCGAGCACCTCGACCTCGACGGCTTCGCGGTCAGTTGCGTGGTCGCCAACGAGCGCTCCCGACGGGCGATTTCGACGTACGTCGAGGCCCACGGCGGTCGGTACGACGGTCGCTTTCGCAACCTCCGCGCCGTCGACGTCGAGCCGGCCGACCTCCACCGGTTCTCGATCGATCGCGAGGAGTACCTGACCGCGACGGAATCGAGTTCGATCGAAACGCTGATAGGGTAACTGACACATCTCCGCATTCAGAGACGAAAAGAGCGAGGAGGATACCGATGACGCAACTGTTTCCCGAAACGATCGAAACTGACCGCCTGCGCATGGAAGCGGTCCGCCCCGAGACCGTCGACCTCTTCGAGTTTTACGAGCACGCCGGCGACGATCCCGACATCGAGGAGATCACCGAGCACCTCACGTGGGATCCCCACGCCACGCCGAAGGAGACGCTCGACTTCGTCGAAGAGATGGGCGAGAAGTACGCCTCCGGGGAGGGCGCCTCGTACGTCATCCGACCTCGCGAGGGCGAGGAGGGGGCCGGCGAGTTCGCCGGCGACGCCGGCTTCGGAGTCGACTGGGACCGCCGCTCGATGGGGCTCGGCACCTGGCTCCGGAAACCGTTCTGGGGCCGGGGCTACTCAGGCGAGCGCGCGGCCGCGATGATGGCGCTCGCGTTCGACCGACTCGATCTCGAACTGGTCGCGGTGACGGCCCACGTGGACAACGCGAAGTCGAACCGGGCGATCGAGAAGTACGTCGAGGCTCACGGCGGCCGGAAGGAGGGGCTGCTCCGGAACTGGGCCGTCCACGACGGTGAACCCGCCGACTTCTACCGCTACAGCGTCTCCAGGGAAGAGTGGGCGGCGAACCCGGCGGACGTCGGGGTTCGGTTCGTGGACTGAGCGGGACCGGCTGGGATCGGTCGTCGTGGTTCCCCGCCGTGATCACACCACACTCGCGAAACCTTACGCCACCAGCTCGCTCACGACTTCCATCGTCGTCTCCTTGTCCGCGTCGCTCATCCCGCGGACGAAGCCGACTCGTACCGCGTCCACGCCGGCGATCGAGGCGTACTCCGTCACCCATTCACGGACCTCGTCGGGAGTGCCCGCCGCCACGAGCGCGTCCAGCACCTCGTCGGGGAGCGCGGCGGCCATCGCGTCCGTATCCCGCTCCTCCCACGCGGCCCGGATCTCCGCCACGACGTCCGGGTAGCCCTGCTCGGCCACGGAGTCCCCGTAGTACGGGCCGTAGGCGCCGAGCATGAACGCGAGCGTCGAGCGGGCGGTCTCGCGGGCCCGGTCGCGCTCGTCGGCGGCGAAACAGCGGACGATCGGCGCCACGCGCAGGGCGTCCACGCTCCGGTCGCTCAATTCGGCTCCTCGGGCCAGGTCGTCCAGCCGGGCTTCGAGCCCGTCTCGCGTGAAGAGCTGCGGGGCCCAGCCGTCGCCGAATCGGCCGGCGAGCTCGGTCGCCTTGGGTCCGAGGGTGGCGAGGTCGATCGCGGGCGGTTCCTCCGGGGGCCCGCGCTCGTAGTTCAGGCCGCCGATCTCGAAGAGCTCGCCGTCGTAGGCGGGGGTCCCCTCCTCGAAGACGCCGCGGACGATCTCGACCGTCTCGCGCAGTCGGCGCAGCGGCCGGTCGAAGGCCGCGCCGTGCCAGCGCTCGGTGATCGCGGGCGAGCTGGGGCCCAGCCCGAGCCGAAATCGCCCGTCGGAGGCGTCGCACAGCGTGAGCGCCGTCTGGGCGAGCATCGCCGGCGAGCGGCCGAAGGGGGAGACGACGTCGGTCGAGAGGCCCAGTTCCGTCGTCCGATCGGCGATCAGGGTCAGCGGCGGGACGACGTTCCAGCCGGTGGTCTCGCCCATCGAGACGCGGGCGAAGCCGAGTTCCTCGGCGCGCGCGGCGCGCTCGGCCACCGACTGCGGGCGATCGTGGTCGTTCAGACTGACGAGCAGGTCGAGGTCGGTCATCGAGACACCTCCGGTCGCGAGTCCGGGTTCGACGTCATCGGTTGGGGGCGCGGGGCGGAGCCGCTTAAGCGTGGGTGATGGTCGCGGGGCCAACGACCGGCCGTTCGGCTCGTCCGTTCGTGGAGACCGCGGACGAGTGGGACCGTCGTGGAGTCCCGTCTCCCTCGCCGACAGCGAAGTCGATATACGGCGCCCGTCCTAACCCCGACTCATGCAAGCGCTCGTTATCGCGGCCCACGGGTCGCACCTGAACCCCGACGCCTCGGATCCGACGTTCGCCCACGCGGACGCGGTTCGCGAGACCGGCGCCTTCGACGAGGTCCGGGAGGCGTTCTGGAAGGAGGAACCGCACTTCCGTGAGGTCCTGCGCACGCTGGAGTCCGACGAGGTCTACGTCGTCCCGCTGTTCATCAGCGAGGGCTACTTCACCGAGCGGGTGATCCCCCGCGAGCTGCGCCTCGAGGGCTGGGACGTCGACCGCTGGGACTCCGACGGGACCAGCGCGACGCACGCGACGCTGGCGGCGGCCGACGTGGAGCAGACGGTCCACTACTGCGGGCCGGTGGGGACCCACGACGCCATGACCGACGTCATCGTCGAGCGCGCCGAGCGCGTCACCGGCGACCCGGACGTGGGCGACGGGTTCGGCCTCGCCGTCGTGGGCCACGGGACCGAGCGTAACGAGAACTCGGCGAAGGCGATCGAGTACCACACCGAGCGAATCCGGGACCGGGGCCGCTTCGACGAGGTGCGCGCGCTGTTCATGGACGAGGAGCCGGAGGTCGACGACGTCACCGACTTCTTCGAGAGCGACGACGTCGTGGTCGTCCCCCTCTTCATCGCGGACGGCTATCACACCCAGGAGGACATTCCCGAGGACATGGGACTGACCGAGGACTACCGCGAGGGCTGGGACGTTCCCGCCGACGTCGACGGGCACCGGATCTGGTACGCCGGCGCGGTCGGCACGGAGGGGCTGATGGCGGACGTCCTCCTGGAGCGGGCGGCCGACGCCGGCGCCGAGCTCGGCGACGCCCGCGAGCGGGTCCGGCGCCGACTCGACGAGGGTGCGGACATCCAGCGCGCGGGTGCCGGGGCGGGTGACTGACCGTGGCTGGCGACCCGGAGG
>SKPV01000175.1 GCA_007119345.1 Halovivax sp.
CTGCTGTTGAACCTGCAGGACGACACGGCGATCGCGATCGCCAAGATCGTCACCGCGTACGAGGAGGGGGAACTCGACGAGGAGACGGCCCTGAGCGAGATCGCCGAGGTCCGCGAGATCGTCCTCTCCGAGGTCGACATCGACGACGAGGAGACGCTGATGCTCGTCGACGGCGTCCAGACGAGCCTGGTCTGCGTGTTCTTCGCCGCCGAGGAGTACGTCGCCAGCGGACCGGCCGGGGAGGCCGGCGTCGACGAGTACATCCGGGCGGCCGCGGACGCCGAGGCCGAAGAGGACCTCGACGCCGCGCTCGGTTACGCGGCCCAGGCCGGCACGCTCGTTTTCGACGGCGAAAAGATCGACGTGGCCGTCGCCGAGGAACTGGAGTACGGCCTCGTCACCGAGTGGATCAACGGCCTCGACAGCCTCCAGAGCGCGATGAGCGATCCGGAGGTCGTCGAGGAAGACGAATAACGCGTCGGGGCTCGCGAGGAGCCGACGGGTTGGTAACGGATGCGGATTTGCCCGGCCAACACGCGTATACCGAGGCGGAACGTTCTGCGTCACGTGCCGTTCGGGGACGCCGACGAAGAAGTACAACAGGGGAGTGGTGAGGCAAAAAATTGATGAAGCAGGGGACGGTTCCGCGGAACTAGTGGATACCGTCGATAATGGCGGTGATGCATCGGACGCGATCGAAATCGAACTCGGTCGGGCAAATACAGGATCTGACAGTGCCGGAGAATGCGAGGTCGTTTTCTCCACCCTCGATGGCGAAGATGGTAAAGAAGCGACAGTATTCGGAGTGGCGGGTTGATCAAACTTCCGTTCGACGGATGCTGGCAGGTGGCGTACTGATAGGTCGAGGTGTTGCCATAAGACGATCGTCGAAACACCGAACGACAATATCTTATAGCCGCTCCCACACTGTCCGACCATGACAAGTGTCGGAATCGACGCGATAGAGATCTGGACCGGAAACCTGGAGCTCGACCTGCCGGGGACCTTCGCGCCCGCGAAGGGCGAGGATCCGGAAAAATACACGAAAGGTCTCGGATTGCAGTCCAGTTCGTTCCCCGACAGTTACGAGGACATCGTCACGATGGGCGCGAACGCCGCTTACCGCCTCATGGACCGGAAGGGGCTCGAGCCGGTCGATATCGGCCGTATCGACGTGGCGACCGAGAGCGCGTTCGACAACTCGAAGCCGGTGTCGACCTACATCGCTGGCTGTCTCGAGGACGTCTTCGAGGGCGACTTCCACCACGCCAACAAGGGCGAGCGCAAGTTCGCCTGCGTCGCCGGTACCCAGAGCGTCGACGACGCCTACAACTGGATCCGTGCGGGTCGCAATCGCGGCCGCGCGGCGCTCGTGATCGCGACGGACACGGCGCTGTACGCCCGGGACGACCCCGGAGAAGCGACCCAGGGCGCCGGCGCGGTCGCGATGCTGATCGACGAGGACCCGAACATCGTCGAGCTCAGCACCGAACAGGGATACGGGAGCGCGGACGAAACGGACTTCCTCAAACCCCAGCAGCAGTTCCCGAGCGTAGACGGCAAGCGTTCGGTCCAGGTGTACCTCGCACGCATGCGCGAAGCGCTCGAGGACTACGAGAGCGTCGCCGGCGACACCCACCCGGACAACTTCAGCTACATTCCCTTCCACACCCCGTTCCCGGGGATGGTCCGGAAAGCGGCCGCGCTCGGCTACCGAAACGTCATCCGAGACACCGACGTCGAGGACACACTGGCCGACGAGATCGGGCGACAACCCCGTCCCGAGGCGTTCGGTGACGACGACGCGTTCCTGGAGGCGACCAAGGAGTACACCGAAGCGTTGACCGAGACGGACCACTACCAGACGTGGTACGAGGGGACCATCGAGCCCACGCTGACCATCTCCAGATCCGTCGGAAACTGGTACACGGGCTCGGTCCACGTCGCCCGGGCGAGCGCGCTCCAGCACGCGCTCGAGAACGACGTCGACCTCGCGGGGGAAAAGCTGCTCGTGGGCTCCTACGGCAGCGGGGCCCAGGCGGAGGTCCACGCCGAGACCGTTCGGGACGGCTGGCGCGAGGAGATCGGCGCGCTCTCGATCGACGACCAACTCGAGAGACGCTACTCCCTCTCGTTCGCGGAGTACGAGGCGATCCACGACGCCCACAACCACGACAAGGACGTCGAAACCACCGAGCTGACGACGCCCGAGCACGAATTCGTCTTCGACGGTTGGGGCCGGATGGGCGAGCGGAAGTACCGCTTCGTCGAGTGAGCTCCGTTGAACCCCGCGGCGCTATCGGGGTCGGCTCGAATCGGTGGGGACGTTTTTGTGTTCGGTGACGAATATCCGGGCGTGACCGTCGAGGTGTACCCGATCGAAGTCGGTCGATTTCGACTCCCGGAGCGTCACGTCCGCGCCCGGCGCCGAACGCTCCCGGGGCGGTACCTCGACATCCTTCGCGACGACTCGACGCTCGAGGCCCTTCCCGTCCGGTGCTGGTTGATCGACCATCCGGAGGCGGTTATCCTCGTCGACGTCGGCGAGACGGTCGAGGTCTTCGATCCCGGCGGCCGCGACCTCGGGGCCCGACTCCTGGTCGACCTCGACGGCTTCGAACTGGGCCCGGCCGACGAGGTGACGAATCGGCTCGCGGAACTCGGTTACGATCCCCGCGACGTCGACGGGGTCGTCCTGACCCACCTCCACTTCGACCACGCGGGCGCCGTCGGACGGATCCCCGACGCCGACGTGCTGGTCTCGCGCCGGGAGTACTGGATTCACCGCACGTTGCCGCTCGGATCGCCGATGCACCGGTGGCCGGACGATCTGGATCCGACGCTCCTCGACCACCGGGACGGCCAGTACGGGCCGTTTCCGGCGAGCCATCGATTGACCGACGACGGATCGATACGAGCCGTTCCGACGCCGGGGCACACCCCGGGCCACCAGTCGATCGTCGTCGAGGACGACGACGAGCTGATCGTGCTCGCCGGCGATACGACGTTCACGGAGCGACAGCTCCTCGAGGACGAGGTCGTCGGCATCGCGCTTTCCGCTCGCGCGAGCCGCCGGACGATGGCGCGGATCCGGCGACTCTGCGAGCACGAACGGGTGGTCTACCTCCCCACGCACGACCCCGGAGCGGCGGACCGGCTCGTCGATCGCACGCCGACGCTGGTCGGTCGGTAGCGACGGCCGTCGCGCCTCGAACTCGGGACGCGACTCGTTCCTCGTGATCGAGTCGTCGATCCCGGATGAGGAGCCTTCGCAGATCGGATCGCCGACCGGGATTTCCGAATCGAAAAGGGTGCGTTCATATTCCCCCCGACGTAAGAGCGATCTAACGTGTCACGCACCACCGCCCCGCGGCGGACGACGCGGACGTTCTCGCCGATCGCGGGTTGGCGACGCGACCCTGCCTAATCATGCACGGATCACGCACGACGGGGAGTCCGTACGCTCCCCACACGGACGACGACACCGCGGCGATGCTCGGAGCGCTCGACGTCGACTCCGTCGACGAGCTCTTCGACATCCCGGCCGACGTACGGTTCGACGACGAGTTCGGGATCGACGAGCGAACCGAACGCGAGACGCGCCGGCTGGTCGGTTCGATCCTCGACCGAAACGACGACCTGGTGGAGCTGCTCGGTCGGGGCCACTACGGCTACTACGTGCCGTCGCTCGTCGACCACCTCGCCGATCGGTCGGAGTTTCTCACCTCCTACACGCAGTACCAGCCGGAGGTCTCACAGGGGTTCCTCCAGGCGCTGTACGAGTACCAGTCGATGCTCGTCGAACTGACCGGCCTCGGGATCGCCAATTGTTCGATGTACGACGCGGCGACCGCCCTCGGCGAGGCGGCGACGCTGGCCGACCGCCTCCGGGCCGCCTCCGGGACGACGGTCCTGGTGCCGGACGTCCTTCGAGACGGACGCCAAAGCACGCTCGAGAACTACGTTGCGGGGACCGACCTCGACGTCGAGTCCTACCCGACCGACGACGCGAACGCGGACGTCGACGCGATCGCGGACCGCATCGGCGACGACGTCGTCATGCTGTACGCCGAGAACCCGACCGTCAGGGGCGCGATCGAGGAGCGCCTGGGCGAGCTCGGTGAACTCGCGGACGGGGCTGACGCCCTTTTCGTGCTCGGAACGGATCCCGTCGCCCTCTCGTTGCTCCAGCGGCCGGTCGACGTCGGTGCCGACGTCGTCGTCGGCGACGCGAGCGTGCTGGGGCTCCCGACGAGCTACGGGATGGGGCTCGGGCTGTTCGCCACCCGCGAGGAGCACCTTCGACAGGTGCCGGGACGGCTCGTCGGGGCGAGCGAGGACGACGGCGGTCGCCGCGCGTACACGCTGACGCTGCAGACCCGCGAACAGCACATCCGCCGGGAGCGAGCGACGAGCAACATCTGTACCAACCAGGCCTGGGTCGCCCTGCGGACGGCGATCCACGTCGCCTCGCTCGGTCCCGGCGGACTCGTCGACCTCGCGAAGCGGGACGTCCGTCGCGCCGGAGAACTGGCCGAGCGCGTCGACGATCTCGTCGGCGCGACGGCGCCGGTCCACGACCGCCACCACTTCCGGGAGTTCGTCGCGCACGTCGATCAACCCGCACCGGCGATCGCCGGCGACCTCGAAGCGCGCGGCTTCGCCGTCCACGTGGTCGGCGACCACGAAATCCAGTGCTGCGTCTCCGGGGTTTCCGACGCGGAGCTCGACCGCTTCGTCGACGCGCTCGAGGAGGTGGTCGGATGAGCGACGACCGTACAGAGCCCGAGAGCGTGCGGAGCGTCGCGGAGCCGGACGGAGCGGAGCGCCGACGGCCGGCCGAGACCCGCTTCGATCAGGCCCGATGGACGACCGACGGCACCTACGAACCCCTGCTCGCGGAGAAGGATCTGACCCGCGTCGAGGTCGGCGCGGACGACGCGGGTCTGCCCGACGCGCTCACCCGCGACTCAGTCGAACTCCCGGCCCTCTCGGAGCCGGAACTCGCGCGCCACTACACTCGCCTCTCTCAGATGACCTACGGGATCACGAGCGGCCCGTACCCGCTCGGTTCCTGCACCATGAAGTACAACCCGCCGTTCACAGAGGACGTGGGGGCGCTCCCGGGGGCGGCCGTCCACCCCGACCGGTCCGACGAGTCGATCCAGGGAACCCTGGAACTCACGTTCCGTCTCCAGGATTACCTCGGCCGGATCGGCGGGATGGACGCCGTCACCCTCCAGCCGCCGGCGGGCGCGGCCGGCGAGTTCGTCGGTATCCGGGTCGCGTCGGCCTATCACGAGCACAACGGAGAGGGTTACCGCGACGAAGTCATCGTCCCCGAAAGCGCCCACGGGACGAACTTCGCGACGGCGGCGCTGGGCGGTTACGACGTCGTATCCCTGCCGAGCGACGAGGACGGTCGCGTCGACCTCGAGGCCCTCGAGGCGGCCCTCTCGGAGAACACCGCGGCGCTGATGCTCACGAACCCCAACACGCTGGGGCTGTTCGAGCGCGACATCGGCGAAATCGCCGAGATGGTCCACGACGTCGGCGGGCTGCTCTACTACGACGGCGCCAACCTGAACGCGCTGCTGGGGCGGGCGCGACCCGGCGACATGGGCTTCGACGTGATGCACTACAACGTCCACAAGACGTTCGCGACGCCCCACGGCGGCGGCGGACCGGGTGCGGGGCCGGTCGGCGTCGTCGAGGAGCTCGCGCCGTTCCTCCCGGCGCCGCGGGTCCGACGGACCGACGCAGCGGGGGGCCCCGATGCGAACGAGTCCGCCGACGCGCCCGTCGGCGAGGGCCGCTACGAACTCTTCGATCCGGAGCACACGATCGGGAAGGTCCACGGCTTCCACGGCAACTGGCTCGTCCTGGTGAAGGCGTTCGCCTACATCGCCCGACTCGGCGACGAGGGGCTCGCCGACGCGAGCGCGAAAGCCGTGTTGAACGCGAACTACCTCGCCAGCCAGATCGAGTACGAGGTGCCCTACGGACCCGTCCACCACGAGTTCGTCGCCAGCGCGGGCGACCAGGACGCGGCCGACGTCGCCAAGCGGATGCTCGATTACGGCGTCCACCCGCCGACGACCAAGTGGCCGGAGATCGTCTCCGAAGCGCTGATGACCGAGCCGACGGAGGTCGAGAGCAAGGCGACGCTCGACCAGCTCGCCGCGGCGTTCGACGCCGTGGCAGCGGAGGACGACGCGACCCTGGAGGCGGCGCCCGAACGGACGTCGGCCCGTCGCATCGACCAGGTGGCCGCGGCGCGGAACCCGCGACTCTCCTGGCAGGCCCTCGACGACGATTAAGCCCCCGGCATGTAGTCGGTGGCGGGTAGCCCTCCTGGCAGATACTCGACGACGAGTAGCTCTCCTGGCAGGCCCCCGACGAATAGTAGCTATCCTGACAAGTACCGGCGGCGAGTAAGCCCCCTCGGTCAGGTAGTCGACGGCGAGGCCCCTTCTCGCAGGTGCTCGACGGGGAGAACCCGGTCCGATCGCGCGGGCTGGCGGCGCGCGCAACCAGCGTCCGGGGACCCGTGCGACGCGGCGATATTTCGGTACGATTTATTCCCCGGCCGGCGAACGGGCGGTCGATGTACAAGCACGTTGCGCTGCTCCGACGTGACGAGGAGCTCGATCACGAGGCGTTCGTCGAGCGCTGGCGGGCCGCCGACCTCGCCGCCGCGTTCGACGGCGTCGTCCGCTACCACCAGGTGTTCCCGACGATGCCCGAACACGCGGAGTTCGACGGGCTCGCGGAGTTCTTCTTCGCGGACCGCGAGACGCTCGAGACGGCGATCGGCGACGCCGAGACGCCGATGGCCAACCTCGACGTGGACTTCGCGGACGCGATCGGCGAAGAGCGCGGGTTCGCGGGCGAGGCGATCGTCCAGCGCGACGACGTCGACGGCGACACCGACGAGCTGTACAAGCACTCGGCGTTTCTCGTCCGGAAGGACGACCTCACGCACCAGGAGTTCGTCGAGCACTGGCAGGAAAATCACACGCCCATCGCGCGCGAGATCACCGGCGTCGTGAAGTACGACACGATCGTTCCGACCGACCCCGCGAACCAGTCGTTCGACGGCGTGGCCGAACTGTACTTCGACGACGTCGACGCGCTGTACGACGCCCTCGGCAGCGAAGGATCGCGAGATTACGACGCGACCGGCGAGATGGCCGAGAAGGCTCGCGCGGACGTCGACAACTTCCTCGCGATCGACGAGCGCCCACGCTTCATCGGGAAGGAACGCCTGGTCGCGGACGAGCGCTGATCGACGTGACCGATTTCGACCGCCAGGTGCGCGAGGCCTACCCCGAACTCGGGGAGATAGAGAGCGACGACCTCCGGGAGCGAGTGGTCGAGGCGTGGGTCCTCGGCCTCGAGCGGGGCGGCTGGCGAGACGTGGCGGATATTCCGTACGCCTGGAACATCGACGAGGTGAGCAACGTCGAACACGTCCGCGGAGTGACGAAGATCGCCTTGGAGTCGGCGACGATCCAGCGGGAGTTCCACGGCGCCGAGCCGGACGTCGACGTCGTCGTCGCGGCCTGCCTGCTCCACGACGTGGGCAAGTGCTACGAGTATCCGCCGTTCGTCGACGACGACGTCCTCGACGAGCCGGACCCCGGGTACGTCAGCGACGAGATCCCACACTCGATCTCGGGGTACGCCCTCGCCCACGAGGTCGGCTGTCCGCTCGCGGTCCAGCGAGCGATCCCGCACTTCCTCGGGGAGGTCCCGACCCGCACGCTTGAGGCCGAACTCGTCAAGAGCGCCAACTCGGCGTCCTCGAACGCGATCACGGAGGCGACGATGGGCATCACGCTCCAGGAGTGGGTCGAAGAGTACTCCCAGACCGCCTGAGCCGATCGTCCCGGATTCCAGCTCGGGTCGCCACGCGCGGCGACGACCGCTTCGACCGTTCGGACCGCGAGATATTTACCGCGTAGCGACAGTGGGTACTGGCAATGCGACGTCGCCAGTTCGTGGGGACCGCCGCGAGCGCGGCCGGAGCGAGCATCGCCGGCTGTTCGGCCCCCGGGGCCGGAGATCGGCACCCGTTCGCCGGGAAGACGGTCACCGTCCGGATCGACGACGAGAGCGAGAGCGACCACGACGTCCGTGAGAACGCCCGCGGCGCGCTCGAGTACTGGGAGGCCCACGCTCCGAGGTACGTCGATTTCGAGGTCGCGTTCGACGTCGTGGACGACGACGATCCCGATATGGTGATCAGGTACGTCGACGAACCGAGCGAGTGCAGCGGCGTCGAGAACTTCAGCGAGCGGGTGCTCGGCTGCGCGCCGATCATCACGCCGGGGCGCCGGCTCCGGGGGACCGTGCGGGCGGTCGTCGTCGCGGGCGCGCGCCCGTTCGGAAAGATCCGGATCACGACGAAACACGAGATCGGACACATCCTCGGCCTGTACCACGACGACGAGCCCCAGGAGATCATGTCGAACGACCCGGCCAGGCGGATCCCGATGTTCGAACTCCGGATCGAGATCTGGGAGACCGTGCTCGACGCACACGCGCGCGGTTCCGGGGCCACCCGGCTGTTCAATCACGGCGTCGAAACGTGGCGGAACGGCGACTACGAGGTCGCGCAAGCGGCGTTCGCGGCCGCGAACGTCGACTTTCGGAGGACGCGGACGGTACTCGAAACGGCGAGAACGCGGGTCGAGACGTTCGCCGACGATCCGCGGGTGGAGACCGTCGATCTGGACGGCCTCCGCACCCACCTGAACCGACTCGTCGAGCGAATGGAACTCGCGACGGAATTCACGGCGGCGATGGCCGACGCGTCGGCTGCGGCCGCAGCCGGCGACGCGAGCGCCTCGAGCGAACACCTCGCGACCGCGAACGATCGCATCGCGGCGTTCAACGAGCGCCCGTCGCCCGAGCTGCGCGACGTCGCGATCGCGCTCGGACTCGTCCGCGGGTTCGACCGGGACGAGGAGATCGGCGACGTCGACGAGGACGAGATCGAGGAGTAGCGCCCACGAACCGGCCGAGGCCCGCGAAAACGACCGAGACCGGACCTCGTCCCGGAACCGGCCGATGACAGCGGAAACGACCGAGACCGGACCCCGTCCCGCGTCGGGGAGCGCCGACCGCAGACGGGGCTCGGTCTCGCCTCAGGATGGACGGACGTCAGACCGGCTCCAGACTCGCGTCCCGACGCAGGGTGTTGATGTATTTTCGGAAACCGCGTTCGAGGCCGTACTCGGGTTCGTACCCCAGGTCCTCTCGAATCGCGGTCATGTCGAGCTTCTGGGTCCAGGGGAGTTCGCCCTCGTCGCTCACCTCGAGGTCCGCGTCCGGCAGGATCGTCTCGACCGTCTCGGCGGCCTCGCGGATGGTGGCCACCTCGCCGCGGACGTTGTAGACGCGCTGTGAGAGGTCGTCCTCGTCCGCGAACGCCGCCAGCCGGAACGCGTGGGCGATGTCCTCGACGTACTGCCAGTCGATGACCTGGTCGCCGTACTCGACGGCGAAGGGCTCGCCGAGGGCCGGCTTCTCGACGATGTTCGCGAGGAACGCCGAGCCGCCGGTTTCGCGGTAGGGGCCGTAGGCGACCGTCGGACGAAGGGCGACGTGATCGAGGCCGTAGTCCTCGTGGTAGACCCGCGCCTGGTGCTCGTTGTACTCCTTCGTCGCGCCGTAGAGGGTGTCGGGGTAGACGAGGTCGTCCTCGGTGACCCAGCCGTGGTCGTAGTTCGCCGGCGGCGCGAACACGGCGGCCGAGGATGCCCACGCGACGCGCTCGACCTGGTCGTCGAGGGTTCGAGCGGCCTCGAAGACGTTGTTGGTGCCCGTCACGTTCACGTCGATCGCGGCGCGCGGGTTCTCGCGGGCCGTCGTCGTGAGCAGGGCGGCGAGGTGGACGATTCGCGTCGTTCCCGTCTCGCGGACCGTCCTGACGACGTCCGTCGGGTCGGTGACGTCGCCGCGGACGACCGCGACGTCGACGGCCGCGCCGAGGTTCTCCAGGATCCGCGTATCCGTCGAGAGATCGTAGGCCACCACGTCGTGGCCCTGTTCGAGGAGGTCGGCGACGACGAACGAGCCGATGAATCCGGTGCCCCCGGTCACGAGTACGGTATCGTCGGACATTCGTTCGGACCGACCCCTTCCACCGTGAAAAGCGTGTCCCGTTCGGCCCGAGGTCGGCCCCGAAGTCGGATCGGACCGGGGCCGACGCCGACCTACTCGTGTAACCCGCCGACCTCGTCGTAGAACGACGAGGAGAGCTGATCGGCCATGTCCTCCTCGCGGTCGATGCGGACGTCGATCACGGTCGGTCGATCGGTCCGGACCTTCCCGTCGGCGAGCGCCTCCGCGAGCGCGTCGGGAGCGTCGACTCGCTCGCCCGCCGCGCCGAACGCATCCGCGACCCGCACGAAATCCGTGTCGTGAAACTCCACGCCGGCGATGTCGTCGGCGTCGTCCTGCATCTGCCGGACCATGCCGAGGCTGGTGTCGTTGAGCACGACGAACGTGACGGGGACGCCGTACTCGACGGCCGTCTCGACGGAGTTCATCGTCATCGCGAAGCCGCCGTCGCCCGCGACGGAGATGACGTCTCGATCCGTGATCAGGGCCGCCGAGACGGCCGCCGGGAGGGCCCAGCCCATCCCGCCGACGCCGCCGCTGCCGAAGTAGGTGCGGACGGCGGGCGTCTGGAGGTAGTTGAGCAGCCAAAAGCGGTTGTTCCCGGAGTCCGCGGTGACAATCGTGTCCTCGTCGACGACGGCTTCGATCTCCTTGACGGCTCGCTGGGGCGTGACCGGAGACGCGTCGGAATCGCAGGCGGATGCGTGAAAGTCCTCGCGCGCGTCTGCGGCGCGCGCTCTCGCTGCGTCCGCATCCGCGCCGGTGTCGGTCGCGTCGGGGGCGCGCTCGACGAGGCCCGCGAGCGCGTGCGCGGCGTCGCCGATCAGTCCGACGTCGGCGGGGTAGACCCAGCCCGCGTTGCGCGCGTCCACGTCCGCGTGGATGATCGTCTGCTCGTCGGGGCGGACGAACCCGGGGGCCTGCCAGTTGGTGTCCATCGGGTTCATCCGACAGCCGACCACGCAGAGCACGTCGGCGTCGCTGACGAGCTGGTTCGCCCCCTCGTGACTGAACGAGCCGATGACGCCCCCCGCCAGATCGTGGGTCTCGGGGATCGTCGACTTGCCGAGGTACGAGGTGACGACGACGGCGTCGTAGGCCTCGGCGACGGCTTCGAGTTCGTCGTAGGCCTGGGCCGCGTGAACGCCGTTTCCCGCCACGATCGCCGGTCGGTCGGCGTTCGCAAGCGCCGCGGCAGCCTCGTCGAGGTCGGCCGCCGTCGGTGCTGCTTCCCAGGTTCGCACCTGCTCGGCGGCGCCCCAGAGTGGCGGGGTGGGATCCTCGGGGACTTCCTCGTGCACGGCGTCGCCGTCGAGGATAACTGCCGTCGGGCCCGGACGACCCGCGACGGCGTGCTTGAACGCGAGCTGCACGCTGCGGATCGTCTCGGTCGCCGACCGCGGGAACCAGTGTTCTTTCGTGACGCCGTCGAGGATGCTCGGGAGGTCCAGGCCGCCGTAGTCCCCGCGGGACTGCTGGTAGGGCGCGAGCGTCGAGTACTCCCCGCGCTCGGAGGCCTCCGTGAGGACGACCATCGGCGAGGAGGAGAGACGGGCCTCCATCTGGCCGATCGCCCCGAGGCTGCCGATCCAGGGACCCTGTCCCGCCAGCACCCCGGGACGCTGGGTGAGCCGGCCGTGGACCTCCGCCATGACGCTGGCCTCGCGCTCGTCTCGCGGACGGACGAGCATGATCGAGGACTCGGGGAGTTCGTCCATCACCTCGATGACGCGCCCGCCCGGGTAGCCGAACACGTACTCGACGTCGAGGTCCTCGAGCGTCTCGACGAGGGCCGCCGCGGTTTCGGTCATACCCGTACGCAAGCGGGTCGGGACCTTTTAGGTACTGATACAGGTTTCGAACGGTACACTTTTTTGCCGCACGGGTGACCCGGCGAACGGAGATGACCGTCTACGAGCGAGAGTACATGGAGGGAACCCGCGGGACCCAGGCGGTCGACTGGGAGGAGCGCATCGACGTGAAGCGGCTCCGTCGCGAACGGAAAGAGCGCGCCCTCGAGCGATTACAGGAAACCGAACTCGGCTCGTTGCTCCTGGTCTCGGATCCGAATATCCGGTACGTGACCGGCCTCGCGATGACCGGCGGGAGCGGCGCGGACCACTACACGGTCCTCACCGAGGACGGCGACGTGATCCACTGGGACACCGCCGATCACGCGAGCAATCAGCGGTTCAACTGCCCGTGGCTCGACGATATCCGGTACGCCTGTCCCGGGCTCGGGAACGTCCCGCGGGCGTCGGGGCGCGACTCGGCCCGCCGGTTCCTCGTGGGCACGATGGCCGACACCGTCGTCTCGGCCCTCGAGGAGTACGGGGTGGCCGACGAGGCGATGGGGATCGATATCGGGAACCGCGGGCTGATCCGCGCCTTCGAGGACCGCGGCGTCGACGTCGACGCGGAGACCGCGCCGGCGGTGATGGAAGACGCCCGCAAGGTCAAGACCCGGGACGAGATCGAGTGTCTGCGCCAGGTGGCCGCGATCTGCGAAGCGGGCTTCCAGCGCATCAAGAACGCGGTGGAACCGGGCGTTCGCGAGTCGGAGGCGTGGGGGAAAGCGGTCGACGAACTGTGGAGCCAGGGCGCGTTCGTCGGCGGCGGCTACCTCACCTCCGGCCCCAACACGTGGCCCAAACACCAGGCGAACACGACCGACCGGACGATCCGTCCCGGCGACCTCGTCTACGCCGACTTCTACAACATCGGCTACCTGGGATACCGCTCGTGTTACTACCGCACGTTCAGCGTCGGTGAACCGACCGAAGCCCAGCGGGACGCCTACGAGACGGCCCGCGACAACCTCTACGACGTCCTCGAGCGGATCGAACCCGGCACCACCACCGACGAGATCGCCGAGGCGTTCCCGGACATGGCGGGAGAGCACGCCGACTACTACGACGCCGACGAGCACTGGCAGCTGACCACGAACCACTGGGCGCACGGTCTGGGCCTCCAGCTCTACGAGGTGCCGCTGATCTGGCGCGGCCTCTCGCCCGACCACCCGATCGAGATCGAGGAGGGGATGACGATGGCCGTCGAAACCCAAGAGCCCGCCGACCGCCAGGGCGTCCGCGTCGAGGAGATGGTCGTCGTCCGCGAGAACGGCGTCGAAATCCTCAGCCAGTGGCCGGTCGAGGAGATCACCGTCATCGACTACTGAGCGACGCGTCGCGAATGCTGCGATGGTTCGTCGAGAAACGTTCCGTCGGACTCGGCCGGAGCGTCGATCGATAGCGTCGATCGAAACCGTCGTCCACATTCCCACGTCGAGGCTGTCGATCAGAACTGCCGGGCGAACCATTCCTATTAACCGGTTGGTGTATTAACGCCTGTTGGCCCGCAGGTGAAGCTACGATAGTAATATATTAATAGTTAGGCGAATTTGAAACTAGTATGATCGCCACGGGAACGGCTATCGCAGTGGGCGCGTTCCTGCTGCTGTTCGGCACGATCTGGGCGCTCTTCCGGTTCGAATACGGAACACCGACGGTAGTCAGCGTGACCGTCAGCTTCTCGGCCGTGTTCCTGGGCTTTCTCGTGGCGCTGGCGGTGGCCGCGACCGGCATCGCCACGATCGAGGAGGCCGCCGGCGGGGTCGCCTCCGCGTTGCTCGCCGTCGCGGCCGGCATCGCCCTGGTCGGATGAGTCGACCTCCGGCGGAGCGACGGAGGGGAAACGTATTGTGATCGGCGCGTGACGTTCCGGCCATGCAGCTCGGAACCGGACTCTTCACCGCCCAGCGGGGGCCGGACGACGATCGATCGTCGAGCGAACGGTACGACGAAATCCAGACGCTAACCGGCGAGATCGACGCCGCCGGCCTCGACAGCGCGTGGGTCTCCGAGCACCACTTCGCCGAGGACGGGTACCTCTCCGGCACCTTCCCCACGCTCGGGGCGATGGCGGCCGCGTCCGACGAGATCGAGATCGGTTCCTGCGTCGCGCTCGGCCCGCTGTACGACCCGATCCGGCTCGCCGAGGACGCGGCGACGGTCGACCTGCTCGCGGACGGGCGTCTCACCCTCGGTCTCGCGATCGGGTCGAACCCCCGGGAGTTCGACGTCTTCGGCGTGCCCCGCGAGGAACGCGCCGACCGCCTCGCGGATCTCGTCGACTTCCTCGAGGGCGCATGGAGCGAAGGCGCGCTGGACTACGAATCGGAGTTTTACGACGTCCCGTCGGACGTCTCGATCACGCCCAAGCCCACGGACGGATCGATCCCGATCATGCTCGGCGGCGCGGCCAAGCCCGCCGTCCGACGCGCGGCCCGCACCGCCGAGGCGTGGTGTGCGCCGTCGTCGCTCTCGATCGAGGGCGTCAAAAAGCGGGTCGAGGACATCCGGCGCGTTCGCGAGGAAGAGGCTCTCGACGGCGACTTCCAGATCTACGTCCTCCAGCACGGCTGGGTGGACGAATCCAGGGAGGCGGCCTGGAGGGCGATGCGGGACGGCTACCTCTACATCCAGCGCCGCTACGCGGAGATCTTCTCCGGCGAACCGGTCGACGAGCTGTCCGACGACCGACGGGCGGAGCTGAAGGAGCAGGCGATCTTCGGCACCCCCGAACGGGTCGTCGAGGAACTCGAGACGTATCGCGAGGCGCTCGGCGACGACGTTCACTTCATTTTCCGGACCTATCACCCGGGGACCGAGACCGAAGAGATGGTGGAGTGCATTCACCGACTGGGGGACGACGTGGCGCCGGAACTCCGATAGGACGGTAGTTCCCGGTCGCCGCGATTCGTCCTCGAACCGGTCGCGCGGTCATCCCGTCTTGTAGACGCCGCGGGCATCGGCGATCAGCCGTCCGACGGCTTCGCCGTCGTTTCGAGACTCCGTCGGAGTCTCGCCGTCGTCGACCGCGTAGACGTCGACGTCCACGACGCCGACGTCACCGCCGCACCGAACCACGTTCGCCTCGGCGTAGAGGTCCCCGGTGCCGGCGTTGAGGTAGTCGATGCGCATGTCGATCGTCGGGACCGGCTGGTCGACGAGCGAGACCAGCGCCGCGCCGCCGACCGTATCGGCGAGGGTGAACGTGACGCCGCCGTGGGCCATCAGTCGGTCCTCGTTCCAAGACAGCTCCTCTCGCATCTCCAGTTCGCCCTCGGCGTGGCCGTCGGCGCACTCGGTGACTTCGACGCCGAGCATCGATGCGAACGGCATTCCTTCGAAGAAGGCTTCAACGTCCATACCCGCAGGTATCGGGCGATCGCCTTAAAAGTGGGCCGCATGCCCTCGTCCGGAGGCGGCCGTCTCCGACGACGATGGGCCGTCCAATACGTCACCGTCGCCGATAGCCCAGCCAGAACGTCACGGTCGCCGATAGCCCAGCCAGAACGCCACCGTCGACGATAACCCAGCCAGGACGCCACCGTCGCCGATAGGTAGCCCCGCAGCCGCCCCGGCCGATCACTCGAACTTCTCGAAGGGTTGTTCGCAGCCGTTGCAGTAGTGCATCGACCGACAGAGCGAGGGGCCCTTCGGGTGGTCGCGGACGGTATCCGTCGAGCCGCAGTACGGACACTCGGCGCCCGCGTCGTCGCCGCTGGTCTCGACGCTGGGATCCCGTCGTCTCATACGCTCAGTCCGAACTCTCGGAGGTCATCCTCGCCCGCTTCAGTGACCATCTCGACGGTCCACTCGGGGCTCCAGACCAGTCGCAGGTCGACCGATTCGATCCCCTCGACGGCGGCGACCGCGCGCTCGACGTCGCCGAGCAGCATGTCCCGGGCCGGACAGCCGCTGTAGGTGAGCGTCATGTCGACGGTGGCGGTCCCGTCCTCGACCTCGACGCCGTAGAGCAGCCCGAGGTCGACGATGCTGATCGGCATCTCGGGATCCTCGATCTCGTAGAGGGCTCCCCAGACGTCGGCCTCGAGGCCGGTCGCGCCTTCGCCGGTCGCGGGAAGGTCCTCGACGTCGTGACCCTCGCGGTACTCCGTGTACGCGCAGGGCGTGGCGTCGGCGTCGGGATCGAACTCCGGTTCGAGTCGGCGCTCCTCGCCGTCGTCGGCCCCCTCAGCCGCGCGCGCATCGCCGTCGTCGTTCGCGCCCATCACTCCGGTTTCTCCATGATAGTCGTCGCTTCGGTTCGCCCGAGCTCGCGGTAGGTGTGCGTGAAGTCGTCGTAGAGGTCGAACCAGGCGTCCGTGTGCCGGCCGTCGCGACCCCGTTCCTCGGGGAGCAGGTCGTCGGTGATCTCGCCGTCCTCGGGAATCGGCGTCACGAGATCGAGCGACTCGAGGTAGGGGACGACGCGCTCGGCCCACCGCTCGCCGAGCTCCGCCAGCGTCTCGGTCCGGTACCCCTCGGCGACGATCGCCTCCTCGAGCTCGGCCGCGCTCGGGAGGTCGTCGGGCTCGTCACCGTCGATCGCCACGGGCGAGGCCGGTTCGAAGAGCGTCAGGGCGTGCGGGAAGAGCCGGTCGACGGCGGTTTGCAGACGTTCGCGACCCTCCTCGCCCTCGGCCAGTCGCTCGAGCCAGTTCTGGGCGTGTTCGAGGTGGTAATCCTCCTCGCTACGGATCTTCCCGACGCGGTCGGCTATTCCCGGGTACGTGGAGTCCTCGAGCGCCTCGAGTCGGAGGTCTTCGGCGACGTCGTACAGGTACGAGCGAACGACGGCGTCCGCCCAATCGCCCTCCGCGAAGGGGAGTTCGGCCAGCGTGGCGTGGCGGAAGGTCTCGGGGTCGCGCTCCCAGAGCAGGTCGGTCTCGTCGTAGCCGAGATCCATCAACAGATCGTACCAGAGGCGCGCGTGGCCGACCTCGTCCTGGGCGATGTTCGAGAGGGCGAGGTCCGATTCGAGCGTGGGCGCGTAGACCTGCCACTCGATGTAGCGCTCGGCCAGGACGTACTCGTCGTCGGCGAGCGACCGGAGCAGGCTCTCCAGCGCGAGGCGCTGGTCGGCGTTTAGGCCGTCGGTCGCGCTCATCAGTCGTCACCCCGCTGGCGCTCGGCGTCGACTTGCTCTTGCTCCGAGGCGATGACCTCCTTCGCGTGCTCGGTGGACGAGCTGTAGGCCATCGCCCACCGGTAGGACTTGTCGGTCGTCCCGCCGAACGCGACGTCCTCCGCGTCGATCTCGCCGACATCTTCCTGCGGGACGACCCAGAGGCTGTTAGTGGGCTTCCGCCGGCCGTGCTGGATGACGGCGAACTGCTTGGCCATCTCCCGGTCGGGCGCGTGGACGTTGCCGCAGTGGGTGTGGTAGCCGCCGGGTTTCTCCTGGCGGAAGACTTCCCAGATCATGGTCAGTCGGCCGCGGGGGCGGCGTGACCCCCGACGGCTGGCGCGTCTGATTCGATCGTCTCCCTGACCCACTCGACGGCTTCCTGGGCGGCCTTTCGGGAGTTGATCTGGCCCTTGCCGCTCTCGAACTCGTTTTTCGCGATCGTGAAGAACTCGTCCCAGTCGAGGTCGTCCTCGACGACCTCGTAGCTGCCGTCGTCGCGCTCGCGGATCCGCGGAGACTCCGGAATCTCGAGGCCGTACGATTTTGCCTTCGGGACGTAGGCGTCGAGGAAGGCGTCTCGAAGCTCGTCGTTGGACTTCTGTTTGAGACCGACTTCCGACGCGAAGTCGTGGTGGGTCGACTTGTCGTTGGTGGGCCCGAAGAACTGGATGATTCTGGGCCACCACTCGTCGAACGCCTCCTGGAGCATCTCCTGTTCTTTCTTCGAGCCGGTGGCCATGCGAGCCATGATGTCCTCGCCGTGTTTGACGTGAAAGCCCTCCTCGAAGCAGATCTTGTCCATCGCGTGGGCGTACGGCTCCCAGGACGTGCTCTTGAGCGTGGCCTGTCTGCGCATCGCCGCCCCGTCGACGAAGAACCCGATCATCGGCACCTCCGCCCACGAATCCATCGGGTAGTGGAAACAGTTGAGGAACTTCCCCTCGCCCTCGGCGAGCTCGTCCAGCATCTCCTCGCGCGTCTTGATCCCCAGTGATTCGGCCGCCCGATAGAGTAACTGGCCGTGACCGATCTCGTCCTGGACCTTCGCCGAGAACGAGAGCTTTCGATCGAGCGACGGCGCCTGCCGGATGAACGGTTTTTCCAGGTAGGCGCCCATGATCTCGCTGTTCGCGTGGAACTGGATCATCCGGGTCGCCGCCTTCCGGTACTCCTCGGGCATGTCGTCCGCGGGGCTGAACGCCCGCGGGCCCGCCCGCGCTTTGACTTCGTCGAGATCCATTGGTCGTGGGAAACTATGCCATCCGGGCCGTAAGCCGTTCCCCCGTGTATGTAGGGGTTATATAAACCCGCATCGGGTGTCGGTGAGCGATCTCGGCGGAACCTCCCGGAGAACCGCGGCCAAAAACCGGGGACTGCACCGGGATTCATCGCTGCAAGGGCGATTCCTTCCGATCAACCGGCGTCCGCGACGTCGACGTCCAGGTGGCCCAGGAGGGCTTCGTGGAGGGGTCCGTTCGAACCGAGCAACGGCGTTCGGCGCTCGGCGTCGAGCTCGAAGTCGTAGGGGTCGCCGCGCTCGTTCGTGATCGTCGCGCCGGCTTCGCGGGCGATCACGAGGCCGGCCGCGACGTCCCACGGGTAGGTGTCGTACTCCCAGATGGCGTCGGCGGTGCCGCTCGCGAGGTAACAGAGGTGCAAGGCGGCACAGCCGAGTCGCCGAACCCCGCGGGCCTCCTGATAGAAGTTCGAGAGGAACGATCCGTCGGGATCGTATCCCGACAACAGCATGCTCTCGTCGAGGCCGGTACGGTCGGTCGTCGCCAGCGGCGTCTCGTTCGCGTACGCGCCCTCGCCGGCGACGGCGGCGAACGTCTCCCCGGTCTCGGGGACGTGCACGACGCCCAGCACGGGTTCCTCGTCGTCGACCAGCGCGATCGAGACCGCGTAGTTCGGGTTGCCGTGAGCGAAGTTCCCGGTCCCGTCGAGCGGATCGACGATCCACGTGTAGGGATCCTCGCCCGACCTGCGCGGGCTCTCCTCGGACCAGATGCCGTGGGTGGGAAACTCGTTTTCGATCACGGTGGTGATGATGCGGTCGGCCTGATGGTCGGCCTCCGTCACGATGTCCGACTTGTCCGATTTGTACGCGATGGACTCGACGCGACCGTGTAACTCGCGCAGCGGCTCGCCCGCGCTGTGGGCCGCCTCCATGGCGATCGTCCGGGCGCGCTCGAGGATCGACGGGGCGTCGGACTCGGGGGTCGCCGGTGCGCGGATCCGCGTGGGCTCTGCGCCGTCGGGACGGAGCCCCCACCCGAGCTTCTTCGAGATGGCGGTGAAGAAGCCGTCGTCGTAGCTCGTCCGAACGATGTGAGCCAGCTGGTCGGCCCCCGTGACGGTCACCTCCGCGCCGGCCGTGAGGACGGTGTGGGCCCGTCCGCCGTCGACGGTGATGCTCGCGTTGCCCTGGGTCACGACTCGAATCTCCTTTTCCGGGGCCATCACGACCGGTCGGACGCTGAGATTGTGGGTGTGCAACGGAACCACCTGCAGGGCGCGGTTGTCCACCGGGTAGTGGACGGGCCCGTTCGCCGAGAGCGAGATGCCGGTCGAGCCGGTCGGCGTCGAAACGGCGACGCCGGTCCCCTCGAACTCGCCGACGTACTCGTCGTCGACGTAGACGTCGAGTGAGGTCACCTTCCGGTCGATGGGGTTCTCCGGCGGAACGTGTTCGATCATCACGTCGTTGATTCCGGTCGCGTCGAGCCCGGGAGCACGCGCCGCGAGCTGCTGGCGGCTGTCGACCGACGCGCGTCCGCGGACGGCCTCGTCGAGGGCGGCCTCGAGATCGTCCGGTTCGACCCTGGCGAGAAACGAGAGGGTGCCGGTGTTGATCCCGAGCAGCGGAACGTTCCGCGGCGCGAACGTCTTGATCCCCTCGAAGAACGTGCCGTCGCCGCCGAGGGTCACGCCCAGCGTGGCCCGCCGCCCGTCGTAGACGGGCCCGATGTCGTCGCCGACGTCGACGGTCGCGAGCGAAATCTCCCGATCCTCGCTCCAGGCCCGCAGGCGCTCCAGGGCTTGCTCGCTGTCGGGGCTGACGATCGCGATCAGCTCGTCCGTCGTCGCCAGTCGCCGTCCTTGCATCGCTTCGTCGACACTCGACGTGGTCGGGATAAAGACCTATCGCACGCGCGCGACGCCCGCGCAATTCGCCCTCGTCACGATTCGAGCGTCCGTCGGGCGGGCCAGAGCGTCCGGTGGGCTCGCCACACAAGTGTATGGCACTCCACGACGTACCGGGTCCCATGCCAGTCACCGACATCGCCCGCGAGCGGGTGGTCACCGTCGATCGAACCGCGTCCCTCGGGACGGTCGCCCGACGAATGCGCGAGGATCGCGTCGGCTGCGTGGTGATCTGTGACGACGCGAAACCGATCGGCGTGCTCGGCGAGCGAGATCTCGCGACGATCGTCCTCGAGGAGTCGATCGACCCGGACGCGACGACGGCCGAGGAGCTCCTCTCGGGACCGTCGGTCACCGTGGACGCGGACGAGGGGATCTACTCGCTGCTCCGGACGATGGGCGAGCACGGGGTCCGACGCGTCCCGATCGTCGACGACGGCGCCCTCGTCGGCATCGTCTCGCTGAGCGACGTCGTCGTCCTCCTGGGGATGGAGCTCCAGCAGGTCGCGAACGTGATCCGCGCCGATGCACCGGCCTACGAACGCTCCCCTGCTGACGCCTACGAGTGAGACCGCGAGTGGAAAACAGGTGACGCGAGTCGACGACGATTACGCCGTCTCCGACTCGCTGGAATCGATGCCGTTGATCCGCACGAAGCCGTAGTCGCAGTCCGGGCAGTGCCACTTCACCTTCGTTCCGAGGTGGAGCGTCGTGCTCGCGGCGCGGTAGAACGTCTTCTCGTCGCCGCAGTCGGGACACTCGTGATCGCGTTCCAGGCTCATATCGGACATCGAGGCCCGACCGAATTCAGTGTGTTGGTTTCTCGCCGGTTTCCCGCCCCCGGTCGGAATCGGGGCTGGACTTACAACCCGTCGCTCCGTTGGCTCGCCCATGCCGATCTACACCGGACGCGGCGACGACGGCCAGACGGACCTTCGGGACATGTCTCGCGTCTCGAAGGCGAGTCCGCGGATCGAAGCCTACGGCACCGTCGACGAGCTGAACGCCCTCGTCGGCACCGTCAGGCCCACCGGTCACGAGGACGTCGACGAGAAACTCGCCGAGATCCAGAATCACCTCCACGTGGTCCAGGCGGATTTCGCGAACCCGGACCCCGAGGACGACGACCCCCAGATCGCCCCCGACCACGCCGAGGCGGTCGAGGCGTGGATCGACGAGCACGACGAGGAACTGGAGCCGCTCACGTCATTCATCCTGCCGACGGGGAGCGAGCACGGCGCACGGCTTCACCACGCGCGGACCGTCTGTCGGCGAGCCGAACGACGGGCCGTGGCGCTGGCGAGCGAGGAGGAGGGAGTAAACGAGGACGCCGTGCAGTACCTGAACCGGCTCTCCGACGGACTGTTCACGCTCGCACGGGTGGTCAATCAGCGCGACGGGGAGCCGGAGGATTCGCCCTCGTACTGACCCGCTCGGCGAACAGATTCGGCCGGCTCCAATTTTGTCCTCCGCGAAAAGACTATATTCGCCGACGACCTGTATATCGTGGAGATTCATGAACAAACACTTTCGCGATGCGGCGTACTACGGGCGACGGGCGAGCGAGCACACGAAACTGGGACTGCTGGAAACGGTGCGACCGGTTCGATCGCGGATCGACCAGATTCGAGGAGTCGAGCCCGAACCGAACGGACGACTCGAGGGCCTGCTGACCGACGTCAGGGAACTCGAAGTGCGGGCGGAAAGCGAGGCGCGCGAGCGATTGACGTCGGCTCGTACGCACCTCGAACCTTATCGCCGATCGACGTGAGCGGGCGGGCGATTCCGAACAAAACGTATAAGGGCAGCCACCGGATACTTTCGCCTACGGGTTGGTGATCTAGTCCGGTTATGATACCTCCTTCACACGGAGGAAGTCGGCAGTTCAAATCTGCCCCAACCCACTTTTCGAGCGAGACATTAGGTGGAGCGAAGCGACGAGCACGTCGCTCGAAAAGTGATACGGCAGTTTGAACGAGACGAGTCGCGCGCAGCGCAGCGAGCACGTCTCGGCGTAGTTCAAATCTGCCCCAACCCATACGAACTCCGTGCTGTCTGTAAATTTGCCGTTATCAGCGTTCTCAGTACCTCTGCCGACCGAACGATGCGTTTCATCCCCCGATATCGAGTCACGATATACCGTGAACCCGTGCAGCTGTTTCACGCGGGTCGTCTCCCTCCGGGAATCCGGGCAATCGAACGGCTATTGTACATGGATAAGTGACGGTAAAATCCACTCACAACCGTACAGTAGCGGTATAAATTGCGGCTGGGAGATCATGGGAGATCGACCCCACGAACCAGTTTTCTCCGTAATTTGGACGTCTCTTCGAAATAATCTCTCTACACTCGCTTCTCGGCGACAGCTCGGAGTCCATCACGTTGGGCGAGTGAAACGAGGTAGAAACGGGAGCTACTCATCCTCGATCACGCCCCTCACTCGTGGACGTCGTACGGCTCGACCAGCGTCAGGATCTTCTTTTCCAGTTCACCGCCAATATACTGGACGTGACCCGTTTCAGTCTTATAGTCGATTATCCGAGCCTCGTCGAGTTTTGGAAGATGAGTGTGGTGAAGTGCGATCCGGACGCGTTGTCGGTGTTCGTCTGACCCCCATTTCGCGTCTTCGTTCCGAACCCGGTCTGCAACGCGATCTACGAGGACATCGTATTCCAGCGTCTTCTCAAAGGCGTCGTCCAACGCGTCGAGGATGGCACGTCGATGTTCGTTCGCTACTGCTGATAGAATCGTATCGGGGGAGACCGGTCTCTCACGCCCCGAAGAACCGGAAACCGCATCAATTGACTGGATATCACGTGTCCCCAGCTTTCGACTCTCATCCATACTCACCTAGCGTAGGCCCAACTGCCTGGTCCTGTCCCATGGTGTACAATGGAAACCGTCAGTCCACTTGTGGCGCTGACTCGGGAGTGAGAAGCGCGTACCTCCCGAACGTAGCAATGGCACGACGCAGTCGCTCCGTCACTGCCTGATCGGAAATCCCGAGCTCGTCGGCTAACTCGGCGGTCGTACAGCCTCGTGGAATATCGTAGTATCCCATTCGGATGGCAAGCATGAGCGCTTCTCGTTGGGGCTCACTCAAACCGTACCACGGGCCGGCCTCGGGGTCCGTCGGATTGTATACACGGGTTAGTTCCAGGGAGATGTGCGCATCCTCACAACAGTCCTGGCACTGACTCAATGC
>SKPV01000232.1 GCA_007119345.1 Halovivax sp.
CGTTGAACTCGACGTTCACCATGCGGTACTCGGAGCCGGCGAGGCGCTGTTCGCCCTTGCCGACGCCCTCGGCGAGCATGTCCTTGAACGGCGTGTAGTAGCCCATCGTGCCGAGGTGGAGGAACGCCAGCGTGTCGGTGATCCCCCTGGTGTAGGCGTCGCGGTCCTCGTCGTCGGGGTCGAACACCGTCTTCCGGTCGCGCTCCTCGAGGTACTCGAAGAGGATGGAGAAGTCGAGGATGGCGTTGCGAACGCGGCGACGGATCCGGTTTCGCTTCTGCTTTTTCGAGTGCTCGGTGTAGTCGGTCTTCCGACCGAGGAGGAAGTCGCGATCGGAGGGCGTGAGGACCCCGCGCGGCCGGTCGGGATCGGCCGCCGTCTGCAGGTCGTCAGGAACCTCTTCGTAGGTCATACACAGTATACGTGTACTCCCGAAAGTAACCCTTGCGGTACGGGCCATCCGTGCACCGTTTCCGTTCGGGACGAAACGAGGCCGGTCGAGCCCGTTGCGGTCCGTTTCGGGCGGATGCCCTTCGACCCGTCTCCGGCCGGACCGGTTCGGTCGGCACGCTCCGCCGGGCCGTAGCCGCGTCCGCCGGGCTCGTCGGCGGTTCGCGTAAACGGATTTCGAACGAGTCGAGTTCCCCACTGCGTCGGCTCGGCCGAGCTCGACCCGTCCGCCCCTACCGCCCGACGGCGACCGGCTGGCGTCTGCCGACCTCGGCGACGGCGTCGGCGAGGAGCTCGACGCCGATCGCGAGGCTGCGTTCGTCGACGTCGAACGTCGGCGTGTGGTGGCTCGTCGGGTGGTCCGTGCCGACGATCAGGTACGTCGCCAGCCCGCCTCCCGCCTGGACCGCCCGCATGAGGAAGGTGGCGTCCTCGCTCGCGCCGAACTCCGCCGAGGGGAGCACCTCCTCGACCCCTCGGACGCCCGTCGCGACGTCCTCGAGCAACTCGCTCAGCTCCGGGTCGCTGTCGGCCCGGGGCGACTCGCCGGTGACCCGGAGCGCGACGTCGCAGTCGTGCATCTCGGCGGCGGCGTAGCAGATCCGCTCGAGCTCGGTCCGGGCGTACTCCATGAGCGCGGTCGTCTCGCCGCGCACCTCGCCGTGGACGGCGATCTCCTCGGCGATCACGTTGCTCGCGGTGCCGCCCTCGACGCGGCCGACGTTGACGCGCGTCTTCCCGTCTCGGTGACGGGGGATCGCGTAGGCGTTCTGGACGGCGGTCGCCATCGCCTGCATGGCGTTGGCGCCCTCGTTCGGCGCCCTCCCCGCGTGGGCGCTCGCTCCCTCGAACGTGGCGGTGAGGTGAGCCATCGCCAGGGGCTTCTCGACCCCGGCGACGACGGTCCCCGTCGGGTGGTCCAGCCCGACGTGGAGCGCCAGCAGGTAGTCGACGTCGTCGAGGTGGCCGCTCTCGGCCATCGCCTTCCCGCCGCCGGCGAGCTCCTCGCCGGGCTGGACGAAGAGTTTGAAGGTTCCCTCGAACTCCCCGTGTTTCACCGCTTCCAGGGCGCCGAGGGCCATCGCGAGGTGGGCGTCGTGCCCGCAGGCGTGCATGTACCCCTCGTGCTCGGACCGAAACCCTTCGTCCGCGGGGCGGTGGCCGGGCTCGTTCGACTCGCGCATCGAGATGGCGTCCATGTCGACGCGCAGGCCGACGGTCGGCTTCGCTCCTTGCGCGAGCGTCGCGACGACGCCGGTGTGGCCGCCGTCGGTCGCCTCGAGCACCGCCTCGTCCGCTCCGTTCGCCCGCGCGCGCTCGCGCCAGAAGGCGAGCTCCGCCTCGTCGGGGACGGCCATCCGGTGGTCGGCGGAGAGGGCGTCCCGACCCACGGCGATCTCGTCGACGCCGATCCGCTCCAGTTCCGCCACGACGCGATTCGTCGTCCGGAACTCGCACCAGCCGGGCTCGGGATGACGGTGGAACGCCCGGCGGAGCGCTGAGAGACGGTTTCGAACGTCGTGTGATACCATATTCCGGACGGACGGCGCGACGACACTTAATCGTGAGCGAGAATTGTTGGATCTCCGCGGGTATCGGTCGCGACCGCGTCCGGGTTCCCCGCCCGTCGCCGTTCGCGGCCGACGCGTTCGAGGCCGACCGACCGTCCCCCTCGGTCGATGCGACCGCTCGCGAGATCCGCCGGCGACCGCTCGCGAGATCCGGGCGACCACCCTGCTCAAGTTCCTCCGCCGCGAACTCGCGGTCGTAATGTCCGACGCGACCGGCGAAACCGACCTCCCGGACCGCACCGACGTCGCGGTCGTCGGCGGCGGGATCATGGGGACCGCGACCGCGTACTTCCTCGCGCGCGATAGCGATCTCGACGTGACCCTCCTGGAACGCGACCGGCTCGCCGCCGGCTCGACCGGAGACTCCTCGGCGATCCTGCGTCACCACTACGGCGACCAGGCGATCTACACCGACGCGGCCTGGTGGAGCCACCGGTTCTTTCGGGACTTCGCGGCGGAGACCGGCGCCGCGCTGGCCTACGACGACAGCCCGCTCGTCCGCTTCGCCGACGAGGGGAGCGCCGGCGGTCGATACGCGGCGGCCGGCTACGACGTCCTCGACGAGCGAGACATCCCCGTCTCCCGCCACGAGGCCGACGAACTTCCGGATCGGTACCCGATGTACGAGGGCGCCGACTACGACTTCGCCGTCAGCGACGACGCCGCGGCGTACGCCGACGGCACCGACGCGGCGCTCGGATTCGCCCGCGGGGCGGCCGACCGGGGCGCCAGGGTCGTCACGGGGGTCGCCGTCGAGGCGATCGAAACCGCGGGCGGCGGGAATGACGGAACGACCCGTCGGGACGTCGACGCCGCGGCGGCCGTCGACCGCGAGGCGACCGAATCGGCGGCCGTCGACCACGAGGCGACCGAATCGGCCGCGGACGGCCGCGTCACCGGCGTTCGAACCGACCGCGGGACCGTCGCCTGCGACGCCGTCGTCGTCGCCGCGGGCCCCTGGACCCCCGACCTCGCCGAGACCGTCGGCGTCGAGATTCCGATCACGCCGGTGCGCGAACAGATCCTGCTGCTCGACCCGCCCGCCGACTACGCCGACGCCTATCCGGAACTGACGCCGACCACGAGCCTCCCCGGCGGCCAGTGGTACGTCCGCCCCGACTTCGGCGAGGGGATCCTCGTCGCCACGCACCGTCACGCCGAGGCGACGGATCCCGACGATTACGACGACTCCCCGGACGAGGAGACGATCCTCGAACTCGTCGACACGTTGGCCGAGCACGTCCCCGGGCTCGCCGACGCCGGCATCAAGGGCAGCTACTGCGGCGTCTACTCGACGACGCCCGACCACGACTTCGTGATCGACGCGGCGGGTCCCGAGGGGTGCTACTGGTGCTGTGGCTTCTCCGGTCACGGATTCAAACACGGTCCCGCCGTGGGGAAGCTGACCGCCGGATTAGTGCTCGGCGAGGAGCCACGACTGGGCGACGTCGAGATCGATCTCGAGTACTTCTCGCTGGATCGGTTCGCGGAGGATCCGGACGGGCACGGCCGGCCGGACGACTACATCTGAACCGGCCCGACCACCGTTCCGGTCGCGTCCGTTTTCGCCACGTATAACGGCCCCTGCCGAAAACCCACGAGAAATGTCGAAGACGCCCGTCCGCGGCTCGCCCCGTCGCGGCCTCGCCGCCGCCACGTTCGGCTTCTTCATCGGCTTCGCGGGCGTGGTGGTCTACGGCCCGGCGGCGAGCGAGTTCGAGGAGGCGATGGGGCTGTCGGGAATCATGCTGGGACTGCTCGTCGGGGCGCCCAACCTGATCGGCTCGCTCCTGCGGATTCCGTTCGGCGCGTGGACGGACGACGTTGGGGCCCGGAAACCCTTCCTGATCCTGCTGGGGCTCTCGATCGTCGGCATGGCCGGCCTGTCGGCGATCCTCGTCCTCTGGTACCCCGACGGACTCACGATCGAGCTCTACCCCGCGATCTTCCTGTTCGGGGCGCTTTCCGGCTGCGGCATCGCCACCTTCTCCGTCGGCAGCGCCCAGACCGCCTACTGGTACCCCGCGGACCGGCAGGGGACCGCGCTGGCGGTCTTCGCGGGCCTGGGCAACAGCTCGCCGGGGATCTTCACCGTCGTCATCCCCGTCGCGCTGGCGGTTCTGGGGCTGACGACGACGTACGTCGTCTGGCTGGCGTTCCTCGTCGTCGGGACGGCGATCTACGCGACGATCGCCGTCGACCCGTACTCCTTCCAGCTGCGCGCGCGGGGACTCGGCCCGGATCGGGCGCGGAGGCGGGCCGAGGCGCTCGGTCAGGAGCTGTTCCCCGGCGGTGACGCCGTCGGCTCGATCGAGGACGCGGCCTCGCTGAAGCGGACCTGGGCGCTCGTCGCGCTCTACTTCACCTCATTCGGCGGATTTTTGGCGCTGACGGTCTGGCTCCCCTCCTACTGGACGTCGCTGCACGGGATCGAGGCGCGGACGGCGGGCGTGCTCACCGCGGTCGGGTTCATCCTCCTGGCGACGTTCGTCCGGATCCCCGGCGGCGCGCTGAGCGACCGCGTCGGCGGCGAGCGCGCCGCGACCGCGAGCTTCGCCGTCGTCGGTCTCGGCGCGATCTGCATGATCCTCACCCCCCGGATCGGGGCCCTCGCGAGCGAGTTCGGGGTCGCGCTCGTCGGGATGATCCTGCTGGCGACCGGCATCGGGGTGGCCAACGCGGCGACCTTCCAGCTGCTCCCGCTGTACGTCCCCGACGCCGTCGGCGGCGCCTCCGGCCTGGTCGGCGGCCTGGGCGCCTTCGGCGGCTTCGTCGTGCCGCCGATCCTGGGGGTCTTCGTCGACGTCTACGGCGTCACCGGCTACGCGACCGGATTCGTCGTCTACCTCGGCCTGGCGACGATCGGGGTCGCGCTCTCGGTCGGGCTGTACGCGACGGTCGAGGAGGGATGAGCCGACGGTCGGCAACGGCCGCCCCGACGCCTCCGTCCGAGCGAGAGCGGACGCCGCGACCTGCGCGGCAGTGGACCTGTCCGCCGACACGACCGGGCGGATCGCCTGAGAAATCCGTTATCCCCTCCGGCGGAGTATGGGTAGCGGTGACACACGAAATGACTTCACTAGCAACCGCACAGCCGTTCGTTCTCGGCCCCGAGGAGGGTGAGCCCTACTGGTTCGTCGGAACGTTGACGATAATCAAGGCGACCGGCGAGACGACCGACGGTTCGTTCTCGATGGTCGAACAGCTGGCGCCGCCGGGCATCTCGCCGCCGCTGCACGTCCACCACGAGGACGACGAGCTGTTCTACGTCCTCGAGGGGACCGTCGAGTTTCAGGTCGGTGACGACCGACTCACGGCCGGGCCCGGATCGACCGTCTACGGTCCCCACGGCGTCCCGCACACCTATCTGACGACCACGGAAGCGCGAATGCTCGTCGTCACCCACGAACCCGGCTTCGAGGGAATGTTCGCCGAGGTCGGCCGTCCGGCCGAATCCTGGACGATTCCGGAGGAACCGCCGAGCGAGGCAGAGATCGAACGCATCCACGAGGTCGCCGACGAGTACGGCTTCGAACTGCTCGGTCCGCCGCTGGAACTCGAGGACCGATCGGCGACGGAGTCGTGATCCGACGCGGATCTCCCGGTGACTTGGAGCGTCGGTCCCGCGATACCCGCCCGCTCCTCGCCGGCGAATAGCCGTCCGGTATCCCGGACGAGAATCTCGGCGGAGTCCTCAGACCCGCTCTAGCGCGGCGACCTCCTCGTCGCTCCAGTCGTAGTAGTGGCGGTCGGTCTCCCGGAGCGTCTCGACGCACTCGTTGTAGGCCGCGCGGGCGTCGTCGGCGAGGGGATCGTCGGGGTTCTCCTCGATCCACTCCCGCAGGTCCGAAAGCGCCCGCGGCGAGTAGGTGTCCAGTCGATCCTGGTGTCGGAGGAGCTCGACCTTCTCGCCTTCCTGGGCCAGCGTGCGGACGAGCGCCCAGGTCGCGACGCCCCAGAACGCCAGCAGGGTGAACGCGAGCATCGCGAGCACCTCGATCGTGAGCGCCATCAGTCGTCACCTCCGGCGACCTCGGGACCGCCCGTCGGTTCGGGGCCGCGATCGACGATCCGCATCGCGACGTAGCCGATGACGGGGAACGTCACGAGGACGACCATCCCGCCGATCATCTCGGTGGTGCCGAAGTTCTCGTAGGCGAAGAACGCCATGATGAAGACCATCACGGCGGGGATGACGAACTTGATCACCGGGTTCCACCACCGGCCCACGTAGATGCCGCTGTTGCGGTTGACGGCGAGCACGCGGAGCTTCTCGGGTCCGAGCGCCCAGCCGATGATGCCGATGATCATCAGCGTCGCCAGCGGCAGCCCCCAGTTGCCGAAGACGAAGTCGAGGTAGTCGAGGACGTCCACGGAGTAGGCGCTCGGAATTCCGAGCAGCCAGATCGCCCCGCAGACGCCCAGGACGGTCTGGGTTCTCGAGAGGCGGGTCTCCTCGGAGACCGTCGTCACGCTCACCTCCGTGATGAGGATGCCGGAGGTGAACGTGGCGAGGAAGAAGCCGACGAAAAAGAGGATCGCGACGACGCCGCCCAGGGGGATCTCGGGGAAGACCTGGACGAGCGAGACGAACGCCAGCCCGGCGCCCGCGTCGGGTTCGACGCCGACGGCGAAGACGATCGGGAAGATCGCCAGCGCCGCCAGGATGCCGATGCTCGACTCGCCGATGGCGGTGAAGACGCCCCCGCCGAGCGGGACGTCGTCGTACTCCCGGAGGTAGCTGCCGACCGTGAGCGCGATCCCCCAGCCGAGGCCGGTCGAGAACAGCGCCTGGCCCAGCGCGGTGATCCAGGTGTCGCTGTAGGTCAGGTAGACCCAGTCGACGCCGAAGGTGAAGGCGATCCCCTCGCTCGCGCCGTCGAGGGTGAGCCCCCGCACGGTCATGACGACGAGCGCGATCACGAGCGCCGGGACGGCGTAGACGACGAGTCGCTCGACGCCGCGACGGATCCCCAAAATCAGGATCGCCGCGATCGAGCCCATCACCACGGTGTGCAGGCCGATCATCAGCGCCGCGTTGCCGAACAGGTCGGTCATGAACGCCTCGGCTTCGAAGCCGGTGGCGGTGAAGGTAAACAGCAACGAGTTGAGCGCGTACCAGAGCGTCCAGGCGATCACGGGCGAGTAGTAGCTCATCAGCGCCACGTTCACGAGCAAGACGACGACGCCGAGTCCGACGATCCCGCCGCGTCCGAGCACGTCCCGGAACGCCCCGATGACGCCCTTGCCGGTGTACCGACCGAGGGCAACTTCGGCCATCAACCCCGGGACGGCGAGCAGGAACAGCAGCACGAGGAACGCGACGACGAACGCGCCGCCGCCGTTGTTCCCCATCACGTACGGGAACCGCCAGATGTTCCCGGCGCCGACCATCGCGCCGATCATCGCCATGAGGAACCCGAACCGGGTGCCCCACTCGGCCCGGGCCGTCTTCGTCGGAACGTCTGCCATGGGTGGGTCTAGCTGTCACGCCAACGCTCGACGACGTATAGCTTGCGCTATATCCGATCGCTCACGGCGTCGAACGTCGAGGAACGACGTCGTGGTCGGGTCCGCTCCCGGGCCGTTCGTCGCAACCCCCGTGACCCGGATAGTCCCGCTCGAACCGGTCCTCGATCGCTCCCGCGTCGAGCTGGACGATCACGGGGCGGCCGTGCGGGCAGGCGTACGGGTTGTGACAGTCGTCGAGCGCCGACAGGAGGTCGAGGACCGACCCCTCGGCGAGCGAGGTGTTGCCCGTGATCGAGGGGTAACACGCCAGGTCGCCGAGGA
>SKPV01000104.1 GCA_007119345.1 Halovivax sp.
ACGACCACGACCACGACCACGGCGAGTACGATCCGCACGTCTGGGTCGATCCGGTGCGGGCCAAGCAGGTCGTCGAGAACATCGCCGGTGGACTCGCCGAGGTCGATCCCGATAACGAAGACACCTTCGAGGAGAACGCCGCGGCGTACGCGGAGCGGCTGGACGCCCTCGACGAGCGGTTCCGCGAGCTGGTCGACGACGCCGAGCGTCGCGTGGGCGTGATCGCCGGCCACGACTCGTTCCAGTACCTCGAGGATCGGTACGGGTTCGAACTCCACTCGCCGACGGGCGTTTCCCCGGATCAGTCGCCGAGCACGAACGACATCGCGGACACGATCGACTTCGTGAACGAAGAAGGGATCGAGGTGATCCTCTACGACTACTTCGAGGCACCGGACCTCGCGGAGACGATCGTCGAGAACAGCGACGCGACCGAGGTCGCGGCGGTGTCGCCCACCGAGGGGACGACCGAGGAGTGGAACGACGAGGGATGGGGATACGTCGAGCAAATGGAAGAGATAAACGTCCCCGCGTTCGAGAAGGCACTAGGATCACCGTGACGCCGGCCGTCCGACTCGAGAACGTGACGTTCGCATACGGCGACCAGCCCGCCGTAGACGACGTTTCGCTGACGATCGGGCGGGGCGACTTCCTCGGGCTGATCGGTCCGAACGGCTCCGGGAAGACGACGTTGCTCCACATCATGCTGGGGCTGATCGAACCGAGTTCGGGACGCGTCGAACTGTTCGGCGAGCCCGTCGACTCGTTCGAGCGCGGCGAACGGATCGGCTACGTCTCCCAGGGGGCGACCGACCGGGCCGGCACGATGCCGGTGACCGTCCGCGAGGTCGTGACGATGGGCCGGTTCGCCCACGCGGGTCACGCCCGGCTTTCGGACGAGGATCGCGCGGCGGTCGCCTCGGCGATCGAGACCGTCGGCATCACCGACCTCGCGGATCGGCGGATCAACCGCCTGTCGGGCGGCCAGCGCCAGCGGGCCTACATCGCCCGGGCGCTGGCGTCGGAAGCGGACCTGCTCGCGCTCGACGAGCCGACCGTCGGCGTCGACGCCGAGTCTCGCGACGCCTTCTACCGGCTGCTCGACGAACTCAACGGGGCGGGGATGACGATCATCCTCATCGAACACGACATCGGCGTCGTCACGGACCGCGCGGACCACATCGCCTGCATCAACACCGAACTGTTCCACCACGGCGACACGGAGTCGTTCGTCGAGAGCGACGCCCTCGAGGAGGCCTACGGCTCGAGCGGTCGCGTCGTCCACCACCACCACTGACCGGAGATGAGCGAAGAATCGGTCGACGTCGTCGAACGGGAGGGGATCGCAGAGAGCCTCGGCGTCGGCGCGGTTCAGGTCGCCGGACTCGTCGCGACGGCCGCCCTCGCCGTCGCGATGACCGCGTTCGTTACCCTCTACTGGCTGCAGGAGTATCCGATCGCCGGCGGGCTCTACGAGCAGTACCTCGTCGCGGGCGGGTGGCTCGACTATTACTTGGGGACGAACGTATTCCGGCATCCCTTCACGTGGCACTCGCTGGCGACGGCGGTGCTGATCGGGGTCGTCGCGCCGCTGGTCGGCACGTTCCTCGTCCACCGGGAGATGGCGCTCATCGGCGAGACGCTCGCGCACACGGCGTTCGCCGGCGTCGCCGTCGGGCTGCTCTTCGGTGCGACGACCGACTGGCGCGCGTCGCTCTTGCTCGCCGCGCTCGTCGTCGGCATCCTCGGCGCGCTCGGCGTCCAGTGGCTCGCCGAGCGGACGGACGCGTACGGCGACGTTCCCATCGCCATCATGCTCACCGGGAGTTTCGCCGTCGGCACGCTCATCATCAGCTACGGTCGCGGGTTGACGTCGGTGAACATCGACGACTACATCTTCGGGAACGCGGCCCACGTCACCGTCGACGGCGCGCGCCTGATGGTCGTGTTGAGCCTCCTCGTCGTCGCGGTCGTCGCGATCACGTACAAGCAGCTGCTGTTCATCACCTTCGACGAGCAGGCCGCCCGCGTCGCCAGGCTGAACGTCACGTGGTACAACGCGCTGCTGGTCGTGATGACCGCGGTGGTCGTCGTGGGGGCGATGCAGGTGCTCGGCGTCATCCTCGTGGCCGGCATGCTGGTGATCCCGGTCGCGGCCGCCACCCAGCTCGCCCGCAGCTTCCGCGAGACGCTCTCGCTCTCGATCCTCTTCGGGCAGCTCTCGGTACTGGGCGGCTACGGGGTCGCCATCCACCAGTCGCTCCCGCCGGGCGGTTCGATCATCGTCGTCGCCATCGGGTTCTACCTGATCGCGATCGCCGCCTCCGGGTGGTCGGTGCGGGCGCTCTCGACGCACTGAGTGCGAGCGATCGATCCGGCGAATCGAATCGGCATCGCGACCGGGTCGCGGGAATCGTGGCCCGGATTTAACTCCCTCCCCGCCGACGCTCGACGTGATGGGAACTCTCTCCGAGCTGTTCAGCCCCGGCAGCGTCGCGGTGATCGGCGCCACCGACCGCGAGGGGGCCGTCGGCCGGGCGATCCTCGAGAATCTGCGCGAGGGCTTCGACGGCGAGATCGTCCCAGTCAACCCGAACCGGGAGACGGTCCTGGAGATGGCGTGCGTCCCCGACCTCGCGAGCGGCCCCGACGTCGACCTCGCGGTGATCGTCGTGCCGCCGACGGCGGCGGTCGACGCGGTCGTCGACGCGGCCGAGGCGGGCGTCGAGCACGTCGTCGTGATCACCGCCGGGTTCGGGGAGTCCGGCGGCGAGGGCGCGGCGCGCGAGCGCCGGCTCCGCGAGGTGGCCGAGGAGTACGCCCTCCACGTGATCGGACCGAACAGCCTCGGCGTGATGAGCACCCCCGTCGGGCTCAACGCGACGTTCGGGCCGGAGATGGCTCGGGAGGGGTCGATCTCGTTCATGAGCCAGTCGGGCGCGTTCATCACGGCCGTCCTCGACTGGGCGAACGAACAGAACCTGGGATTCAGGCACGTCGCCTCGCTCGGCAACAAGGCGGTCGTCGACGAGACCGACCTGCTCCGCGAGTGGGGCGCGGACCCCGAAACCGACGTGATCGTCGGCTACCTCGAGAGCATCGACGACGGCGCGGCGTTCGTGGAGACGGCCCGCGAGGTGACCGACGACACGCCCGTCGTGCTCGTGAAGGCCGGTCGCACGGACGCCGGCGCCCAGGCGGCCTCCTCGCACACGGGCGCGATCGCGGGGAGCGAACGCGCCTACGAGACCGGCCTCGCCCAGGCGGGGGTCGTCCGCGCGGAGTCGGTCCAGGAACTGTTCGACTACGCCCGCGCGCTCTCGGGGCTGCCCACCCCGGACGGAGACGGCGTCGCCGTGGTGACGAACGCGGGCGGTCCCGGCGTCCTGTCGACCGACGCCGTCGGCGACTCCCGGCTCTCGATGGCGTCGTTCGCGGACGAGACCGTCGAGGCGCTCCTGGAGGCGATGCCCGCCGAGGCGAACGTCTACAACCCGATCGACGCGATCGGCGACGCCGACGTCGACCGCTTCGCGACGGCCCTCGACCTCGCGCTCTCGGATCCGAACGTCGGGAGCGCGGTCGTCGTGAGCGCGCCGACGGCGGTGTTGCGCTACGACGAGCTGGCGGAGGTGATCATCGAGCAGCGCAGCGAGCACGGGACGCCGGTCGTCGCCTGCCTGATGGGCGGCGAGCGGGCCCGGGCCGCCGAGGAAGTGCTGCGGGAGTTCGGCATCCCGAACTACTTCGATCCCGCGCGGGCGGTCGCCGGGCTCGACGCCCTGGCCGCCTACCGGGACGTCCGGGAGCGCCCCGACGACGATCCGACGGCCTTCGACGTCGACCGCGAACGGGCGCGCGAGATCCTTTCCCGGGCCGAGGGCCGAGCGGACAACCGGCTGGGGGTTGAGTCGATGGATCTCCTCGAGGCCTACGGGATCCCGACGCCCGCGGGCCAGGTCGTCGACGATCCGGAGGCGGCCCGCGACCGCGCGACCTCGATCGACGGCGACGTCGTGATGAAGATCGTCAGTCCGGACATCTCCCACAAGTCGGACATCGGCGGCGTCGAGGTCGGCGTCGCCGCGGACGACGTCTACGACACCTACGAGACGCTGGTGACCAGGGCGCGCAACTACCAGCCCGACGCGCGGATCCTGGGCGTGCAGGTCCAGGAACTGGTCGATCTCGATCGGTCGGTCGAGACGATCGTCGGAATGAACCGCGATCCGCAGTTCGGCCCGCTCGTGCTGTTCGGTCTCGGCGGAATCTTCGTCGAGATCCTGGAGGACACGTCGGTCCGGGTCGCGCCGATCGGGGAGGGGGGCGCCCGCGAGATGGTCGACGAGATCCGTGCGGCGCCGCTGCTTCGCGGGGCGCGCGGGCGCGAACCGGCGGACGTCGACGCGGTCGTGGAGACGATCCAGCGCCTCTCCCAGCTGGTGACCGACTTTCCGGCGATCCTGGAACTGGACGTCAATCCCCTGGTCGCGGGGCCGGAGGGCGTCCGGGCGATCGACCTCAGACTGACCGTCGACACGGAGGAACTATGACAGACCGAGACACGCTACTGATCTGTTCGCTCGCGGAGAGCACCGGGAAGACCGCGGTGGCACTGGCGCTCGCACGGCACGCGAGCGAGGACGGCGACGACGTCGGCTACATGAAACCGAAGGGAACGCGCCTCCAGAGCACCGTCGGCAAGACGCTCGACGAGGATCCGCTGATCGCGCGCGAGGTGCTCGACCTCGACGCCGAGATGCACGACCTCGAGCCGGTGGTGTACTCCCCGACGTTCGTCGAGGGGGCGATCGCCGGCCGCGAGGACGTCGAGGCGCTCCACGAGCGGGTCCGAGAGGCGTTCGACGACCTCTCGGCGGGGCGCGACCGGATGGTCGTCGAGGGGGGCGGTCGCGTCGACCTCGGCGCCGTCGTCGACCTGACGGACGTCGACGTCGCCGAGCTGCTCGACGCCCGCGTCCTCCTGCTGGCCGGATACGACGACGTCAGGGACGTCGACGCGCTGCTCGCGACGGCCCGACGGTTCGGCGACCGCCTGGCCGGCGTCTGCTTCAACGGCGTCTCGGACGACTCGTTCGACGCCCTGGAGGCCGACGTCGTTCCGTTCTTGGAGGGTCGGGACGTCCCGGTCTACGGCGTGCTCCCCCGGGATCGAACGCTGGCCGGCGTGACGGTCGGCGAACTCGCCGAGGAACTCGGCGGCGAGGTGCTCGTCGAGGCCGGACTGGACGCGTACGTCGAGCGCTTCAGCGTCGGTGCGATGGGCGCCGACAGCGCGCTCAGGCACTTCCGGCGAACCAGGGACGCGGCGGTCGTCACCGGCGGCGATCGGTCGGAGATCCAGACGGCGGCGCTCGAAGCGCCGGGCGTTCGGTGTCTGATCCTCACCGGCGGACACCGGCCGTCCGGAGCGGTCCTCGGCAAGGCGTCGGAAAAGGGCGTCCCTATCGTGACGGTCCGAACGGACACGCTGACGACGATCGAACGCGCGGAAGACGTCGTGCGCGGCGGACGCACCCGGGACGCGGAGACGGTCGAGCGGATGCGATCGCTGCTTGCCGATCACGCCGACGTCGATCGACTGCTCCGATCGTGACAGCCGACGTGACACCTAACGTTCCCTGACAATCGAAACTGCAAACATTCATTGGACAGGAGTTACTATCCCAACTATGCGCCAGCTGGACGAAACAGATCTCGAAATTCTTCGGCTGTTGCTCTCGGATTCACGGCGGCCGTACCGGGAGATCGCCGAGAAGGTCGGGCTCTCGCCGCCGGCCGTCTCCGACCGGATCGACCGGCTCCAGGAGCAGGGCATCGTTCGTCGATTCACCGTCGACATCGATCGGCGAAAGCTCCGAGACCGACTGCCGGTGATGCTCACGCTGGAGGCCGAGCCGGCCGCCGTCGACCGGGTGTACGAATCGGTCGCCGCCCTGGACGGCGTCGAACACGTCTTCAAGCACTTCGACGGCACCGTCGTTGCCCACGCGAACGCGCCCGACCGCGACGTGAACGGCTGGCTGCGCGACGCGATCGACGTCGACGGAGTCACCGACCGGGACGTCGCGCTGGTGGCCGACTACGAGTGGACCGTCGACGTCTCCGCGGCCGACTTCGCGCTCGAGTGCCCCGTCTGCGGAAACGAGGTGAGCAGTTCCGGAGAGACCGCGCGAATCGACGGCGAGATCAAGGTCTTCTGCTGTCCGACCTGCAAAGGCGAGTACGAGAAGCAGTACGAACAACACAGCGAGAAGGCCTGAGGCCCTCGACAGCCGTCACGCGATCGGGTCGGTCGCTCCCCGAGGAGTTTTCGACGCGGTGACTTCGCCGCGCGTATCCGACCGGGATGGTTGGATCCGTCGGTGTTCTCGATCACGACCGTCGTAACCAGCGGATATCCCGGCGGCGAGAACGGGATCGGGTGGTGCGTACTCGAACCGGCGGTGAGAACTGGACCGGGTGGTGCGTACTCGAACCGGCGGTCGTTGCCCCCGAGCCCTTCGAACCCGGTCGATTTCGGCGTCGAACGAGAATGCGACGTCAGTTGATGCTCGGAGCTACATCGCGACCCGCCAACAACGGTAGGTCGTAGCATCGATAACCAAACAGAAGCCTCTCCAGAAGGTACTTTGTCTTACAACGGTAACGAATCGTATGGGCTTCACGCTGTCCGCGGAACACGAGGCGATCAGGAAGGCGGTGCGCGAATTCGGCCAGAACGAGATCGAGCCGGTCGCGAGAGAGCACGATCGCGAGAAAAAGTATCCGGCGGAGATCCGGAAGACGGCCGCGGAGTACGACTTCGTGGCACCGAACATTCCCGTCGAGTACGGCGGGGCCGGGATGGACACGCTCTCTTCGACCATCGTCACCGAGGAGCTCTGGCGTGCGGATCCCGGCATCGGGTCGGCGGTCGGCAGCGCCGGCTTCGGCTCGAGCATGCTGATCGAGTTCGGCGACGACTGGATGAAGGAGGAGTGGCTCCCGAAGATCGCCGCCGGCGAGGCCGTCTCGGCGTCGGCGATCTCGGAGCCGGCCCACGGCTCGAACGTGGCCGGGATGGAGACGAGCGCCCAGTCTGACGGCGACGAGTACGTCCTGAACGGGAACAAGATGTGGATCACGAACGGCACCGTCGCGGACGTCGCCGTCGTGATGGCGAAGACGAGTCCGGGCGACGGTCACCGGGGGATCACCGCGTTCCTCGTCCCGATGGACGCGACGGGCGTCTCGACGGAGAAGATCGACAACAAGCTGGGTATCCGCGCCTCGGACCTGGCGGAGGTCGTCCTCGACGACGTCCGGATCCCGGCCGAGAACGTGATCGGCGAGGTCGACAGGGGGTTTTACCAGCTGATGGAGTTCTTCGCCGCCGGCCGGGTCAGCGTCGCCTCGCAGGCCGTCGGCGCGGCCCAGGGCGCGCTCGACTGCGCGATCGAGTACGCGGGCGAGCGCGAGCAGTTCGGTCGGAAGATCAAGGAGTTCCAGGCCATCGAGCACAAGATCGCCGAGATGGCCACCCGAGTGGAGGCCGCCCGCTCGCTGACCTACCGCGCCGCGAGCGAGGTCGAGGCCGGTAACCAGGACATCGCGGCTCGTTACTCGAGCATGGCGAAGCTGTTCGCGAGCGAGATCTCGGTCGAGGTCGCCGACGAGGCGGTCCAGGTCCACGGCGGCTCCGGCTACGTCGACGACTACCCCGCCGAGCGCTACTACCGCGACGCTCGCATCACCAAGATCTATGAGGGGACCTCCGAGATCCAGAAGAACATCATCGCCGACCGGATCCTCTGAGCGGCACAAATTTTCGACTTGAACGGCCGACCGGTCGGTGCCGAGTCGACGTCGCCGATCAGTCGATTTTCGCGATCCGGGCGTCGCCCGACGCCGCGTCGACGTGAACGTGGACCGTTCCGCCGTCCACGGTGGCGGGGACGATCCACGAGCCGCTCGTTCTGTGCGGATCGTCGACCGGCTCGGGGTTCTCGTACCCTCGCTCCCGGAGGGCCTCGAACGCGAGGGACGTCGCCTCGTCGGCCGTGTCGATCCGCCGCACTTGCCCCTCGCGGACGGTGACGACCGGAACCGAAGCGTTGCGCACGGCGTGTTCGGTCACGCTGCCGAGCAGCACCCGGTCCAGGCCGGTTCGGCCGACGGTCCCCATGACGATCAGGTCGGCGCCCGTCTCGTCGGCGAAGGCGAGGATTTCCTCGTCCGGGATCCCCTGGCGCACCGTCCGCGTCACGTCCACGCCCGTCCGCTCGACCTCGCGGACGAGGTGGTCCAGCGCGCGCTCGGCGGTGCGCTCCGGACTCGCCTCGTCGACCGCCCCGTACGGTCCCTCGACCACGACGCTCAGACCGTGGATCGTCGCGTCGAACCGGTCCGCGATGGCGACGGCGTGATCGATCGCCCGCCCAGCGGCCGCGCTCCCGTCGGTCGGTACGAGGATGTCGTCGTACATCGGAATCGAATTGGGCCGGCTCCCCTAAAAACTGTGCACCTTTCGCGACGTTCGTGAACGGAATCCGAATCCATTTCGACGTTCGACCGTCCGCACTCGCCGAACCGGTTCGGGGCCGTACCGGATCCCCGGTTCGAACCGATCCGTCGGGTCGAACTGGGCGAACGCCGTACGGGCACGGCGGTTCGGACGCGCTGCGAGTCGCGCCGAACGGCTGCTTCGGCCGCGGATCGCGCACTTACATGGGCCTCCGCCTCGTCGCGTCGAGTATGAACCGGGACGAGCGGGACGAGGGCCGGACGGGGGTCGAACCGTCCGATCGCGGGGCGAACGGCACGTCGGGAGACCGAGCGATCGACGAATCCCGCGAGGACGGCCTCGAGAACACGCCCGGAGGCGGTCGAACGCCGACCGCCGAACCGATCGAGCCGAGCGTGCCCGAGGAGTTCGGCCTCGTTCAGGTGTGGTGGGGTGACGGCAAGGGAAAGACCACGGCAACGCTCGGGATGGGGATGCGCGCGGCCGGCCACGGCTTCCGGGTCCACCTCCTCCAGTTCATGAAGGGCGGCGCGTCGAGCGTCGAGGCGGTCCGCGGGGAGTACAACGCCATCGCCGTTCTGCCGGGGATGAGCTACGAAAACCTCGGCCACTACGGCTGGCACGGGATGGCCGACGGGAGCGACGAGGAGAAACACGAGGCGCAAGCCCGGGCGGGGCTCGAACGGGCCCGGGAGCTGGTCGACGCGGCCGACCGAGCGGACCTTCGGGAACCCCTCGCGCTCGACGGTGATCCCGAGGACGGCGTCCACATGTTGATTCTCGACGAGATCCTGTACGCCGCCGATCGCGGACTGATCGGCGAGTCGGACGTGCTCGAGTTGATCGAGTCCAAGCCGGATCGACTCGAGCTCGTCCTCTCGGGCAGCCACGACCGCCCCGAGTTCCTGCTCGACGTCGCGGACCTCGTGACGAACGTACGAAAGGAGAAACATCCGATCGACGAGGGTCAGCGGGCGCGTTCGGGAACCGAGTTCTGACCCGACCTCGCTGGCGGAAGGCCAACGGGGGCGTTCGGGAACGGAGTGCTGACCGACGACGCCGGCGGGTTCCTCCGGACGAATGGATCGCGATTCGAACACCGAGCCGGAATCCGTCCGATTTTCCGACCCGCCACTACTCTTATATTCGGACCGCGAGAATCCGCCGACGATAGATGGCCGAGATACGTGTGCGGGACCTCGAGAAATCCTACGGGGGCGTCGACGCGCTCTCGGGGTTGAGCTTCGAGGTTTCGGCCGGCGAGCTGTACGGGTTCCTGGGGCCGAACGGCGCCGGCAAGACGACGACGATCAAGATCTTGACCGGCCAGCTGACGCCCGACAGCGGCACCGTCGAGGTCGACGGCACGGATCCGTCGATGGAGCCGGTCGAGACCCGGCGCCGGGTCGGAATCCTCCCGGAAGACGGGGCGCCGCCGAGCTTCTTTACCCCGCGGGAGTACTTCCGGTACGTCTCCAGGATCCGGTGCCTCGACGACGAGACGGTCGCCGACCGGATCGCGACCTGGGCCGACCGACTCGGGTACCGAGGTCGACTCGACACCCTGTGCACCGACCTCTCGCGCGGCCAGCAACAGAAGGTGATGATCACGCAGGCGTTCCTCCACGAGCCCGACGTGGTCTTCATCGACGAACCGCTCGCCAATCTCGATCCGCTCGTCCAGGAGCAGGTCAAGCGCTTCCTCCGGGAGTACGTCGAGGCGGACAACGCCGTCTTCGCCTCCACGCACAACATCGAGGTCGCCGAGGAACTCTGCACGACGGTGGGCATCGTCGCGGACGGCCGCCTGGTCGCCGAGCGCCACCTCGAGTCCACGGACGAACCGCTGCTCGACGTCTTCCTCTCGGAGGTCGGCGAGGCGAACCCGCAGGACGTTCCCGCAGCGAGCCGATGACGTCGGCTGCGGGGACGGCCGCCGACGCGCCGGGGGACGGCGGGGATTCGACCGACCCGTCCGGCGAGCCGCCGGTCGACGGGCGCCGGGCGACGGCATCGAACGCCGGGAACGCGGGACGGGAAACTCCGACACGGTATCGGAACGTCCGAGGGTCCTTCGCTCTCGGCGTCGTCGTTCTCGCGGCGCTGTTCCGCGAGGAGTGGCGACTCCACACCACGCTCTTCGGCGGGGCTCGCTTCCTGGCGGTCCCGGCCGTGCTCGGCGCCTTCGCCGTCTTCGCCGCGGCGGCCCTCGCGGAGACGGGGACGGCCGCCTCCGCCGTGGCGGCCGGGCTCCACGTCTTCGCCGTCGGGTTCGGCCTCTACGCGGGGACGGCGGGCTTCGCCGGCTCGGACATGCTCGAGGACGTCTTCGGCGACCTCTCGTTCCTCCTCGGGACGGCGGCGACGCTTCCGATACCCCGGCGCGTCCTGTTCGGGCTGTTCCTCCTGAAGGACGCGGTCTACTACGGCGTCGCGTTCGTCCTGCCGATGGCGCTCGCGGTCGTGGGACTGGAGGGCCTCTCGGCCTCGACGCCCCTCGCCGTCGCCGCGCTGTGGCTCTCGCTCTGGCTGGCGTTCGTCGTCGGGATGACGGTCACGGTCGCCGGGATCGCCGCGCGAACGCGGGGCGTCCCGTCCGTCGCGATCGCGGGCCTCGCGGGGCTCGGTGCGGTCGGGCTATGGGCGACCGGCGAGCAGGGGGCGGCCCTCGACCTACTCGTTACCGCCGGTCGGGGACCCCTCGCCGCCGTCGGCGCGGCCGGCGTCGCTGCTGGGGTCGGAATCGCGGCGCTGGCGGCGTACGATCCGACCCACGAACCGCCGTCCCGGACCTCCCCCGAACGGTTCGAGCGACTCCGACGGCGCCTGCCGTCGGCCGACCCGCTCGTCGCCAAGGCGGTCCTCGACCTGAGTCGGAGCAGCGGCGGGTTCGCCAAGCCGTTCGTCTCCGTCGGCATCCTGTTCGTCCTCGTCGCGGGACTCCTCGGGGTCGTCGAGGCGATCACGGGCGTCGCGCCGGCACCGGGGATCTTCTTCGGGGGCGTCCTCGGCCTGAGCGCGTTCACGACGTACAACTGGCTCACGCAGTTCGACGACGTGGCGGCCTACCTCGCGCACCCGGTCTCGGTCGCCGACGTCTTCCGGGCGAAGCGGACGGCGTTCGTCCTCGTCGGCGCACCGACGGTCGCGCTCCCCTACGCGTTCGCCGTCGGCTGGTTCGGCGCGACGCCCGTCGACGCGCTGGCCGGCGCCGCGGTGCTCGTCGGCTACTCGCTGTACTACTACGGCCTCACCGTCGCCGTCGCGGGGTTCTCCCCGAACGAGTTTCTCTTCGACGGCGCGCGGTTCTCCGCGTTCGGACTCGGCGTCGCGATCGTGCTCGTCCCCACGCTGGTCGCCGCGTTCGCCGTCGTCCCGCCGACGCTTCCGGTGGCGGCGGCGCTGGTGATCGCCAGCCTCGTGCTGGGCGCCGCCGGCGTCGGGCTCTCCTCGCGGGCGGCCGCGCACTGGTCGGATCGATATCTGGCGGGAACGGCCCGGTGAGCGCTCACCGATCCGACCGACGGGTGACGACCGCCGCCGACCGTCTCGTCGCGGTTCGGATCGCGGAACCGATACGACGAAGGGCCGCGGCCCCGTCCGATCGGCGCACGAATCGCGATGACCGAGACACTGCTCGTCGCCGGGACCGCGAGTCACGTCGGCAAGTCGACGATCGCGGCCGGTCTGTGTCGGCTGCTCGCCGACCGCGGGCTCGACGTGGCGCCGTTCAAGGCCCAGAACATGAGCAACAACGCTCGCGTGGTCGTCCGACCGCCGGCGACGACGTCCGCGGTCGAGCCGCCGTCCGAGCGTGGTGATGGGGCCGCGGACGAGGGGAGCGACGGGGTTCCAGGCGGGGATTACGCCGCGGCCGCGGTCGAGGGGAGCGACGGGATCGCGGACGAACCGAGATGGGGTGAGATCGGCGTCTCCCAGCTCGTCCAGGCGCGCGCGGCGAGGATGACGCCGACCACCGACTGCAATCCCGTGCTCCTCAAGCCCCGCGGCGACGGCGAGAGCCAGCTCGTCGTCCAGGGGCGAGCGGTCGATCACGTCGCGGCGGGCGAGTACTACGACGATCACTGGGAGCGCGCCAGGGAGGCGGCCGCGACCTCCTATCGGCGCCTGGCGGCGGAGGCGGACGTGGTGATCGCGGAGGGCGCGGGGAGCATCGCGGAGATCAACCTCCACGACCGCGACCTCGCAAACGTCGAGACGGCGGCGTTCGCCGACGCGACGATCCTGCTCTCCGTCGACATCGAGCGCGGGGGCGCGTTCGCCAGCCTCTACGGGACGCTCGAACTCCTTCCGGACGCGCTCTGCGACCGGGTGGGCGGGGCGGTGATCACCAAGTTCCGGGGCGACGCGTCGCTGCTCAAACCCGGGATCGTCGAGATCGAGGAACGAACGGGCGTTCCGATTCTCGGGGTCGTCCCCTACGACGACCCCGGACTTCCGGAGGAAGATAGCGTCGGCCTCCCGGCCGCGGACGAGCGTGCGGTCGCCGGGGACGGCGACGGCGTCCCGGCCGAGCGGACCGTCACGGTCGCGGTCCCTCGCCTCCCGCGCATCTCGAACGCGACCGATCTGGAGGCGCTGGCCGACGTTCCGGGCGTCCGAGTGGCGTACGTACCGGTCGACGCGTCGGGCGCCGACTCGCTCACCGACGCGGACGCGCTCGTGCTCCCGGGGACGAAGAACACCGTCGACGACCTGCTGGCGCTTCGCGAGGCGGGTTTCGACGCCGCCCTCTCCTCGTTCGACGGACCGATCGTCGGCGTCTGCGGCGGGTACCAGCTGCTCGGCGAACGCATCCGCGGCGCCGACCTCGAGGGAACCGGCGACCGGAAGGTCGTCGACGGCTTCCGTTTGCTCCCCGTTGAGACGCGGTTCTCGCCCGCGAAGCACCTCGACCGAACGACCGTCACCGTCCGGGGATCGGGACCGATCGCCGACGCGGACGGGACCGCGACGGGATACGAGATCCACGCGGGACGGACGGAGAAGCTGGCGCCGGTCGACTCCCCGCTGGGTCCGGAGAGCGCCGCACGCGGTGACGTCCTCGGAACGTACCTCCACGGCCTCTTCGACAACGAGAACGTCCGAGACGCGTTCGTCGATGCGGTCTACCGACGAGCGGGCGCCGCTCGACCGATCGCCCAGGGCGACGCGGCCGCGGGCGAGGACCCTCCGGGAACGAACGGGTCCCCCGGCGCGCCGACGGCGGACCGCACCGGCCCGGCGGTCGATCCCTATCTCGCGGCCGCCCGGCTCGTCGACGATCACGTGGATCTCGAGCCGCTGGGTTCGCCGTTCGATCGCATTTGAGCGGGGCTGTGCCGAACGACGTTCGATCGCATTTGAGCGAGGGCCGTGCCGAACGCCGTTCGATCGCATCTGAGCGGGCGGCGTGCCGAACGGCGCGATCGGATACCCCCGAGCCCGCTTCGACTCGGCGTTCGATTCGAGGTTCGCTACCGGACGAACCTCGAAGGAAGTCTCCGCGAAGCATCCGGTGACGGACCCCCGCACGATCGGCACAGCCCCGGTCCTGGTCTTCGACGCCCTCCCGTGGTGGATCGTCACGCCCTTGCTGTACCTGGGGCTCGTGAGCCTCGGGATCGCGCTCGAGGAGACCTGCGTCAATCGGACGACGGTGCTCGCCGGGGCGCTCGCCCTCGCGGTTTCCAGCGCGACGGGCGGCGGCCTCCGGTTCCCCGTTGCCCTCTACCTCGATATCGGGCTCGTCGTCGGCGCGTACGGGCGCTACGCTTACGTGATCGACGGCTACGTGTCCGGCTGGTTCCGCGTTCTCGCGTACTTCGTCTACTCGCCGCTGTCGGTGGTGCTCGTCATCCCGTTCCCGGACGTCCTCTTTGTCGTCGCGCTGTCGATCGCGGCCGTCGCCAACGGTCGGTTGCTGGCCGCGCTCCACCCGCTCGATCCCTACTACTTCGGCCCGGAGAGCGAGGAGGTGTTCGTCGAGGCGGCCGAGACTGGTGAACCCGAACCGCTCGAGGGCGGGGGCGCGACGCCCGGGGGAGGGATCACCTCCGCCGTCACTGGGTCCATCCTCTAGCGCGACGAAGAGGGCGCCGAGCGCACCGGCGAGAAGCCGGCGGAATCCGACTCGGGACCGATCGGTCCGGCCGAGACCGATCCCGGGCCGATCGATCGGGGCGTTCTACCGAAGTTCGTGCGACGTATCTGTCGACCGGCGCCGTCGGACGCACCGGCCGGCGTTCGCGGCACGACCCGCTCGACGGGGTGGGTCGGGGCGTTTGGACGGGAACGTTCCTGCTGATTCGACGGGGTGGGTCGGGGCGTTTGGACGGGTGGGACCGAGGCCGTTTCGACGGCGGCGATGGTCGTCCCTCGTGCGCGAGTTCATCGTCGCCGCATTTTGCATGTGAACCGCACGCAGTCGCCACTTCGGTCCCTGCGAGTGCTTTCGACCGGGATCACCAACGCGGTCGCCACCGATTCAACTACCCTCAAATTTATTATTTCTCCCCCAGAAGGATCTCCTGCAATGGCAGACGAAGACGAACTCCGCGAGCAGTTCACCGAGGCGTTCGAAGGCGCAGACTACCCCGTGTCGAGTCCGATGGACCTCGTTCCGGCGCTCCCGAACGGGCCGGCGACCAAGTTCGAGTCCGGCGACTTCTCGATGACGGCGATGGAACTCAACTCGAAGACCTCGGGGAGCGCGGACTTCCCGTACGAATCCGTCGACGACCTCGTCGACGATCTCATCGAGGGACTCAAAGACGACGACTACATCTGAACGCGGCGGCGGTCGGCGCGGCGGGGTCCCGGCCAGCTGCGCCGATTATCGGGGTTCCGAGCTTCGTTCTCGCGTAGCCGCCGCGTCGTCCGTGGTACGAAAGAGGCCGGGCGGCGGATGCCGTCCGATCGGCGGATCTTCCATCGGCCCGGAACGGTGCCCAGGTCGGTCGTCGACGTCCGGGGAGGGTGCCGGTCCGGTGGTTGTTCTGGCCCGAATCCGTAGCGTGCGGGCGTGGCGGCCCCGGTGGCGCGGGCGTGGCGGCCCCGGTGGTGGTTCGGACCCGAACGCGTACCGTGTCGGCGCCGTCGGTTGCACGCGGGGAGCGATCGCTGAACAAACTGGTTCGCTCGCCGCCGCTCGTACCGGCGGCTGGCGACCCGCCCGCGCGGTCGTCGCTCGACCCGGGGGGCGTTCAGTTCGTAGAGAGCGTGACGATGTCGTTAGAGCCGCACGCGGGACACTCCGCCTCGGCGGTCTCCACCGACGTCCCACAACGTCGACACTCGTGTACGGCGACGCCCCCGTCCCCGCGGAAGAGCAGCGTCTTTACGGTTTCGAGCATCCCATTCCCCGACGACTCTTGACACGTCGACTACGAAGTATCTTTCTCGTTTAACCGACGCCTTCGTAACGCTGACGTGATAGGACGGCGCCCTCGGGAACGGTGATCGATCCGGTAGACGCTCTGGTGGCGCCGACGACCGTTCCGATTCCCGCTCTGGTAGTGCCGACGACCGTTGCGATCCACGCTCCAGAGATGTCGTCGTCGGTCATCGTCGGAACGACACCGCTGCCCGCGCGGTCGCCGGTCGCTATCTTTTTTGTCGTGGGATCCACACATCCAGGAGAAGTTTCGCCCGTCGCGACCGACCGCGGCGAGCGCGGACGGTGGAGGGAAACGTATACAAATGATGACTGGTGTTACAGCTGATACGATTGTCGGAATCGTCGACGAGGCGGACCGCCAGCTGGTGCGCTCTGTCCTGTCGGACGTTCCCGGCTCCGTGCGGGTGACGACGCCGGACGCGGTCGACGCGGCCTTCGCGGAGGGCCGACCGGCGCTGGTGGTGGCGAGCGTTCGCGAACCGGGCGCGCTCGAACGGGTGGTATCCGACGTTCGGTCGCGCGAGGCGACGGTCCCAATCGTCGTCGCGCCCCCGTCGGACAGCGATCGGCTGGCCGCGGCCGCAGCCAGGAGCGACGCCGACGGGTACGCCCCGATCGGATCCGACGAACTCACGACCGCTATCGAGCGTCGCCGAACGGACGACGGGCCGAACCCCGACGATTCCCGGGACGGGATCGCCCGGAGCACCCTCGAACTGATCGCCGAGTCGCTTCCCGAAGAGGCGTTCATCCTCGACGAGGACGGCACCTACATGGAAGCGAGCGTGCGATCGGACGTCTCGGACCTGTACACGGTGGGTGGCGACGATCTCGTCGGACGGACGCTCTTCGACGCGTTCGACGAGCCGGTCGCGTCGGACCTGGTGGAGTGCGTGCGACGGGCCATCGAGACCGGCGACCAGCAGCGGATCGAGTACGAGGCCGACACGACCGGGGGTCGCCTCCGCTGGGAGGGGCGCGTCAACCCGATCGAGGAGCCCATCGACGGCCGTCGCGCGGTCGTCTGGCTCGCCCGGGACATCACGGAGCGCGCCAGGCGCGAGGAGTCGCTGCGCCAGCAGCGCGATCAGCTCGAGACGCTCAACCGGATCAACGACGTCGTGCGGGGCGTGATCGACACGCTCGTCGAGGCGCCCACCCGCTCGGAGATCGAGGACGGCGTCTGCCGGCGACTCGTCGAGTCGGACCTCTACTGTGGCGCCTGGATCGGGGAACGGACCGGCGACGCCCGGATCGAACCGCGGACCGATGCCGGCGCGGCCGAGCGGTACTTCGCCGCGCTCGACGACGACGAGATCGCCGCCGATTGCGGAGCCATCTCGAACGGCCTCTCCTCCGGCGAAGCGATCGTGACGAACGCCGTCCAGGAGGCCGACGGCGTGCCGCCCCGCGTTCGAGCGGCGGCTCGCGAGGACGACGTCAACTCCGTGATCGCCGTCCCGATCGGTCACGACGGCACGGTCTACGGACTGCTCGTCGTCCTCGCCCGTCGGGAGGACGCGTTCAGCGAACGCGAGCGGAACGCGTTCACGCTGCTCGGGGACACCATCGGGTTCGCGATCAACGCGGTCATGAACCGCCGACTGCTGTTCGCCGACACGGTCGTCGAACTCGAACTCCGGATCGACGACGGGGACGCCTTCTCGTTCGACGTGACGTCGGCCTACGACTGCACCGTCGACCTCGAGTGGGCCGGCACGACCTCCGGCGGCCTCATCCACCAGTACGTCACCGTCGACGGACTCGACGGCGAGACCGCCATCGCGGAGGCTCGCGGACACGACTCGATCGAGTCCGCCCGCCTCATTCGGGAGGGCGACGGGGAGTGTACGCTCGAGTTCCGCCTGTCCGAGTCGGGGGTTCGCACGCTGACCAACTACGGGACCCGCGTCCAGTCCGCGTCGGTCGCGGACGGCACGGCGACGGTGCTGGTCGAGGCCCCGCGGGACGTCGACGTTCGACGGCTGCTCGAGACGTTCCGGCAGGTGTATCCGAACGCCCGTCTCGTGGCCCGGCGAGAGGTCGACAGGGAGGTCGACACCGCGGCCGAGCGCCGGAAACGGATCGCCGAAACGCTGACCGATCGTCAACTGACGGCGCTGCGGCTCGCCTACTACGGCGGCTACTTCGACTGGCCCCGCGGGACGACCGGCGAGGAGATCGCGGAGAAGATGGAGATCTCCCCGCCGACGATGCACCAGCACCTCCGAAGCGCGCTGTCACACCTCCTCACGGAGTTCTTCGAGGAGCCGGAGTAGTCTCCCGCCCGTTGTCGGGACGTCGTCTGGCCGTCGGAGTCGCGCCCGAAACGGCTCGAGCGACGCGTTTCGACTCGGGACCGTCGCCCGCCGGTGACAGTCACGAAAGCCGAACGATTTAGCTGACGACCATGTGAACCCGAGCGGCGAAGCGAATCGGCGAACACATCGGCGATTGTGAACGTCAGCATCGACGATCGGTCCGACGGTCGCCGCCCGGCCTCGGCCGGCGGGCCGATCCGCGTTCGACCGAGGAGTCGGGACCGGGTCGACCGGGGCCGATCTCGTCGCGAATCGCCGACGGACGGGACGATCGGACGGGCCGAAACGGATCGTCGGACGGTGCGTCCGCCGTGACCGGGGAACCGGTAGCCGTCTACGCCGTGAACGACGGGCGGTACCTGACCCGGTGGCAACTCGACCGGCTGCTGGAAACCGGCGCGTGGCGACGCTGCCTGCGAGAGACGGCCACCGATTTTCGACTCGTCGAGCGTGCGGACGGCCGACTGGTGGCGATCGAGCGGGTGTCGATCGACGCGCTCCCGGAGTGGGTCGAGATTCGCGTCGACGGAAATCGCGTCCGCGTCGGCGACGTCAGACGCACGCTCCCGCCGGGTCGCTCCTCCGCCGCGCTGGACGCGCCCCGTCCGGGTACTCAACGGTGAGCATGTACACCGCTAACGCTCTGGGGGCCGGGTTCGACGAGGGAGCGTGAACCGACGAGCGGCCCTGAACCGGCGGACGCTTCTCGGGGGCGTCGGTTCGGTCGGCTCCCTCGCCGTGATCGGGTACGCGAGTCGGGAGCGCGGCGACCGCTTGCGGGTTCGGTTCTGGCGGAGCGAGCGCGCGGCTCGCTACCCGTCGGTGCCGGACCGAATCCGGGACCTCCTGACCGTCGCGCTCGATCTGCCGTACTGGTCGCTCGAGATCACCGACGGCGGGATCGTCTCGATCGGCACCGAGAACCCGGCCGAGGCGATCAGACGCGGCCGGTGGCCGGCGGCCCTGCTCACCGGTGCGGCGGGCTCGGGAGACGCTCCCCCCGTCCCCGACGTGAACCTCCTCGTATCGGACGCCCCGATGGACGCCGCACCGACCGGATACGGGGCGCCGCACGTCGCCGCGGTTGGCGGAGCGCGTCGTCTGGCGGACCTCGACTCGGTCGGCCAGCGACCCGTCCCGGTCGCGCGCGAGACGTTCGCGGCGCAGGTACTCGTCCACGAGGTCGGGCACGGGCTCGGGCTCCAGCACGCCCACGGCGAAGCCTACCGTCGAGGCGACGCGGTCGTGGTGACGCCGATGCTGTCGGCGTACGCGTGGGACCCGACGTACGAAGACGATCGCTCCCAGTGCGGGCGGGCGTATCCCGACGGGGTCGCGGACGGGAGTCTCGACCGTCAGTTCACCTACCGCTTTTCGCCGTGCGCCCGCCGACGGCTGCGGCGCTACGACGGTCATCACCTCCCGTAAAATCGGCCGGCCGTCTAGTTCTCGTCTACGCGGCGTTCGTCCTCGCCGCGAGCGAATTCGGCCTGGGCGGACTCGTCGCCCGCCGTCGCGGAGGGCCCTTCGATGAGCGCCTCGAAGTCGTCGACCTCGTCGTACTGATCCCGGTAGACGAGCGCCGCTTTCCCCAGCGACGTGATCTCGTAGAGGCCCGATCGCTCGGCCGGACCGATCTTCCGCACCAGCCCGTAGTCCTCGAGGACGGGCAGGCGCGTGTTGATGTTCTTTCGACTCTTGCCGGTGTGGGTGGCCAGGTTCGTCGCGACGTTTCGACCCTTGTCCTCGAGTTCCTCGAGGATCAAAAAGTCAGTCGGTTGTCGGAGCTTCATCGGAGATCTCGTCCCTTGATCGTACGTGTCTCGGATGGTGCCTAATACTTTCGGCTCGCCGCGATACGTTGCCGGAAACCATCACCACCGATCGCGTCATCCCGACGGTCCTCCGGGACGGATGTGTTGGCGCGATAGCGTCACTTCATCCCGGGAGATCGTCACGCGTCGTCGGCCGCCAGCCCCTGGAGCAACTCGGCGACCCCTGCGGGGGAGTCGACCCGATAGGTCGCGTTCGAGGGCCGCGCCCGACCCACCAGAACGCCGATTCCGTTCGATCGAAGCGCGGCGAACGCGTGTTCGTCCGTGGCGTCGTCCCCCACGTAGAGGGTAGACGCGTCCGGCGAGTGATCGGCCCGGAGAAGTTCCACGGCGTCACCTTTTCCCCAGTCGATCGCGGGCGAGAACTCGCGGATCTCCTTCCCGCCCGCGAGCGTCAGTCCGCCGTCACCGATCCGCTCGACGACCGACCGCGTCGTCCGCTCGACCAGCCGGCGCGCCGAGTCGGGCACCGATCGAAGGTGAACCGTCCCCGTGAGTCGTTTGTGCTCGACCTCGCAGTTCGGCACCGCGTCGAACCGGGTTTCGAGGAGGCCACAGCAGGTCGCGATCGTCGGCTCGCGTGCCGCGGCGACCGGGTGCGTGGCGATCGTGCCGTCGCGAGCGATCTCGAGTCCGTGATTGCCGACGAGCGTCACGTCGCGGTCGATCCTCGTTCGAAGGTCAGCGATTCCCCGACCGCTCACGACGGCGACGCTCACCGACGGTTCGGCGGACAACGCCGCGAGCGCGCGCCGGTTCGCGGGCGTCATCGTCGCCTCGTCCGGATCGTCGACGATCGGTGCGAGCGTCCCGTCGAAGTCGAGACAGCACAACAGCCGGGAGCCGTCGCGAAGCGTTTCGCAGAGACCGTCCGTCGGTCCCTCGATCCGCGGGGGGACGCCACAACCCTCGGCGTGGGACGCCGCGGTCTCGCTCATTTCCGGTCGCCGGATCCCGCTCGTCCCGGCAGCGTCGCGGGGTCCGGACGTCGCGTCAGGGTGAGGTCGTCGAACTGCCGCCCCATCCACCAGTTCAGGTCGCGTTCGAAGACGTCGCGACGGAGCTCGGTCATCCGACGCCGGCGCTCGGATGACGGCGCGGTCAGCGCCGATCGGATGGTCTCCGCGACGTCGTCGGGTCGGCGCGGATCGATCGAGTACGCGTGTTCGCCGAAGACGTCGTGGGCACCGGCGTCCCGACTCAGACAGAGGGCGCCGGCCCCGTCCGCGCTCGCCGCCACGTACTCCTGGGCGACGAGGTTCATTCCGTCGCACAGCGGCGTGACGAGCATGAGGTCAGCGCGGCGGTAGAGCGCGCAGAGTTCCTCGCGGCTGAGGTGGGCTTCGGTGTAGACGATCGGCCGCCAGTCGTCGGTCGCGAATCGGTCGTTGACGCGGTCGACGGCGCGGCGAACGCGATCGCCGAGCGCCTCGTAGGCGGGGATCTCGGTTCGACTCGGCGAGGCCGTCTGGACGAACGTGAACTCGCCGCGCCAGGAGGGCCAGCGCTCGAGGAATCGTTCGACGGCGGCGATCCGCTCGGGGATCCCCTTCGAGTAGTCGAGTCGGTCGACGCCGAGAGCGAGCGCACCCACACCCCCCAGATCGAGGGCGTCCTCCAGGGAGTCGAAGACTCCGGGGTCGACCGACCGGCTTTGCCTGTCGTGACGCTCGGCGTCGACGCCGAGCGGGGTCGCGGTGACGCGCGTTCGGCGCTCTCCGCGTCGGACGACGCCGGTCTCGTAATTCACGTCGGCGTCGGGAAGGAATCGGTCGACACAGCCGAGAAAGCGCTGGGCGTAGCGGTCGACGTGGAAGCCGAGAAGGTCGTTGCCGAGCAGCCCCTCGAGGATCCGCCGGCCGTGGGGACACCGCGCGAGGATCGACGGCGTCGGCCACGGCACGTGCCAGAACTGTCCCACGGTCGTCGTCGGCGGCGTCGCGTTCGCGATCGACTCCGGGGCGAGCGCCAGGTGGTAATCTTGGAGCCAGACGAGCGTGTCGGGGCCCGCGTGTTCGATCGCGGCGTCGGCGAACCGACGGTTCACGCGACGGTAGCCGTCGAAGTCGCCGTCGCGGTCCTCGATCAGTAGCGGGAGGCCGTGACAGGTCGGCCACAGCACGCGGTTGCTGTACCCCCGGTAGTACGCGTCGACCTCCGGCTCGTCCAGCCACACTCGCTGGAGCGTGTAGGCCGGATCTTCGGGCGGAACCTGCACCCGTCCACGGTCGTCGGCCGCGGCTCGATCGGCCTCGCCGTCGCCCCACGCGACCCAGGTGCCGCCGACCTCCCGGAGTACCGGGTCGAGTCCGGCGGTCAGCCCGCCGGTCGGCCGTTCGACCGTGACGGACCGTCCGTCGACCGCCTCGGCGGGTTCTCCCGCCAGTTCGGAGGTGCCACCGTCCGAGACGACGCCGCCGCAGCCGTCCGTCCCCGGATCGGGACCGTCGGGGTCCTCGTCGTCCGCCGCGTACTCGTGTCTGTACGGCTGTCGGTTCGAAACGAGGACGATCGAATCGAACACCTCGACGGGCGACGCCCCGCCACGGTTCGTCGCGGTGTCGCCCTCGGGCGTTCGACGGGCGTCCCGCTCAGCGTCGCCATCGCGTGCTCCGCGGGAACTCCGCGCCGAGTCGTTTTCGAACGCTCGATGGGAACTCGGCTCCGCGTACCGGTGCTCGGTGGAACGCATTCACCGTGAAATCTGGTTCGCCGACGGTTCCTGCCCCGCCTGCACCTGCCGGGCGCCCAAGAGGGGGACCAGTATTCCGTCGCTCGACCGTATTCGCGGGGACCGTCGGCGACCGGGCCCCCTCTCGTTCGTCAATAGAAGAATAACTCGAGTTCGTGTCCGCAACTGTCGCAGTGGGCGTCCTTCCCTCGGAGGGGATTCGGTTCGTCCGCCTCCGAACCCACGATTCCGGGTCCGGGCGGTACCGTCGCGTCGACTCGGGCGTCACAACTCGGACACCCGATCCGGAGGAACGAGTCGTTCGAACGGGACATGCCACCGTGATACGCCGATCGGGATGTTTGTTATCGTGACCGTACGATCGATTCGGCCGAGCCGACGAGCGGACGGTCCACCGGCGCGTTCTCGAACGGTCTCGAGCACGAACTCGCGGCGCTGCCGGCGACCTGCCGGAGCTCACGCCGACCGTACCCGCGCGGACGCACCCCGAGGCGCTCTGAACGGGGTGCGCGCTGGCGGACGGTGCGAGCGCCGGGTCGGACGCTGGCGCGTGCCGGCGGGCGGTGCGA
>SKPV01000058.1 GCA_007119345.1 Halovivax sp.
CCGACGTTGGTGAGCACCTTGTTCTCGGCCTTTCGGAGGTGCTCCTCGTAGGTGGAACGAGCCACGGACGTCCGCCCGGCCAGCTCGCTCACCGACGCCTTCCGCGGCTGTTCGTAGTAGCCGCTGTCGAGCGCGTGTCCGAGCGCGGCCAGCTGGCGGTCGGTCACCCCGTCGAACAGCTGATCGACCGGGGCCAACATCGAGTGCGGGAGCTGCGTCTCCTCGAGCCCGGTCTTCGAGAGCACGTCGATCTCGCGGTCCGCGTCCAAATCGTCGTACAGCGCGGCGATATCTTTCTCGTCGAACGCGATCACCGTGTAGTGTTCCCACCCCTGTCGGTGGACGGTCGGCGGCTGGTAGAGACAGTCGTGCTCCTCGAATCGCTCGATGATCGATCCCTCCAGCGCGCAGAGACAGGACTGCATCACGACGTGCAGGCCGGACTCGTCGTTGCTGGTGTGGAGTACCGTCCCCAGTCGCTCGATATCGGCGAGCAACTCCTCGGGCGGGGTGTGCTGGGCCGTAATCTCGAGGACCTGGCAGTCGCTCAGGTACCACTCCCTGATCGTGAGGTCCGGATGTCGTTCGGAGAGTTCCCGATACGGGCACTCGTGGCGGATCCGAAACGACGCCTGATAGAGTCCCATGAAGCGAAGTGGCCCTCGACGGTTATGGGGGTGCCGGTCATAACCTGCAGTCTCCATATCCCTCGTTCTCCCCTCCGTACACACGATGCCAGAAATCGACCCTGCGGAATTCGCGAGGCGGTTACGGAGCGGCGACGATCTCTACGTTCTCGACATTCGTCACGAAGACGAGTTCGAGGACTGGCACATTCCCGGCAGTGAGAACGTCGACATCTACGACGAGCTGCGGGAGAACGACGCCGAGGCGGTCGAGGAGGCCCTCTCGACCGTTCCCGCGGAGAGCGAGGTGGTGACGGTCTGTACCGCCGGCGTCGTCTCCGAGCGCGCGACGGACGCGCTGCAGGAGATGGGATATGACGCGCAAACGCTCGTCGACGGAATGCACGGGTGGAGCCGCGTCCACCGGAGCGCCCCCGTCGACGTCGACCTCGACGGAACGCTTCTGCAGGTCGCACGGCCGGGGAAGGGCTGTCTCTCGCACGTCCTCGTTTCCGACGGCGAAGCGGCCGTCTTCGACGCCTCACACTACTCCGAGGAGTACGAATCGATCCTCGACGCGCACGACGCCGAGCTCGTCGGCGTCTTCGATACGCACGCCCACGCCGACCACGTCTCCGGCGGACCCGACCTCGCCGAGCGTCACGGGGTTCCCTACTTCCTCCACCCGGAGGACGCGCCCTCTATCGACGCCGCGCCGCTAGCTGACGGGGGGACGCACGCGATCGGGAACGTCGAGGTGACGGTGATCCACACGCCCGGCCACAGTCGCGGAGGCGTCACGTTCGCCGTCGACGAGGCCGCACTTCTCACGGGCGACACGCTCTTTCACCGGAGCGTCGGCCGCGTCGAGCTCGGCGTCGAGGCCGGGATCGAGGAGACCGACGTCGAATCGAACGCTGCGACGCTGTACGAGAGTCTGCGCCGACTCCGGGACCGCCCCGGCGATCCGCTGATTCTCCCCGCTCACGACCCCGGCTCTCCGGAGCCGCCCGCGTCCGAACCGATGAGCGAGGTGGAAGCACGGAACGCCGACCTGCACCGCGATCGCGACGCGTTCGTCGAGACGCTGGCCGCGGACGTCCCGGACCACCCGCCGAATTTTCGGCGCGTCAAGGGCGTGAACGTCGGCGCCGAGACCGTCGCCGACGAGGAGCGCTCGACCCTCGAACTGGGACCGAACAACTGCGCGGCCGAGTAAGATGAGCGGAACGTACGCCCAGGGGATCGCTCGAAACTGGCGGCAGTTCGCCCTCCAGATCCTGACGGTCTTCGCCGTCGGACTGACGATGGGATCCCAACGAAACGTCGTCCCCATCATGGGCGAGGAGACGTTCGACGTCACCTCGTTCCTCGTCATCGGCTCGTTCGTCGTCAGCTTCGGGATCGTGAAGGCCGTCCTGAACCTCTACTCGGGGAAGTGGGCCGATTCGTTCGGTCGAAAGCCGATCCTCGTTCTCGGCTGGCTTTCGGCGCTGCCGATCCCGTTCGTCCTGATCTTCGCGCCGAGCTGGTCCTGGATCGTCGTCGGCAACGTGCTCCTCGGCGTGAACCAGGGCGTCGCCTGGAGCATGAGCATGATCTCGAAGATCGAGCTCGCTGGGCCGAGCGAACGCGGGCTGGCCGCCGGCCTCGACGAGGCGTTCGGCTACACGGGCGTCGCCGTCGGCGCGTGGTTCACCGGCGTCGTCGCCGCGGAGTACAGTCTGCGCCCGGAGCCGTTTTACTCCCTGCTGCTCGTGATCGTCGTCGCGATGTTGATCGCGATCTTCCTCGTCGAGGAGACGCTCCCGTACGCGAAAGCGGAGGCCGCTCGGGCCGACGGCGGCGAGGACGACCGGGACGACGGGGAGCTTCCGTTCGCGGAGATCGTCAAGCGGGCGACGTACAAGGACCGCACCCTGTTCACCGCCGCCCAGGCGGGCCACGTCGAGAACTTCGTCGACACGCTGGTCTGGATCGGGTTCCCGCTATTTCTTGTGGCCCGGGGGCTCGACACGGCACAGATCGGCGTCGTCGTCGGCGTCCACAGCGGCGCCTACTTCCTGCAGGTGTACACGGGACGGCTCGGCGATCGGATCGGTCGTAAACCCCCGATCGTCGCCGGGTTCTTCCTGGCCGGCGGGGGCGTGCTCGGGATGACGCTCGTCGACGGCTACCACGCCTGGATCGCGATGTCCGCCGTCGCCGGCGTCGGAATGGCGCTTCACTACCCGAATCTGATCTCGGTCGCCAGCGACGCGGCCCACCCGCTTTGGCGATCGACCGGCCTCGGCGTCTACCGGCTGTGGCGCGACCTCGGGTACGCGGTCGGGGCCGTCTTCATCGGGCTTACGATGGACCTGCTGTCCGTCGAGGCGGCCTTCTACGGGACGGCGATCGCCATGTTCGTCTCGGGCGCCTTCGTCGTCCTCGCGATGGAGGAAACCCACCCCGAGTTCGGGACGCACGAACGCCCCTCGCTCTCCCGCGAGGAGGTCTAGAACCGACCGTCCGACGCCGTGGCCCCGTGAGGACTTCCCTCACCCGCCGCGATCGTCCTCGCGGTCGTCGAAACCGCTCCCCGCGTCTTGGCGACGATCCGGAGCGGCGGCCGACGCAGTCCGCGAAGCGGGACGCGGAAGCTCACGCGTACCGCTTGACGATCGTCTCCTCGGCGCGGTGCAGCGTCTCGCTGCAGGTGGACTTCGCGATCCCCAGCTCGTCGGCAAGCTCGGTCAGCGTGCACCGGCGGGGCGTGTCGTAGTACCCCTCCTCGACGGCCGCGAGGACGACCTCCCGCTGGCGGTCGGTCAATCGACTCGCGCCCGGATCCGACCGCGCGTCGTCGACGTCGTACTCGAGCCCCAGCGAGCGGAGCCGCTCCGTCAGCGCCGCGACGCGCTCGCGGGGACCGGCCACAGTGACGGTCGCCGTCCCGTCGCGGACGCGCACCGGAAACTCGATCGGCGTCCCCGCACCACGCGCGGCGAACAGCACCTCGGGCTCGGCCGACTCGAGCTCGAGGATCGCGACCTCGGCGCCGCGCTCGAGGATGCGGACGCGCTCGGCAGCGTCGCCCGCGCGCATGGCGGCGAGGAAGCCCTCGAGATCGGGTCCCGCGACGCGCACCACGGCGGCGCCGGCTCCGTCGGACGGAATCGCGCCCAGGACGGACAGCTCGACCTCGGGGTGCGCCCTCGATGCGGCCGCGACGGCCAGTTCGTCGTGCAGCGAGATCCTGAGTCTGGACTGTAACATCGTCGCTCACCTCCGAATTCGGCGGGAACGACCGTGTGCTTCCTCACGAACGGGTTCGCGACCGCCTCACGAACGGGTTCGCGACCCGGCGTCGTTGGGGCGTGCCGGCTCGATCGAAGCGGGTCCGCGGCCACCCCGAAGCGCTCCAGATCGACGACGGCGTCGCGGTGGTCGCAGCTCGTCGTCACGGGTATCGCCAACTCGAGTCCGAAAACGGCCGTTCAGACCAAAAGCTGGACGTCGGACTCGGCCATGTGCTGCAGCGCCGTCGCGGCGCCGACGCCGGTGGTGACGCCGTCGTAGAAGTCGTCCTCGTCGTAATCCATCAGCTCGATCGTCATCTGGCAGGCCTGCAGGTCGACACCCTGCTCGAGCGAGAGCTCGATCAGCTCTTCGATCGTCGCAGTGCCGTTCTCGTCGATCTTCTTTCGCATCATGCGGGTCGCCATCGCGTCCATCCCTGGAATCGCCGCGACCGCGTTCGGGACCGGCATGTTCGGGTTTCCGACGGCGCTCAGCTTGAGCTCCGTCGACTTCTCCTCGTGGAGAATGTCGAGCCCCCAGAAGGTGTGGAAGACGACGACGTCCCAGTCGAAGGCGGCCGCGGTGCTCGCCAGGATCAGCGGCGGGTACGCCATGTCGAAGCTGCCCTGGGTGGCGATGATCGTCATCTTCTTGTCGTCGTCATCGTCGCCCGACTCGGCGACCGATTCCTCGAGCTCCGCGACGCGCTCGCGCAGCGCCCGCAGCTCCGCGGCGTCGAACTCGGCGTCGTCGATCGACGGTGTGGTATCGTCCGTGCTCATCTCAGGCCGTCTTCTTCACGTAGTGGGTGTACAGGTCGTCGTCTTCGACCTGATCGAGCAGTTCGACGCCGTCGGTGCCCTCGGCCCAGCCCCGAACGTCGCTCATGCTGCCCGAATCCGTTGCGACGACTTCGAGGACGTCACCCTCCTCGAGGTCGTCGATCGCTCCCTTCGTCTTGACGATGGGCATCGGGCAGGACAGTCCTTTCACGTCGAGCGTCTCCGTAGCGGTGTGTTCCGAACTCATGTTTTGTGCTCTGTATTGGAGCTATCACACAATATTGGCCGGGTCCATAAAAGGATATCGATTATTGCGCGATATACGAATACCCGCCATTGGGTGGGCTCGCTAATATGGGCTAATCGTGGCTTTACATGCGTATTGCGGGCTATTATCCGGGTGGCGGCCGACATCGGTATTGCACTAAGTAGGAAATACTATACAAACCCTTAAGCCCTCCCGGCCGGTACAGGGCAGTGTACGACATGGACGAAATGGACTTTCCGACGCCGGACGTCGAAATCGAATCGGTGACGCCGGACGAGTTGAAAGCGCGCGTCGACGCGGGCGATGAGGTCGCGCTCCTCGACGCGCGAATGGAATCGGACTACGAGGAGTGGCGGATCGACGGCGAGACCGTCGAATCGATCAACGTCCCGTACTTCGAGTTCCTCGACGAGGAGCTCGACGAGGACGTCCTTGCGCAGGTTCCCGACGACCGCGAACTCACCGTCCTCTGTGCGAAAGGCGGGGCCAGCGAGTACGTTGCCGGCACGCTGAAAGAACACGGCTACGACGTCGACCACCTCGAGGAGGGGATGAACGGCTGGGCGCGCATTTACGATCGCGTCGAGGTCGAGCGCTACGACGGCTCCGGGACGCTCTACCAGTACCAGCGTCCCTCCAGCGGCTGTCTCGGTTACGTGCTCGTCGACGGCGGCGAGGCCGCCGTGATCGACCCCCTGCGTGCGTTCACCGACCGGTATCTCGAGGACGCCGATGAGCTGGAGGTCGACCTCGCGTACGCGATCGACACGCACATCCACGCGGACCACATCTCGGGCGTCCGTAACCTCGCTGCGGAGGGCGTCGAGGGCGTCATCCCCGAAGCCTCGGTCGATCGGGGGGTCACGTACGCCGACGAGCTGACGGTGGCCGCGGACGGCGACGAGTTCCAGGTCGGCGACGCCACGATCGAGACGGTCTACACGCCCGGCCACACCTCCGGGATGACCTCGTATCTGATCGACGACGAGTTGCTGGCGACGGGTGACGGCCTCTTCGTCGAGAGCGTCGCCCGCCCCGACCTCGAAGAGGGCGACGACGGTGCCCCCGAGGCGGCCGCGCAGCTCTACGAGTCGCTGCAAGAGCGCGTGCTGGCGCTGCCCGACGACACGCTGATCGGCGGGGCTCACTACAGCGACGCCGCCGAGCCCGCCCACGACGGAACCTACACGGCGCCGATCGGCCAGCTCGTCGACCAGATGGACGCGCTGACGATGGACGAGGACGCGTTCGTCGAGCTGATCCTCTCGGACATGCCGCCCCGTCCGGCCAACTACGAGGACATCATCCCGACGAACCTCGGTCAGCACGAGGCCGACGACGAGGAGGCCTTCGAACTCGAACTCGGCCCGAACAACTGCGCCGCGAGCCAGGAGTCGCTCGCCGGTGACTGAATCCAGTATCGATCCGACGCATGGTAACTGAACTCGTCGCACCCGCGCTGTACGAGACGCTGTTCCCGGCGGGGATCAGCCGGTACGCCGTCGGGGGGCTGCTCGTCGGTCTCGGCGCCGCCGTGATCTACCTCGGCACGGGCATCCCGGCCGGTGCGAGCACGTTCCTCGAGTCGACGCTGAGCTACGTCTCCGAGCAGTCTCGATTCCAGCGGTACGTCGGCTCCCGGGACTGGCGCGTCGTCTTCACGCTCGGCATCGTCGCCGGCGCGTTCGCCTACGCGCTGACGTTCCAGTCCGGGCTGCTTTCGAGCGGGCTCTACCAGCCGGGGACGACCGGCGAGACGCGCGAGGTCGGCGGCCTGACGATCTGGCTGACGGACGTCCAGCCCTGGCGGCTGTTCCTCGGCGGAATCCTCGTCGGGATCGGCACCCGGATCGGCAAGGGCTGTACCTCCGGCCACGGCGTCTGCGGCGTCGGCTCGGCGTCGAAGACGTCGATCGTCGGCGTGATGACGTTCCTGCTGGTCGCGATCGGCACGGCCCAGGTCGTGATGGCCCTGGGGGTGAGTCCGTAACGATGAACGGAAATCGACATCCGCTGTTCGTGCCGCTGATCTTCGTCGGCGGCCTGATCTTCGGCTTCGGGCTCGGATTCAGCCACATGGCCCGGCCCGAGGTCGTGCTGAACTTCCTGCAGTTCGAGGACTTCGGGTTGCTGTTCGTCATGTTCGGGGCCGCGATCGTGTCCGGCATCGCGTTCGCGGTGATGCCACGACTCCGCGACCGCGCCCCGCTGACGGGCGACACCTACGGCCGGCGGCTGAAGTCGTTCGATCGCAACGTCCTCGTGGGCGGCGCCATCTTCGGGGTCGGCTGGGGGCTCTCGGGTATCTGTCCCGGCGCGGCCTACGCCAGCCTCGGCGTCGGCAACGTCGCGATCCTGTGGGCGCTCGCCGGCATGTTCGTCGGCGCGTACGTCCAGGGCGTCTGGCGCAGCCAGCGGGCCGATTCGCGGACCGGCGCGACGGGCGCCGACTGATCCCGTTCGAGCGGACGACCGACCGGGATGGCGATGGCCCACCCGTTCCGATCCCGATCCGCCTCTCGGGCCGCGGTCACGAGACGCCCGGGGTGACTTCGCTGACGGGGCGTTCGGACGACGACGACGGAGACTCCGGAGCGCGTGAGCCGTCCGACCGAGAGCCCCCCGAGACCGGGCAGTCTTCGGGTGGCTCGACGGCGGCGCCGTTTCGGTATCGTCGCCCGGAGCGGTCGGCTGTCGCCGACGCGCGTCGGAAGCCCGTCCCCGCCTGCCGTCGATTCCGCGCGGGTGCCACCGCGGGAAGGTTTATTCGTTACGAGAGGTACCGGTCGGTATGGACGCCGCCTCGAGCCCCGCGTCGGTCGCCGACGGCCAGCGGGCGGCG
>SKPV01000198.1 GCA_007119345.1 Halovivax sp.
GGGAAGCCGTCGTCGTCGTAGGTGTCCGCGGTGATGATCTTCGTCGCGCTCATCTCCCGGTACTCCTCGGGCTCCATGAGCCCGAAGTTGATCGATCCGATGTCTTTGGGTGTGGTGTGTCGCATGAGTTAGACGGCGTCCGTCAGTTCCAGTCGCGGCGCGATGCCGAGGGCTTTCATCTCGTCGAGCAAGAGCTTGAACGCGTAGCTCATCTCGATCTCGTGGATGTCGGTCTCCTCGTCGCAGTTCGGGCAGTAGACCCGGCGTTGCTCGATGTTCTCGACCGCCGACATCCCGCAGTTGCCACAGACGTGGATGAACTCGCGGTCGGACTCGTCGAGCAGCCGTTCTTTCAGGGTGAGCGCGGCGCCGTGGCCGATGAACACGTCGCGCTCCATCTCGCCGATCCGCAGGCCGCCCTCGCGGGCGCGTCCCTCCGTGGGCTGGCGGGTCAGCACCTGCACCGGCCCGCGCGAGCGAGCGTGCAGCTTGTTCGAGACCATGTGGTACAGCTTCTGGTAGAAGATCACGCCCACGAAGATCTCGGCCTCGATCTTCTCGCCGGTGACGCCCGAGTACATCACCTCCTTGCCCGCGGAGTCGAATCCGGCATCCTCGAGCCCGCCTCTGAGTTCGTTCTCGTCCTCGCCCAGGAACGGCGTTCCGTCGACGCGTCGCCCCTCCATGGCGCCGAGCTTCCCGCCGATCATCTCGAGGATGTGCCCGACGGTCATCCGCGAGGGCAGCGCGTGCGGGTTGACGACGAGGTCCGGAACCACGCCCTCTTCGGTGAACGGCATGTCCTCCTGCGGGGCGAGGTGGCCGACGACGCCCTTCTGGCCGTGGCGGGACGCGAACTTGTCCCCGAGTTCGGGAATGCGTTCGTCGCGCACCGAGACCTTCGAGAGCTTCGAGCCGTCCTCGCCTTCCATCAGCGTGACCGTGTCGACGACGCCCGACTCGCCCGAGCGCATCGTGACGCTCGTCTCGCGGCGCTTCTGGGGCGAGAGGCCGCCCATGTCGTCCGGTTCCTCGAGGAACCGGGGCGGGCTGGTCTTGCCCAGCAGGACCGAGTTCTCGTCGACCGGCGTCTCGGGGTTGACGAGGCCGTCCTCGTCGAGGTGGGCGTAGGCTTCCTCGCCGCGGGCGCCGCGGACGTCCTGGCTCGGGATCTCGAAGCGGTCCTCCTGGCCGCCCGGGTACCGGCGTTCCTCGCCCTCGTAGGTCCGGAAGAAGTGCGAACGGGCGAGCGCGCGCTCGACCGACGCCTTGTTCATGACGAGGGCGTCCTCGATGTTGAACCCCTCGTAGCTCATCACGGCGACGACGAAGTTCTGGGCGGCCGGCCGGTCGTCGAAGCCGATCTGCTCGGTCGTCTGGGTCTTGACCATCGAGAGCTGGGGGTAGTGCAGCAGGTGCTGGCGCGTGTCCGGCCGAATCCGGTAGTTCGCGGCGGGCAGTCCCAGCGACTGCTTGATCATCCCCGCGCCCATCGTGATCCGCGGACTCGCGTTGTGCTCGGGGTAGGGAATCATCCCCGCGCCGATGCCGAAGATCAGCTGCGGATCGATCTCCAGGTGGGTGTGGTCTTCGTTCAGTTCGTCCTCGTCGACGGCGACGTAGATGTCCTCTTCCTCCTCGGCGTCGATGAACTCGATGTAGCCGTGGTCGACGAGGTCCTCGAAGTCGAGGTCGCCGTCCTCGAGGGCGTCGATCTCCGCCTCGGAGATGCGGGGTTCGCCGTCGTCGACGACGATCAGCGGCCGGCGGGCCCGGCCGGCGTCGGCGTTGACGATCACCTCGCGCGTGCGATCTTTCACCGAGACGTTGACCATCTCGCTGACGTCGCCCACGCGGCGCGCTTCGCGGATCTGTTCGGCCAGCTCGTGCGGGTCGGGGTGGGTACCCACCAGCGACCCGTTCACGTACACCTTCGCCTCTCGTTGTTGTTGACTCGCCATGTTAGTCGTCCGCCGGGGTTCGCTCGGGTCGTTCGAGGCCAGGGATGCCCTGGACCCCCATCGACGCCAGTTCTCGTTTGAGTTCCTGTTCGTCGGCGACGTTCTGTGAGAGCTCCATCGCCTGCGCGAAGTTCTTCACCAGGCCGCAGTTGGGACCCTCCGGCGTCTCGGAGGGACAGATGCGACCCCACTGGGTCGCGTGCAGGTCCCGCGCCTCGAAGTGCGGTTGCGAGCGGGACAGCGGCGAGCGGAGCCGGCGCAGGTGGCTCAGCACGCCCATGTAGTCGGTCCGGTCGACCAGCTGGCTGACGCCGGAGCGGCCGCCGACCCAGTTGCCGGTCGCGATCGGGTGTTCGAGTCGCTCGGTCAGCACGTCCGAGCGGACCACCGTGTTCACCGAGAGGTTCCGGTTGCGCATGTTCGCCCGCTCGAGCTGGTACTTGACGTCCCTCGCGAGCTTGTTCAGCGCCGTCCGGAAGAGGTCCTTCATCAGGTCGCCGCTGACCTTCAGCCGCTTGTTCGCGTAGTGGTCCTTGTCGTCGGCCTCGCGCCGCGCCAGCGCGAGTTCGAAGCAGGCCTCGGCCATCCGGCAGAGGTAGTGGGCCTTGTTGATCCGGACGTCCTCCTCGTCGACGCCGTCCTCGTGGAGGTGCGGGAGGAGGTAGCGGTCGATGACGTAGTTGGCCCGCTTGAGCTGGTAGTTTTTGCCCTGGCCGGAGGCGACGCGCTTGCCCAGCGCCTCGATGGCCTCCTCTTCGGTCTGGACCTCGGCTTCCTCCAGGTTCTCCAGCATGTACTTGACGATCTCGGGGTCGTTCGAGACCTTGTGGACGATCTCCTCGTCGCTCTCGAGCCCGAGTGCGCGCACGAGCGTGACGAAGTTGATCGAGCCCGACACCGACGGGAAGGAGACCTCGAGCAGGCCGTTCCGGGTCCGCTCGCAGAGCACCAGCGCGCGGTAGCCCCGGCGCTGGGAGAACGTCTTCGCGACCTGGATCTCGTCGCCGTACTTGGTGTCGTACTCCGCCAGAATCTTGTTCGGCGCCAGGTCTTCGCTCGTCATCAGCACCCGCTCGGAGCCGTTGACGATGAAGTAGCCGCCGGGATCGGCGGGGTCCTCGCCGATCTCGATCAGCTCCTCGTCGGAAAAGCCCGCGATGTTACACTTCTCGGAGCCGACCATGATCGGCATCCGGCCGATCTTCGTCTCGGTCTGGTCGACCACCCGCTGGTCGCCCTCCTCCCCCTTCACGATGGCCATCTCCATGAACACGGGCGCGGAGTAGGTGATGTTTCGCAGCCGGGCCTCCTGGGGGTAGAGCAGCTCCTCGCTGCCGTCGGCTTCGCGCACGCGCGGCGTGACGACGCGAACGTCGCCGAGTTCGACGTGGACGGGCTCTTCGCCCTCCTTGTCGCCGATGTCGGTGTCGATCGTCTCCTTCTCGTCGACGACCCGCTGCATGCCGCGATTGAGGAAGGCGTTGAACGACCGGAAGTGGTGCTCCGCCAGTCGCTCCTGGGAGAAGTACTCCCGCGAGATGTCCCGACGGAGGTCCCTGTCGAGCGACATCAGTCCACCACCAGTCGGTACACGACGGCCTGGTCGGTCGTTCGCGAGTCGCGGACGATCTCGATCACGTCACCGAGCTCGGCTTCGTCGGGGAGCGCGGGATCCGTCCGCTTGATTTTCGGCAGGTCTGTGCGGTCGATATCGTACTCGTCGAGCACCGTCTCGACCGTCGCGTCGTCGAGGACGTTGTGCTCGGGCACGAGTTCGTGGGTACTTACGTCTACCATGTGTGGGTCAGGGGCTGGCTGTCGGCTACCGGAAGAGAAATGGCTGTCACGAGATACTACAGGCAGTTATCGGCCCGGGCCATTTAACGGTTTCTAACTGGCCTCGGGTAGCGCAGCTACCGGATCGGGCGGACCCGTCGGGAGCTGCCGTTCACACGTGGAGGTACCCTGTTATCGTATATATCCCTTTGGGCGAGCCGCGAGCGAACGGACGAGCCCGCCGTAGCGAGTCGCTCCGCGTCGGGCGGATCGCGCCGCCGACTGTCTCGCCCTCTCGTACCACACCCGCCCCGATTGGAAAGCCTTATAATTACAAACCGGATACGTGGAGATGCAGCCCGGGTGGTGTAGTGGCCCATCATACGACCCTGTCACGGTCGTGACGCGGGTTCAAATCCCGCCTCGGGCGTTTCTCCGATTTCATCTCCGTGAGCAGCGAGCCTGCTCGCTTCGAACATCCGAAATCGGAGAACGGCGAACGAGGGATTTGAACCCTGGAAGTCACAGCCCGGAACGGCGCGAAGCGCCGCGTGCCCGGACCGTCTTCCTCTGGTTCAAATCCCGCCTCGGGCGCGTTCTCGAAATTCGAGTGCTCGCGACCAGCAGACTGGTCGTTCGGGGGTTTGAATTTCGAGAAGTGGACACAGCGGGTTTTGAATCAGGGAGCAGCTCCGCTGCGACCGGGGTTCAAATCCCGCGTTGGGCGCTCCGTGAAGAACTACTTCGTGAGGGGTCGCTCGATTCCGAGCCGATCGTTCAAACGTGATGACGCGACAGAAACCTGTACGATGAATTCGAAACAGGTTGGAGACGTCACGGAGGTCCGAATACTGTCTCGGTTGATCACTGAGGGGTATTCCGTCTCGACACCGTACGGTGACAACGATCCGTACGATCTGCTCGTCGATACGGGATCGTCGATCCGCAAGGTGCAATGCAAGACGGGGTGGATAGAAGGCGAAGTCGTTCGATTCAAAACCGCGAGCAAGACGACTCGAGACGGTCGGGTGGCGATGGTCGATTATGACGAGGCAATCGATGTATTTGCCGTCTACTGTAACGAGCGAGACGAGTATTATTGGGTACCGGTCGAGGACGCTGGTTCGAAGAGCACGTACCTCAGGGTGAACGAACCCGATATCGACCATCCACGCGTTAATCGGGCCGCCGAATACGCGTTCGCCAATCGGTTACCTCGAATCGTCGACGGGTGATTCGCAGCTACTCTTATCGTAAGTAAGTCACTAACGACCAGAAGAAAGCGCTCCGGGATTATGATCTGACAGTTCGGTGATGGGACAGGAGTTGACGTGCCCGGGATGAACGTCCTCGTACGTCTCGAGGCGGTTCGGCCCGCAACGAGGACAGCCCGTTCATCCTCGTTACGGGCAGGGAAGCGAGAATATCGCACCCCAAGCTGACGACGACACCCGAGTGAATTCGCCGAAGTGCCACTACAGTTATCGGGCTCGTCGAGGTGCACGGGAGTGACGATCCTTCAGGTACGCCGTTCGACGAAACCTACGTCACCCCAACCGACCTCACCATCGATCCGACCGAGCCGGGCGGCTCCGTCACCTCGACGGTCGTCGACGCCTGATCGTCGGCGGTGCGGACGGTGAGCTGGAGGTCGCCGACGTCGTCCCCGAACGTCGGCACCTCGACGACGAGCTGACCCGTCTCGCCGGGTTCGAGCGCGAACACGTCGGCGGCGACGGCCTGGTCCGCGCCGACGTCGAGGGTGACCTCGCCCTCGCCGGCGGCCTCGCCCTCGTTGGTCACCTCGGCGACCACCTCGAACGACGCGCCAGCCTCGACCGATTGTGGCGCCTCGAGGCTCGTCACCGCGAACGCCGGCTCGCCGGGCTCCTCAACGGCGACCGACGTCGACGCCCCGTCGTCGGCCGTCAGCACCGCGACCTCGAGCGTCCCGACGTCGCCCTCGTCGGTCGGGACGTCGAACGTCACCGTGGTCCCCTGGCCGGCGTCGAGCTGGACGGGCTCCGCGGCGATCGTCTGCCCCGCGACCTCGAGGGCGACCTCGCCCTCACCGGGCGCGTCACCGACGTTCTCGATCGCCGCCGCGACCTCGATCCATTCGCCCGCCTCCACGGTCTGCGGGACCTCGAGGTTCGTCACCCCGAACGCCGGCTCGCCCGGCTCCTCGACGGTCACGGAGGCGGCGGCCGCGTCGTCGGCCGTCACCACCGCCACGTCCAGGGTCCCGACGTCGCCCTCGTCGGTCGGGACGTCGAACGTCGCGGTCGTCTCCTCGCCCCCGTCGAGCTGGATCGACTCGCTCGCGACCTGCTGACCCGCGACCTCGAGGACGACCTCCTGCTCACCCGTCGCATCGCCCACGTTCTCGATCGCCGCGGCGACCCCGATCGGCTCGCCCGCCTCCACGGCCTCGGGCGCGTCGACGTTCGTCACCGCGAACGCGGCCGGCTCCTCGATCGGGACCGTCACGGCGTCGGAACCGTCTTCGGGCGCGGCGACGTCGGGATCGTCGATCCGGACCGTCAGGTCGACGTTGCCGGCGTCCTGGGGCGCGTCGAAGGACAGCGCGAGCGTCGTCGACTCGCCGGGGCCGAGCGCGACGGACTCGTCGGCGAGGCCCTCCTGCTCGCCGGCGTCGAGGACGACCGGCGCCTCGCCGGCGCCGGTGCCGCGGTTCGTCACCTCGACGCCGAGCTCGATCGACTCGCCCGGTTCGACGCTCTCGGGTGCCTCGACGATCGAGACGGCGAACTCGGGGGTTACCGCAATCTGCGCGCGGTCGGCGACGGGGTCGCCGTCCCCGTCGAGGTACGGAGCATCCTCGGCCCCGTCCATGGCGACGAATTCGAACTCCCCGGTGTCGGTGTCATCCTGATGTGCCACCGCCACGAGGTCGTGCTCACCCGGTTCCAGCGCCTCCGCCTCGAACTGGGCGCCCGGAACGTCCGTGTAGAGCGCCAGCTCCACGTCCTCGTGTGCCCCGGAGTCGAGGCGCTCGGAGACGCCGAGGATGCCCCCGTGATCGACCTCGCCGGCGGCCGCGTCCACCGCCCCGTCCTCGTAAACGGCGACGAACCCGCCCTCGGACAGCTCGACGGACTCGACGATCACCGTCGCGCCGTCGGATTCTTGGTCGGGGAACGTCAACGCCGCCGTCGGCACCTCCTCGAGGGCGTACTCGATCTCCTCGGTCGCGAGCGGGTCCCCGTCGGCGGCGGCGCGGACACTGACTTCGACGACCGCGTCGTCCTCGGTCGGTGGCTCCAGATCGATGGTGAGATTCTGGACCGTCTCGTCGGCCTCGAATCCCTGGCTCTCGACAACTTCGTCCCCGTATCGCGCCTCGACGTAAAAAGCCTCGTCGGCGAACGCACGCTCGACGGTCAGGGTCTCGCCGTCGCCGGCCTGGTCGCTCACCTCGAGCTCCGCGGTGCGTTCGACCGGCTCCTCGACGGTGTAGCGGATCCCGGTCGTCTCGAGGTCCTCGTCGTCCGCCGCGGCCACCACGGCGACGGTGACGTCGACGTCGTCGTCGATCGGCGGCTCGAGGTCGAGCGTGAGATTCTGGACCGTCTCGTCGGCCTCGAACGGCTCGGTCGCCACGGCCTCGCCGTCGTAGCGCGCCTCGACGACGTACTCGACGTCGGCGGTCACCCGGTCGACGGTCAGCGTCTCGCCCTCGCCGGTCTGGTCGGGTGCGTCGAGTTCCGCGGCGCGTTCGACCGGCTCCTCCTCGACGACGTACTCGATCACGGTCGTCTCCAGCGCTTCGCCGTCCTCGGTGGTCTTCACGGCGACGGTGACGTCGACGTCGGCCTCCAGCGGCGGCACAAGGTCGAGCGAGAGGTTCTCGACCGTCTCGTTCGCCTCGAACGGCTCGGTCTCGACGATCTCGCCGTCGTAGGACGCCTCGACGTAGTACTCCTCGCTCGCGCTCGCACGATCGACGGTCAGCGTTTCGCCCTGACCGGTCTGGTCGGTCACGTCGAGCTCCGCGGTACGCTCGATCGGCACCTCGACCGTGTAGCGGATCTCCTCGGCGGCCAGCTCCGCGTCGTCTTCGGCGGCCCGGACGGAAACGTTCACGTCGACGTCGGCCTCCAGCGGCGGGTCGAGCTCGAGCGTCAGGTTCTCGATCGCCGTGCCCGCGTCGAACGGCTGGCTCCGGACCGTCTCGCCGTCGTAGGACGTCTCGACGTAGAAGTCGACGTCCGCGGTAGCCCGGTCGACGGAAAGCGTCTCCCCGTCGGCGGTTCGGTCGGTCGCGACGAGTTCGGCGGTCGGTTCGACCGGCGCCTCCTCGACGGTGTACTCGATATCGGTCGCCTCCAGGTCCTCGCCGTCCTCGACGGCGCGGATGGCCACCTCGACGTCGGCGTCGTCCTCGAGCGGCGGATCGAGATCGACGGTGAGGTTGCCGACCGTCTCGCCCGCCTCGAACAGTTCGCTCTGGACGATATCGCCGTCGTAGCGGGCCTCGACGTAGTACTCGACGTTGGCGACCGCGGAGTCGACGGTCAGCGTCTCGCCGTCACCGGCCAGGTCGTCGACGCCGAGGTCCGCCGTGCGTTCCTCGGCGACGGTCGCGGTGACCACGTCCGCGATCGGCTCGCCGCCTTGCCGGACGTACGGCGGGTCGTCCTCGCCGTCGGTCGCGACGTAGTCGAACTGGCCGTCGTCGTCGACGTCGTGGTAGGCGACGGCGACGAGGTCGTGCTGTCCCGGGCCGAGCGCGTCGTCGTCGAACTCGACGCCTGGAACGTCCGCGAACAGGGTCACCGTCACGTCCTCGTGGTCGCCGGGGTCGAGATACTCGGAGACGCCGATGACGCTGTCGACGCGCTCGCCGTCCTGCCAGCCCGCGTCGTGGACGGCCACGAAACCGCCCTCCGAGAGCGACACGTCGTCGATCGTTACCGCCGTGCCGTCGGTCGTCCGCTCGGCGGCGACGGTCACCGTCGCCTCGCCGTCGACGGTCTCTTCCTCCGCGGTCCGATCGACCGCGCTCGCGTCCGCGCGCTCTCGGACGTCCGCCTCGCGGTCGAGGCCGGCCTCGGCCGTCCCCCGGGTGGTGTCCGCGGCGGTGCGCTCGCCGATCCGCTGGACCTGCTCGACGGTGACCCGCTGGTCCTGAATCGCCTTCGCGACCGCCGGACAGGTCGCCGCGGCCGATCGCTGGATCTGGGCGACCGTCACGCGCTGCTCCTGGGCGGCCGACAGCGACCCCTTCGAGGCGCCGCGCGCGATCGCCTGCACCTGGTGGACGTTCACCGTCTGCGTCTGCTTTACGGCGCCTTTCGCCGCGCCTCGAGAGGCGGCCTGGATCTGTTTCACGTCGACGATCTGGTGCTGCTTCGCCGACTCGACGGCGCCCAACGCGGCGCCGCGGGCCGCGTGCTGGACCTGGGTGACGTCCACCGTCTGCTTCTGGACGAGCGCGCCCTTCGCCGCGCCGTCCGCCGCGGACTGGATCTGCTCGATCGTGGCCTCCTGGCTCTGGTGGATCGCACCCGTCGCGGCGCCGCGGGCGGCTTTCTGGATCTGCGTGATCTCGACGTGCTGGATCTGCGTGATCGAGAGCGCGCCCTTCCCGGCCCCGCGGGCCGCGACCTGGGTCTGCTCGACCGTCACCGCCTGCTTCTGGTCGAGCGCGCCCTTCGCGGCGCCCATGGCGGCCTTCTGGACCTGCTTGATGGTCACCCGCTGTTCCTGGTCGATCGAGACGCGCTGTTCCTGCGTCCCCTCGAGGACGCCCGCAGCCGCCCCGGCGGCGGCGTGTTGGATCTGTTCGACGGTGATCTCCTGGCGCTGGGCGACGTGCTGGCGCGGGCTCGCCCGCTCGTCTTTCTTCGCGTCGAGCGCGCCGTGGGCCGCACCCTGGGCTGCCTCCTGGATCGGTCCGACGCGGTCGATCCCCTTCTCGCCGGCCGCGTGGGCGGCGCCGGCCGCGGCGCCGCGAGCCGCGCGCTGGAGCTGCTCGACGGTCACTTCCTGGCGCTGGTCGAGGGCGCCGTGGCTGGCGCCCCACGCGGCGTTTTGCACCTGTTTCACGTCGGCCGTCTGGTGCTGGCTCAGTGCCCCGGCCGCACCGCCGAGCACCGTCTGCTGCAGCTGCGCGACGGACACCGACTGGTGCTGGACCGCCGCGTCCTCCTGGTGGTGAACCGCCGCGTCGTCGGGATACCGAGCCGCCGCGTCGTGGCCGGCTCGCTCGTCCTGCAGCAACGCGCCGTGGACCGCACCGGTCGCCGCGCCCTGGATCTGCTCGACGGACGCGTCCTGGTACTGCGTCGTCGCCGCCACGGCGCCCGCCTTCGCGGCCATCCGTTGCGTCTGGGTGACGGTCACGCCCTGCTCCTGGGCGAGTTCGATCCCCTTCTCGGCGCCGGTTATCGCGGCGTCGCGATCCGCATCGGAGCGCGAATCCGCCGGCGGGTCGTCGGCTCCCGGGTTCTCTTCGAACGTGACGATCTCGACTTCTTCGGCCGCGTCGACGCTCGAGACCGACGGACCGCCGGCCTCGGCGTTCGGGATCGCGTTCGCTCCGCCGACGGACGCCTCGGAGGCGATCGACTCCGACTGACTCGCCTCGTCGGGGCCGAGGGCGGGGCCACCGCCGACCGACAGTCCGGCGGCGCTCGCGAGCATACCCACGACGGCCGCGCCGACGAGCAACCCGAAGAGGACGCGTCTCGCCCGGGATGGGACCCGCCTCATCGGCGATCGGTGACGGCGGGTCGGAGGGCGTTCGCCGGCGAGGCGAGCGCTTCGCGCCCTGACGTCCTCGTTTTGCGCGGTACTTCGGGCACCGTACAGGAGTGAATCATCCCGCGGGAAGACCGCCAGACCGGTCAAAAACGACCCCGATCGTTCGGTCGGGTAACCGTCCGTTCGGTCACAAGTGTCCAGATCCCTGGAGCCGGCGGGATCGACCGGTTCGCATTCCTGCCGCCGCGCGGGAGGGGACGGCCGCCGCGAGTATGGGGACGGTCGAATCGTCGCCAGGTCCAGAGGGGCGGGTCCGCTCGCCAGGACCCGTCGCGAGGAAAACGCCGAAGGCGACGTCGCCGAGACCGAGCTCGCGATCACGGTCGCAGAGACTCTCGCTGGCGGTCGCCGACAGCCGCTCGGGCGGACGCCATCGTTCATAGAACGTTCGGGATCGATTCTCCAACCGCAGGGACGCGTTCTCCCGCGCTCGGGACCGTTTCGGCGGACCGTAATTCGTCGTTCCTGGCGGGCGGCTTACGAAGTAACATCAGATTGACGGTCGCCGCGCGGCTGGATCGGGCCGGTTGCGATGGGACGGGCGGCGGCGATCGCGGTCCTCGACCGGCGGCTCCTCGGTCCGAACGTCAGTGGGCGTGAGGGAAGCGGGACGGACCGTCACTCGGCTGAATCTAAACGGATAGATGGCGAAGGATCGCCCGGTAACATCCCTTAAAATATTAGTAGCCCCGAGACAGTGAGTCGACAACGACCGATCGGACGGCCGATCGCACGCAGGAACCATGACCGACGCCGTCTCCGTCCTCCTCGTCGACAACGAGCCCAGTTTCGCCGAGCTCGCGGCCGAGATGCTCGTCCGCGTCGACGACACGCTCGACGTCACGACCGTCACGAACGCGGACGAGGCGCTGGGAACCGTCGAGAAGTCGACGGTCGAGTGCATCGTCAGCGACTACGACATGCCGGGAATGAACGGACTCGAGCTCCTCGAGGCGGTCCGGACCCGGAACGAGGACCTGCCGTTCATCCTCTTTACGGGCAAGGGTAGCGAGGAGATCGCCAGCGAGGCGATCGCCGCCGGCGTCACCCAGTACCTCCAGAAGAAATCCGGGCGCGAACAGTACACGCTGTTGGCGAACCAGATCCGCAACGCGGTCTCCCAGTACCGCACGGAGACCGAGCTGCGCGAGAGCGAGCGCCGCCACGAGCGGACCCTGACGGTCCTCCACGAGACGACCCGCGACCTGATGCGAGCGGGGACGAAAGAGGAGATCTATCGGGCGGCCGTCGACACCGCCGGCGACATCCTCGACGTGCCGATCGTCGCCACCTACGGCTTCGATCCGACGGACGGCGTGCTCAGATACGCGGCCGCGACGGAGCGGACGGCGGAGGCCCTCGATCCGGAGCGCAGCTTCGAGCGCGGCGAGGGGCTCGTCTGGGAGGCATTCTCGGGAGGTGAAGCCGCCTACTACGAGGACGTGCGCGCCGAGATCGAGGGCGATCCGGAGACGCTCAGCCGCAGCGAGGTGATCGTCCCCCTCGGCACCCACGGCGTGCTCGTCGCCGGGAGCGAGCAGGCCGGCGGCTTCGACGAGACGATGATCGAGCTGATCCAGATTCTCGCGGCGAACACCGAAGCCGCCCTCGACCGCGCCGAACGCGAGCAGCTGCTTCGCGAGCACGACCGCACCCTTACGCGCAAGAACGAGGAACTCACCCGGCTCAACCACACCAACGAGCTCGTCAGGGAGATCACGCGCGGCGTCGCGCAGGCGACGACCCGCGAGGAGATCGAACGGACCGTCTGCGAGCGCCTCACCGACGCGGAACGATACCTCTTCGCCTGGATCGCCCCCGAGCGGGATCCGTCGGCGCCGAAGTCCGGGGCGGCCGTCGACGCCACCTACGTCGACCGGATCCGCGACGACGGCGAGGCGGCCCCCGAGGCACGCCTGGTCCGGCGAGCGCTCGCGGACGAGCGCGTTCACGTCGTGCGGAACGTCCTCGACGACCGGGAGTGGGAGCCCCGCCGGGCGGAGGCGCTGACCCACGGCTTTCAGACCGTGATCGCGGTTCCGCTGACCGGCCGCGAGCGCCGGTACGGCGCGCTCGTCGTCCACGCGGTGGCGACCGACGCCGTCACGGAGAGCGAGCGCGAGGTGCTCGCGGAACTGGGCGAGACCATCGGCCACGCGATTCGGTCGGTCGAGCGCACGCGCGCGATGGTAACGGACGAGCGGGTCGAACTCGAGCTCGCCTGCGCCGACGAACGTCTCCTGTTGAATCGACTCTCGATCGCGGCCGACGGGCCGGTCACGCTGGCGGGGATCCTCGAGCGCGAACAGGGGCGCGTCGTCTGCTTCGTCGGCGTCGACGACCCGCCGCTCGACGAGCTGGTGGCGCTCGACGACGCGTGGACCGCCGTCGACCGCGTATCCGTCGTCTCCGAGAGCGACGACGCGGCGCTGCTCGAGGTGAGTGTCGAGACGACGCCGTTTCTCGAGGTCTGTCGCGAGTACGACGCGCGAGTGCTCGACGCGGAGTCCGTCGAGGGGACCGCGACCGTCACGCTCCAGGTTCCCCAGCGGGTCGACGCCCGATCGCTCGTCGAGACGATCCGGGACGGCTACCCCGACACGGAGCTCGCGGCGCGGCGGGAGACGAGTCGGCGACGCCCGACCGGGCGACTCGACCGACAGGTCGAGGAGCGCTTGACGGCGAAGCAGTTCGAGGCGCTCCAGGCCGCCCACTACAGCGGCTTTTTCGACTGGCCGCGCGAGAGCACCGGCGAGGAGCTCGCGGCGACGCTCGACGTCTCGCCGCCGACGTTTCACTACCACCTGCGCGCCGCCGAGCGCAAGCTGGTCGATCTGGCGCTCGAAGGAAGGTCTAATTAATTAGTGTTGGGTTTCGGACATACACAAACGGTTAGAAGGTATTTTTAACATCCCGCAGTCCATACCAACGGGTGGCGATTCGAAGCGGACTGTCGCCACCCACCCCCCACCCCCCAATCCCTTACTGTCGACCCCCACCCGACAGCGGTCAGCACGTCCGGCGGTAGACGGCGCGTGACGCTCCCATCCCTGCGGCGGCGCGTGACGCTCCCAGAATACCCATCTCGAGGCCGGCGTTCGCACCCGCGATCCGCCGAGTGATCACTCCCAATCGATCCAGTCCAACTCCCAGCCCCGGCGCCGGTCGGCCCGCCGGCGCGCGTATTCGACGTCCTCGCGGGCGGTCCGGTTGCGTTCGATCGCGCCCGTCTGCTCGCCGTCGACGAGCAGCGGGTCGAACGAGACGCGTCCCAGTTCCTCCCTCGAGCCCTCCGCGGAAACGACGGCGAGGTGCTGTCGGTGCGCGCCGAGCGGGATCACGAGCCGGCCGCCGGGAGCCAGTTGTTCCAGGAGGGGGCGCGGCGGCTCGACGGCCGCGGCCTCGACGAGAATCCGATCGAAGGGCGCGTACTCGGGAAGTCCGCGGGAGCCGTCCCGACAGTCGATGAGGACGCCCTCGTAGCCGGCGCCCGCGAGGTTCTCGCGGGCCGCGTACACCGCCGGCCGGGCGATGTCGACGGCGTGGACGTTCGTCTCGCCGGCGAGCTCGGCGGCGACGGCCGCGGTGTAGCCTACCCCGGCGCCGACGACGAGCACCGAGTCGCCCGGCTCCGGCGAGAGCGCCTGGAGCAGCCTGGCGGCGACGCTGGGCGAGAGGACGCGCGTTCCGAGCACCTCGTGATCGCGGTCCGCGTAGGCCGTCCGCCGGTCGTCGACGAACTCGTGTCGAGGAACCTCCCGCATCGCGACCGCGACGGCGTCGTCCCGGAGGACCGCCTTCGTCTCGTGCTGGAGGCTGTCGACCATGTCCTCCCGGAGCACCGCGGGATCCATACCCGCGCTATCCGGTCGACGGTAATCAATGGCGCGCTTGCGCGGATTCGCCCGACGGCGTCGTGGCGTCGCGAGGTGGGCTCGACCGACCGGTCGTCGTGTCGGTGGGTCCGCGCGCGGCTTCCCGTATCGCCGGATCACGCCGCCGAGGGGTCATCCGCGCATGCGGACGAACCTGACCGCCCCGTGCTCGCTCCGGTCGAGGCCCCCGTCCGATCGCTTGTCCGCGTGCACGAGCGTCTGGGCCGCGGTCCCGATCGGGGCGAGCAGCCGACCGCCATCGCTGACTTGCTCGACCATCTGGGCGGGGAAGTCGGTGGCCGCGCAGGTCAGGTAGGCCGCGTCGTACGGCGCGCGTTCCGGCCAGCCCTCGCGGCCGTCCCCGGCGCGGACGCCGATGTCCTCGTAGCCGAGTTCCGCGAGCGTCTCGCGGGCCGACTCGGCGAGCGCCTCGCCGTACTCGACGCTGCAAACGTGTTCGGCCCCGACGAGTTCGGCCGTCACCGCCGCGTGGTAGCCACAGCCGGTGCCGATCTCGAGCACCCGATCGCCCGGATCGAGCTCGAGGAGGTCGGCCATGATCGCGACCATGTGCGGCGCGCTGATCGTCTGGCCGTCGCCGATCGGGAGCGGCCGGTCCTCGTAGGCGCTCGCCCGTCGACCCTCGGGGACGAACTCGTGGCGAGGGACGGCCGCCACCGCCTCGAGGACCCGGTCGTCGTCGACGCGGCGAGCCAGCCGCTCGGTCATGCGCTCGCGAGCCGCCTCGAAGTCGGCGTCGCCGTCGTCGGAGCCGAAGAACCTCATGGATTCGACGGGATTCGGGGTCGCGGACTCACCAGGCGGACCAGGCCGAGGACGTCTCGTCCCAGGCGTAGACGCGCTTCGCGTCTTTCGCGAGGACGACGTCGCCGTCCATCTCGTAGCGGTCGCGGTCGTAGCCCCGGGCGTCGTCGCGGACGACGACGGCGTCGATCGTGAACTCGTCGTCGCCGAACGTCTCGGTCGAGTCCACCTCGAGCTCGTAGTCGCCGGGGACGCGGATCGTCGTGCTGCGACTGTCCTCGCGGGAACCGTCCTCCGGGTGGATGGTGACGTTGACCGCCACGTTGTCGACTTCCCGCGTCCAGACGGTCTCGATCTCCTCGGCCGGCGCCTCCTCGACGCGGCGCTGCTCGCCGACCTCCACGCTGGTCACGCGCACCGTCGCCAGCACCGCCTCCGTCTCGAGGAGGAACTCGTCGCCCTCGGCGACGGTCTCGGCTTCGGGCGTCGTCACGTTCGCGGTGAAGGACTCGCCGCCCTGCGAGACGACGACGTCGAGGGTGACCTCCCGCTCGTCCGCGGGCTGAACCTTGTGGACGTGGCCGCACTCCGAACAGCGAACCGTCACCGAGCCGCCGCCCGGCGAGAGGACCTCGTGGACCGTCTCGAGTTCCGGCGAACACGACGGGCACGGAACCGCGAGGCGGTCCTGTTCCTGCGTATCACTCATGGCCGGCGATACACGCTACGCGCGTAAAAGGGGAGTGGACGGCATCGACGTCGGTGGACCGACCGACGCCGGTACCCGACGAGCACACTCGGTGGACGCGGGACGCGTCACGTCCGCACCTCTCTCGGCTTCGCCGCTCGCCCTTTCGCGGAACTGCGTTCCGCGCCCGCGCCGCTCACTCACTCCGCGGAAGTTTCACTTCCGCGCCGTCTCACGGCCTATCGGCCGTTCGACATCGGGAGGTCTACGACCTCCCCGTCCGCCTCGACCGTCGCGTCGCGGATGATGCCGTCCAGGTGGATCGGCGCCTCGGTGTCGCCGCCGATGCCCATGTCGTCACCGATGGCGATGTGAACGGTGCCGCCGGCTTTCTCGTCGAGCAACACCGACCCCACGAGTTCCGCGACGGCGACGTTAGTTCCGATGCCGAGCTCCGCGAGGTTGTACGCCGCGTCGCCGACCTCCTCGGCGGCGGCCTCGACGGTCTCGCGGATCTCGTCGTCGGAGATGCGCGTGACGAGGCCGTCTTCGACCTCGAACTCGAGGGTCTGGCCCTCCTCCAGGAGGCCGTGCGGGCGCATGGTGCCGTCGACGACGTAGGTGCCGTCGGCCGTCTCGGGGCTGACGAACACCTCGCCGGCCGGCAGGTTCGACATCTCGCCGGGCTCGTGGACGATCCCGGTGTCGGCCAGCCACTCGCGGTCGCCGATGCCGAACGTGATATCGGTGCCGCCGGAGCTCGTGACCCGGACGTCGTCGGCGTCCGCGACCTGTTTCAGGACGTCCTCGCAGTGGGCCGCGATCGCCTCGTAGTCCGCGTCCAGCCCCGCGGTGAACACCTCGGCAGTGATTCCGGGGAGCGTCGCGACCCGGGCGCCGGCTTCGTTCGCCTCGCCGCGAGCGCGGGTGTGGCTGAGGCTCTTGGTCGTCGGCGCCAGGACGACGTCGGCGCCGGCCATCGCCGCCGCGACGGGCGCCGGCGGCTCGCCGCCGTGGGTCTCCCCCGGCGGGTAGCGAGCGATCACCGCGTCGTCCGTGATCTCGCTCGCGACCGCGTAGAGCGCCTCGCCGATCGGCCGACGCTCGTCGTCGGTGACGATCGTACAGGACTCGTCGGCCCGGAGGTTCAGACACTGCTCGATCGCGGTCGTCGCCGGGGCCTCGAAGTCGGCGTCGTTCGACATACGCCACGCTCGGACCGACTGCGTGAAAGGTGTTGCTTTCGCCGCGTACGATGCTCCGGCGCCCACGATACTCCACGGCGGGCGACCGCGTACGATGCTCCGGCGCCCACGATGTTCCACCGTATCCGACCGCCCGCGACGCTCCTGCGGGAGCCAGCGGTCGATAGCCGGACCTCGACGATAGCCGGACGTCGAACCGATCCGAGGATCTGAAATTCCCGGGGCAATAGCTCTTTGTAGGTCGACACCCACCCGCGAAACAGGAATGGTTCGCTCGACCGTGGACGACCTGCTGTTCGACGAGTCGACGAACGAAGCGCTCAGGAACGAACTCCCCGAGGCCGTCGTCTCGTTTCTCGAGGTGGCGACCCACCTCGGCGACGGGGTGACGCTCATCGTCTTCGGGACGCTGCTCTACTGGTTCGGCGGCGAGGACGACCAGCGCAAGCGGGCGCTCGTCATCGGCATCGGACTGGGCGCGCTGGCCCTCAGCGCCGGCATGAAGGGGATCTTCGCGGCGCCCCGGCCGGAGCTGGCGTTCACGCCCGCGGAGTATCCGGGATACAGCTTCCCGAGCGCGCACGCTCTCGGCGCGGCGGCGTTTTACGGCGGACTCGCCGCCGTCGCGGACACCGGCAGTCGGTTCCAGCGGTACCTGCTCGCGGGCGTCGTCATCTTCCTCGTGGCCTTCTCGCGACTCGTGATGGGCGTCCACTACCTCGGCGACGTGGTCGTCGGCGTCGTCGTCGGACTGGCGTTCGTCGCCGTCGTCGTTCGATCACCGGACCCGGAACCGGGCACGCTCTTCGCGCTCTCCGGCGCGATCGCCGTCCTCGCCTTCCTGCTCGGCTCGACGTACTTCGTGACGCTGACGATCGGCGCTTCGATCGGCGCGCTCATCGGCTGGCGGTACACGACGGTCCGTCCGTCGAACGCCAGGGGAGCCTCGCTGTTGGTCCTCGGCTACCTCCTCATTCCGCCGCTGATCGTCCTCCGCTGGTGGTCCCCCTCGCTGCCCGGTCGGTCGGACATCGCCTTCCTGGGATACGGCGCGGACGTCGTCGGCACGGGCGTCGAGATCGTCGGCTACGCGATCGCGACGGCCGTCATCCTCGCGGTGCCGGTGATCGGGGCGCGAGCCAACGACTGGCCCCAGGTGGTCTGGCTCCAGGAGACGCTGCCGTTCCGCGGCCGGCGGCTCGACCCCGAGCAGGTCGAAGAGTACTGGACGGAGGAGTGAGGGCGGTACGGACGACGGGGTCCGCCGACCGTCTGCAGATCGGTCCCGAGACGAGCCGCGATCGGGCGACCGAACCACTACTCCGAGCCGAGTGAAAACGGCGCGAGAAGGCTCGAAACGGTTATCCGCCTCGGTGGAAGAGTGCCCGATACATGATACAGGTCGCGATCAACGGCTACGGGACGATCGGCAAGCGGGTCGCGGACGCGGTGGGCGCCCAGCCCGACATGGAGGTCGTCGGGGTGGCGAAGACGCGGCCCAACTTCGAGGCGCGGACGGCGATCGACAACGGTTACCCGCTCTACGCCGCGATCGAGGAACGCGTCGGGCTGTTCGAGGAGGCCGGGATGGGCCTCGACGGGACCGTCGACGAGCTGGTCGAGGCCGCGGACGTCGTCGTGGACGCGACGCCGTCCGGCATCGGCGCCGAGAACCGCTCGCTCTACGAGGAGTACGAGACGCCGGCGATCTACCAGGGCGGCGAGGACGCCGACGTCGCCGACGTGAGCTTCAACGCCCGGTCGAACTACGAGGACGCCGTCGACGCCGACCACGTCCGCGTCGTCTCCTGTAACACGACGGGGCTCTCGCGAGTGATCGCGCCGCTCGGCGAGACCTACGGCATCGAGAAGGTCCGGGCGACGCTCGTCCGCCGCGGCGGCGACCCCGGCCAGACCGGTCGGGGCCCGATCAACGACATCCTGCCGAACCCGGTCACCGTCCCCTCCCACCACGGGCCCGACGTGAACACCATCTTTCCCGACCTCGACATCGACACGCTCGGGATGAAGGTGCCCGCGACGCTGATGCACATGCACAGCCTCAACGTCACCCTCGAGGCGGCCGTCGACGCGGCCGACGTGCGCGACCTGCTCGCCGGGGAGTCCCGGCTCTTCCTGATCCCCGAATCGTTCGCCATCGACGGGAGCGGCAAGCTGAAGGAGTACGCCCTCGACGCGGGTCGACCCCGCGGCGACCTCTGGGAGAACTGCATCTGGGAGGAATCGATCTCGACCGAGGGTCGCGATTGCTACCTCTTCCAGGGAATCCACCAGGAGTCCGACGTCGTCCCCGAGAACGTCGACGCGATCCGCGCGATCACCGGCGCGGCCGACGCCGCCGAGAGCGTCGAGACGACCGACGAGTCGATGGGCGTCGGGTTCTGAGGGGCCGTACGCTCCGCCGATCTCGTCGGACCGAGGCCGGCCGCGCCGCCGACAGAAGGTTTTTGCACCGGCGGGCGCTATTTCGGCTCATGAGACGAGACGACCGCGACGAGCCCTTCGACGACCTGTTTCGCGAGATCGAGCGGATGATGAACGAGATGATGAGCGGCGCCGACGTCGACTTCGAGTCCTCGACCAGCGTGGAGACCGGCTTCGGCGCCGACACGCACGTCGACATCCACGACGTCGAAGACGAGCTCCGCGTCGTCGCCGACCTGCCGGGCGTCGAGAAGAAAGACATCGAACTCGAGTGCGACGGAAAGACGCTCACCATCAGCGCCCGGAGCGACCACCGCGAGTACGACGAGCGCGTCTCGCTCCCCCGGCGGGTCAACGAGCACACCGCCAGCGCGACCTACAACAACGGCGTCCTCGAGGTCGTCTTCGAGCCCGCAGAGCACAGCTCCGACATCAGTCTCGAGTGAGTTGCGGTTCGTCTCGGCGTTCTCGCACCGTCCCGGCCCCTTCTCTCGACGCGTCACCAGCAGTTAGCGCCCCCGGGCGCCGTCACGTTCGCGGACGTCTCCCGATACCCGACGACGACGTTCCCGGCGCCCTCACGCCCCGTCGGCCGTCTCCTCGATCGCGTCCGCCAGCCGGTCGTAGAAGTCCGGTTCGTACTTCGTCGCCGCGTCGATGGTCGGCCGCGCGTTCGTCTCGGTGACGACGACCCGCTCGTCGGTGACCAGCAGGTCGACGCCGCAAAACGCGATCTCGAGCGTCCGGGCGGCGCCCTCGGCGATCTCCCGCCAGGCGTCGGGGAGTTCGACGCCGGTCGCTTCCGCGCCGCGGTGGACGTTGTGCTTCCACCGGCCCGCGGCGAGCGCGTCGTCCGGCAGCCGTCGCTCGACAGCGCCGACGTACGCGCCGTCGAGGACCATCACCCGGTAGTCGACCGCGTCGGGGAGGTACTCCTGGACCAGGAACGAACGGTCCCCCGTCGCCCGGTAGTCGTGGACGAGCGCGAGGTAGTCACAGATCCCGAGGAAGGTGTCGAGGTCGCCCGCCTTCGCGACCCCCACGCCGCGAGTGGTGGAGTTCGGCTTGACGACCACCGGCGGCTCGAACCGCTCGTAGACCGTCCGCAACTCGTCCTCGCCGACCGGGTTCGAGACGAAGACGGTCTCCGGGACGGCCGATCCCGCCCGGTCGAGCCGCGCGATCACGTCGGCCTTGTTCCGCGAGGTGAGGACCGCGTCGCGATCGTTGAGCCACGGGACGTCGAGCAGCGCGTCCGCCACGCCGCCTTCCATCAGGCGGCCGGGGTAGACGAACCCGGCGTCGAACTCGTCGGCCGACCACGGGGCCTCCTCGCCGAGCGGGACGGCGCGCTCGCTCACGGGGACGTGGCGAGCCCGGATCCCGCGCTCCCCGAGCGGCTCGCGCATCCGCTCGAACGTCTCCTCGGCGTTGGCGACCGCCAGTTCGATCATTCGTTCGCAACTCAGCGCGGGCGGGGACGTAAATTGCCACCATCTCGGCGGATACGTCGACGCTCGGTCGGCGCCGGGACGCATAGCCTTCCCGGGTCGGCGCCGGGACGCGTAGTCTGCCAGGGTCGGCGCCCGTCACGCGACGCTCAACCCGTCGCCCGTCACGCCTCGCCCGGGTCCTCACCTATCTCGCGTCACCCATCTCGCGTCGCCCGTCCCGGGCAGCGTCCCCGTCACTCGTCGCGGACTCGAGCCAGCACTCTGGCCACGAGTTCGCGTTCGAATACGTCGTCCGGGAGCTGTTCGAACCACTCGGCCCGCGCGATCGGCTCGCCGTCGACCCCCAGGTCGACCCCCGTCTCGGTCGCCTCTGGACGGGCCGCGAGCACGCAGACGCGGAATCCGGTTTGCTCGCCCTCGTGACGGACGACGTGCTCGACGACCGCGTAGGGTCGTCCGGGCGTCACGTCGACGCCGGTTTCCTCGCGAACCTCCCGCGTCAGTCCCTCCCGGAGCGATTCGCCCGGTTGCAGCGCGCCGCCCGGGAGTAGCCACCGCCCGTCCGCTTCGTGGTAGGCGAGGAGGACGCGGCCGGCCGAATCGACGACGGCCCCGACGGCGACCCAGCCCGCTCGAAACGCCTCCATCTCGCGGACCGCCGCGAACGCGTCGGGGTCGAGACGTTCGACCTCGCACTCGACGATCAGGTCGTCGTAGCGCTCCCGCGGGTCCGCGACGTCGGCGTATCCGTCGAACGCGCCGTCCATCGTTCGCGCGTTCGATCCGAAGAACGTTGAGCGTTCTGATGTGTCGGTAACGATGACGCTCTCGACCGGCCAGGGGCGCCCCGAGCGAACGCGAGACGGACCCGGTCCGGGGGAGGGGAGGAGAGGTGGTCACACCGGCACCGACCGCGAGTGAGCCGTCGCCGCGAACGAGCGAGCTGACGACCGACGTGGAGGGTCCGGGGCGGAGAACCCGGCGCGAAGCGGCGAGGAACGGCGATCGGCGAAGTCCCGAGCAACGAACGAAGCGAGGCGGTGTGCGTGATACGGAGCGAAGTGCGTTTCATCGGCGCCGTGCGGGATCTTCGATCCGGGAAGGCCGTCGGCACGTCGCACCGACTGCTCCAGGAGGCAGAGATCCACCGCCCTCCGGAAGAGCCTCGACGCTATCGACGGTATCGTCGAGATGCGCCGGAGAGGGGCCGCGGCGCAAACGGTCGATCTACGCGACGAGCTGCTCTTCGCCCTTCTCGACGACGATCCGGCACGGCGGCGTGATCTTGTTGTACGCCCGGCGGAGCGCGTCCTTCGCGAAGTCGGCGTCGTCGACGTCACACCAGATGGTGAAGATGCGGTCGCCGGCCGGAATGCGGGCGGCGGTGCCGACGATCTTGCCGAACGACTGGCGCATCCCGTCGGAGACGCGGTCCGCACCCGCCCCGGTCGCCTGCTTGTTCTCCCGGATGACGTGGTGGGGGAACTTTCGCAGGATCATCTTGTAGTTACCCTCGCCGGCGTTCTTGATCATGTGCCGGTTGGCGGACAGCCGGGAGGCCTCGAGCGAACCGTGGCGGATCTGGACCTCCTCTTCGGTGACGAGGCTGATCTGGACGGGGTAGTCGTCGGGTTCGGCGGCGACGTCGCCCATCTTGTGCTGTGCGATCTTCGACCCCGGGATGCCGGTGATGTACTCTCGTCGAGTGTACGCCGGCTTGCTGATGTCCCGGTACATCGAGGCGGGTTTGTCGGACATGGTTGTGATTACTTAGGCGAACCGAAGCCCACGGCGCGGATAAAGGCTTCGAACCGCGGATGTCCGGACGACCGTCAGGACGGCGCCGAGGCGGGTAGCGTGGACGAATCGTCGGTACGGGGTCCGCCGCCTGTACGGGCCCTCTGACGGTGCGAGGTCCGCTGACGCCACGGGGTCCTCCGTCGGTACGGAGTCCTCCGTTAGGGGAACGGAGGGGTACCGAGGGGAGGATGGAGTACGGTCCGGGCGGAGGGAAAATCGAGGCTCGAACGAACGGCCCCATCGCCGAAACTCGAACGAATGCCCCCGTCACCGAAACTCGAACGAACGCCCTCGTCGCCGAAACTCGAACGAACGCCCTCGTCGCCGAAACTCGAACGAACGCCC
>SKPV01000023.1 GCA_007119345.1 Halovivax sp.
CGTCGAGCGCGGGATTCCGGCCGTCGACCCGGACGCCGTCATCCGTCCCGACGGCGAGAGCGAGACCGTCGAGCCGTGCATTCCGGTCAACCGGTGCAAATCGTTCACGAGATAACGGTTTGTGAGTGCGTCGCCTGGCTGAGAGGGAGAAATCCGTCCATGCCAGCCACGACCGGATCCGTCGACGCGAGTACGGCCACAGCGGCAGAGGAAGAAGACGTTCTCGCAGCCCTCTCCCTGGCGTTCAGCGCAGATCCCGGGGTGCGTTGGTACTTCCCCACACCTCCGACGTACGACCGGTATTTTCCGGAATTTACCAGGGCGTACGGCGGGAAAGCGTTCGATCACGGGACCGCGTTCTACGCCGGCGATTACGTGGGCGCCGCACTCTGGTTACCGCCCGACGTGCAGCCGGACTACGACGCGATCGGCGCCGTGATGCAGGCCGCCCTTTCGGAAGAACAGCTCGCGCTGATGGACGAATTCATCGACCGGGTCGAGAAGAATCATCCGAGCGAACCGTTCTGGGAGTTGGCGGTTCTGGGGGTCGAGCCCGTACACCAGCGTAACGGGTACGGAAAACTCCTCGTAGAGCCCGTGCTCGAGGAGTGCGATCGCGAGGAGACGCCCGCATATCTCATCTCGAGTAACGTCCAGAACCTCTCGTTCTACATCCGCCAGGGGTTCGAAATCGTCGATACGATCCGCTTCCCCACGATGCCTCCGTTCTTCCCGATGCGTCGCGACCCACGAGCGTGACCGCACCGCTACCGACCCGTAGAGGGGCGAATACTCCGACGGTAGTCAGTACAGTCAGCACCCGTGCGTCGGGTGTTTGTCGGCCGAGGATGCGACTCGATCGCCGTCCGAACGGCGAGACGCTCCGCCTCACTCCACCCGGATCACGTTCCCGTCCAGATCCCGCGGGAAGTAGGTGAGCCACTCGATCCCGTCCTCGGTGATCGCGATCGTGTCGGAGTGGCGGTAGCCGTACTCGTCGGTGTAGATCCCGGGTTCGATCGTCCAGACGTTGCCCGGCTGCATGACGGCGTCCTCGGGATCGTAGCTCGTGGCCCCCGACTCGCAGTAGTCGCCCCAGCCCTGGTCGATGTACGGCGGCTCGTGGCCGTCGAGCCCGATGTTGTGGCCGACGTGGTGCTGGGCGAGGTCCGCGATCCCCTGCTCGTCGAAGTAGGCGTCGACCGCGTCGTCGACGTTCTCGATCGGAACGCCGGGGTCGAGCGCCTCGATGGCGATCGTCTGGGCCTCGAGCATGAGCTCGAAGTAGTGCACCTGCTCGTCGCTCGGCTCGCCGAGAAACATGGTCCGCTCGAGTTCGGAGACGTAGCCGTCGACGTTGGCGGACGCGCCGGTCACGAGGACGTCGCCCTCCTCGAGGCGACGGTTCGCGGTGTGGCCGTGGGGCAGCCGCGTCTGCGGGCCCGTGATGTAGCCCGCGTGAGCGGGACCGGATCCCCGCGTCTTGGCCACGTAGCGGTCGCCGAGGGCGTCGAGCATCGCCCGCGAGGCCTCGAGGGACGCGCGCTGACTCACCGTCGCGGGGTGGGCGCCCACCTCGGTGTAGTCGGCGAGGTAGCGGTGGGCGAGGTTGCCCCACCGGGCGGACTCGCGGATCAGGTCGATCTCGGCGTCGGACTTCTCCCAGCGCATGCGCTGGACCCACGACTGGGTCTCGACAGCGAGCTCCGTCTCGGCGACCTCGGTCAGGCTCGGCCCCTCGTAGCCCATCACGCCGGGGGCGCCCTCCGCGTCGGCGACGATCGACTCGACGCCGAGCCCCTCGAGCATCCCGACGGCGACCTCGATCGGCCGCCCGCCGGGGTAGTCGCTGTAGTGGTGGACGGCGTCGACGCGCGGGTTGGGCTCGACGCGCTCGACCTCCAGTCGCGGCACGGTGATCTCGATCGCGTCCTGGGTCACGGCGAGGACCACGGGGCGCTCGGTCTGGATGTGGTCGAAGCCGGTCAGGTAGCCGATGCTCGTCGCGCCGAACCAGACGCCGGCGTCGGCTTCGGCCTCGGCGATCCGCTCGCGGATCCGCTCGAGGCGGTCGTCGTACTCGGATTCGGGGAGTGCGGTGGCCATGTGGTAATCCTTTGCACAGGATGGTAAAAGGATTCAGGAGGCGGCGATCGGGATCGCTCCGGTTTCCGGGGGCGGCTCCGTAGGCGCTCGTCGATCGGCGTCCGGACCCGATCGCACTCGCCGACGTCGCGCGAACGGGACGGACGATCCGGCCGCCCGCCAGCTCGGTGAGCGGGAACCCGCCGACGGTCAGTTCGTCCGCGTTCCCGTCGATCGCGTCGAGGCGGGTCTCGTCCGCCACGACGCCGTCGGGACCCTCCGAACCGAATCGTCGGTAGTCCGACGGATCACGCGGCGAACGGGGTCGAATCCCCGCGTCGGAGAAAGAACGGCTGGACCTCGAAGCGGGCGGAATCGAACGGTGAAATCGCCCCCGCCCACGGGGCCGACGAGTGCGGGACGGCCCGGGCCTCGCGGAGTTGAAGGGTGCAGGTCGGCCCCGGCCCCGCAGCGTCGACGAGTGCGAGTCACACCCGCACCCGGAGCCACCGAGCGTGGATCGACCCCTGCTTCAGGCCTTCCGGGCGAACGCGAGGTTGCCCGAGATGTTCTTGATGTAGATCTCGACGACGTCGCCCTCCTGGGCGCCCGGCACGAAGATCGTGTACTTGCCCTTCTCGGCGACGCCGTCGCCCTTGCGACCGGTGCCGGTGATCTCGACGGTGTAGGTCTGACCCTCCTCGACCGCGTCCCGCTGTTGGTGTTGTTGCTGACTCGTCGAGCGCTTCGTCACCGGACGGAACGCCCCGCAGGCGTCACAGCGAAGCATCGGGGTGCGGTCCTCGCGGACGAGGCGCGTGTCGGGCAGGCCGCACTCCGAACAGAGGACGTACTCGTCGACGTAGGCGTCGATCGCCGCCCCGAAGTCCTGCTGAGAGAAGTTGCCGTTGTACCGGCCCCGGCCGTCCTCGAACTTGCCGCTGGTGCCCAGCTCGCGCTGGACGAAGCGGTGGAGGTGCTCGGCCTCGCGGTCGAGCACGTCGGCGATCTCGCCCATGTTCCGAAAGCGGGTGAAGGCGCCGTCCTTCTGGGGCTGCGGGTCCGGAATGTCGAGGCGCTGCTCCTCGCCCCCGATGTCGGGAACGTTCTCCATCGCGCGGTCGAGACTCGACTCGTAATCCATGTGCGTTCGAAGTCGGGCGCGACGTAAAGCCGTTCTGCTATCGGTTTCGACGGGCTGGGACCGGTTGCGCCCGGTCCGGCGGGTGACCCTCGCGACGCGACCGGTCCGGCGAGTGACCCCGGCGCCCCGACGCGTCGGCCACGGCGCCGACGAGCCGGAGCGCGTCGGGTCGCACGTCGTCGACCCGCGGGGCCCGATCGTGACCACGCGCGCCGGCGGACCACCATTCTCCGGACCGCACCGGCGGAGTCACGACTCCCGAGCCGCCTCACGCCACCGCTACGTAGGCGACGAAGGCGGCGTATCCGACGAGAACGATCGCGCCCACGTACAGCCACGAACCGCGAGCGTCGGGCCAGTCCTCGGCGCCGGGCCGCAGGATTCGATACGCCCCGACGGCGATCCACGCCGCCCCGACGACCGTCAACCCGACCGCGGCGGTCACGTCGCCCGGGTGGGTCGCGTGCGTGAGGCCCGCGTGGATCAGCGTGACGAAACCGAACGCGCACAGCCAGAGCGAGAGGAGTCGCGCAGGGCGCATGTTCCCGCGTAGGTCCGGCCCAGGGATAGTTTCGAGGGACGAAGCGACGACCGGCGTCGGAGCCCGCCGAGGCGCCGACCGGCTCGGACGACCGAGGCCGTCGGGCGCCGGCACCGTCACGCCTCCCTGACGGTTAGCCGAAACCGACATTCATTTCGTCATCTAGTGCACGGTAACGAAGGGTACTTACCGGGCGCCACCGTCCCCCTTCCAATGAGTCAACAGGCAGAGCGACCGACCCGCGCCGACTCGTCGACGCCCGCCGCCGCCGATCCCGACCCGCTCGGCGTCGAGAGCGGCCTGGAGGCTCTGCAGGCGAGCCGGGAGTTCGACGGGCCGGTCGAGCCGCTCGACGGGCTCGAGGCGAACGAACACATCGCCCTGTTCTACGAGAGCGACGAGGAGCGGTTCTCGGCGGTCGTCCCCTACGTCCGCCAGGGGATCGAGCGCGGCGAACGGGTGATGTACGTCGTCGACGACGCGGAGGAGGCGGCCGTTCGGGAAACCCTTCGGTCGGCCGACTACGGCTTCGAGGGGGCGATCGATAGCGGACAACTGACGTTTCACACCGTCGCGGAGACGTACCTCCGCACCGGTCGGTTCGATCCCGACGACATGCTCTCCGTCTACGCCGAGGCGATGGCCGAGGCGACCGCCGAGTACCCGGCGCTGCGAATCACCGCCGACACGACGTGGCTGCTCGACGAGCACACCACGATCGAGGACTTCATGGCGTACGAGAGTCGCGTGAACGACCTCTTCCGTGGCGAGGACTGCATCGCGCTCTGCCAGTACGACTGCGGGGCGATGCCCGACGAGACCCTCGCCGACGTCGTCCGAACGCACCCGCACCTGATCTACGACGGGACGGTCTGTCACAACTTCTACTACACGCCGCCCCGCGAGTACTTCGAACCCGACGAGCCGGCCCGGGAGGTCCGGCGGATGCTCGGCACGCTCGTCGAGCGGACGCGAGCGAAAGTCGAGCGCGACGAGACGATCGAGGCCCTGGAGGAGTCGAACGAGCGCCTCCAGCGGTTCGCGTACGTCGCCTCCCACGACATGCAAGAGCCCCTCCGAATGATCTCGAGCTACCTCCGGCTGCTCGAGCACAAGTGCGGCGACGACCTCGGCGAGGACGCCGAGGAGTACGTCGCGTTCGCCGTCGACGGCGCCGACCGGATGCGCGAGATGGTCGACGGGCTGCTCAGCTACTCCCGCGTCGACATGCACGACGGGACGTTCGAGTCCGTCGACCTCGACGGAGTCGTCGACGACGTGCTGGCCGACCGCCGGCTGCAGATCGCCGAGACCGACGCGACGGTCGCGGTGGACGCGGAGACCGCGGACGGAGCCCTCCCGACGGTGCTCGGAGACGCGAACCAGCTCGAGCAGGTCTGCTCGAACCTGGTCTCGAACGCGATCAAGTACGGCGGCGACGAGCCCCGCGTCGAGATCGCCGCCCGCCGGCGGACCGACGACTGGCTCATCTCCGTCGCCGACGACGGCATCGGCATCGACCCCGCCTACGCCGATCAGATCTTCGAGGTCTTCAACCGCCTCCACTCCGTCGAGGACTACCCCGGCACCGGGATCGGGCTGGCGCTCTGCCGGAAGATCGTCGACCACCACGGCGGCGACATGTGGGTCGACTCCCGCCCGGGTGAAGGGGCGACGTTCTTCTTCACCCTGCCCGCGCCGGAGTGAGTCCGGTGACGGAGCCGTAGCCCGGTAAATTTCGGGCCCAGGCCCGATCCGCGCCGCTCTCCTCGAACGATCACCGGTTACGATCGTCGAGCGTTTCGAGGTCGCGCTCCGGGTTCGCCTCGTGGCGGTCGCCCGCCTCGCCGGTGCTCTCGCCGGAGACCGCCTCGCGGACCTCCTCGGCGCCGGTGAACTGCTCGTCGGCGAGGCGATCGAAGACGCTGCCGAGGGACTCCGTCTCGTTCGGCAGGTCGATCGGGTCCGTGGCGTACTCGCGGGAGAGTTCCTCGCCGGTGACCGGGTACTCCACCTCGCCGAGGTCCGCCTCGGCCCGCTCCAGGATCGACTCCGTAGTCTGGGCCCGCTCGTTCTTTCGCTCCGTGATGCGATCTTCCGCGCGGTCGCGGTCGGGCGTCTCCTCGACCATGAGCGGGGCTACTCGCGGATTCGGGTAGCGTCGGGGCTTGCGCTGGCCGGTCCGCTGCGGAGCGCGGATTCGACTCGGCGGCGCGCCCGCGGGACGGTCGCCCTCCGACCGGTGACTTTCTACCCCTCGGGGGAGTAGGGCCGACGAATGGGATCTCAACGGTCCGGTCGCGTCCTCGTTGTACGGGACGCGGGTCGCGCGAACGGAGCCGACGCGGACGCCGCCGATCCGCGCGATGCGCTGGAGGCCGCCGCCTGGACCGCCGAGGTGACGGCGGTCCCGTCGGTCGAGGCGGCGCTCGACCGGCTCGAGGGCGGCGCGGTCGACTGCGTCGTGACGGCCGCCGAACTCGACGACGGGAGCGGGATCGAACTCTGCCGTCGGCTGCGAGCGGAGCGCCCCGGCCTCCCGATCGTCGTCCACCCGGCGGCGGGCTCCGAGCGCCTCGCCGGCGAAGCGGTCGACGCCGGCTGCGACGCGTACGTGCCGTCGGACGCCACCGCAGCGGAGCTCCGCGAGCGGGTTCGTCGAGTCGCGGCGCCGAGCGAGGCCGCCGACGCCGGCGCCACGTCCGAATCCGTCGACGCTCCCGACGAGGGCTCGACCGGCGGCGCTCCGGACGAGCGTTCGACCGGCGGCGGTCGGCGGAGTCGGGCGACCCTGGAGCGCGAGCTGCGGGAGCTGCGCCGGTCCGAGGAGCTCCACCGGGTCACGCTCAACCACATGACCGACACGGTGCTCGTGACGAACGACGACGGCGAGTTCGTCTACGTCTGTCCGAACGTCCACTTCATCTTCGGATACACCGACGCGGAGATCCGCGAGATGGGGACCATCGACGAGCTGCTCGGCCCGGAGCCCGTCGACCGCGAGGCGCTCGCGCGCGAGGGCGTCCTGACCAACGTCGAGTGCGCGGCCACGGACGAGCGCGGCGAGGAGCACGTCCTGCTCGTGAACGCCAGGGAGGTCGACATCCAGGGGGGGACGATCCTCTACAGCTGTCGGGACGTGACGACCCGCAAGCGCCGCGAAGAGGCGCTGACCGCCCTCCATCGGACGGCCCGGGGGCTGCTGTACGCCGAGGCGGCCGACGAGATCGCCGAGCTCGTCGTCGCCGACGCCGCGGACGTGCTCGACCTCGAGGCGAGCGCCGTCTTCCTCCTCGAGGACGGGAAGCTCCGGCCCGTCGCGCGCTCGACGCCGATGGTCGAGCGCTGCGGCGAGCCGCGACCGTTCCGGGTCAACGAGGAGACGCCGGTCGGCTACAGTTTCCTGCAGCGGGAGTCGCTGTTTCTCGCGAGCGACGACCGGGACGAGCGCCGCGCCGGCGACGCGACGACGGCACCCGAAGACGTGGTGGCGGCGTCGCTCCCGGCGAACCCGGACGCAGACGTCGAGAGCGCGGCCTACGTCCCGCTCGGCGACGCGGGCGTGTTCGTCGCCGGATCGGCCGACGCCGAGCGCTTCGACGACGTCACCCGCGAGCTGGCCGAGCTCCTCGCCGCCGCCGCGGAGGCGGCGCTCGGGCGGGTCGCCCGCGAATCCGAGCTGCGCGCACAGGACCGCGAGCTCCAGCGCCAGAACCGGCGGCTGACCCGGCTCGACCTGATCAACGAGATCATCCGCGAGATCGACGCCGCGCTGGTGCGCGCGGAGACGCGCGAGGAGATCGAGCGGGCGGTCTGTGCGCGGCTGACTGGCCCGGACCGGTTCGCGTTCGCCTGGATCGGGGCCCCCGCCCCCGGCGAACGAACCCTCGAGGTGCGGGCGTGGGACGGCGACGGTCGCGGCTACCTC
>SKPV01000060.1 GCA_007119345.1 Halovivax sp.
ATCATCGCCGTCGCCATCCTCGCCTTCGCGTTCGCGTGGGGCGACTACACGATGGCGCTGATCCTCATGACCGATCTGGACATGTTCGTCATCACGACGGGCATCGAGGCGAGCTTCTTCGCGGGCGGACAGGTCCACTGGGGACTGGTGCTGGCCGGCTCCGCCGTCGCGCTGATTCCCCCGCTGCTGTTCGTCTACTTCCTCCAGAAGTACTACATCCACGGCATGAGCGCCGGAGGTGCGCCGTGAGCCGAACCGATCGCGCCACGGTATCGACGTCGAGCGCGCGGACCCAGCCGGAGGTGACTCCAGTATGACGACAATCGAGATCACGAACCTGCGAAAGGAGTACAGCGTCAAAGGCGGCGTCGAGGTCGCCGTCGACGGCATCGACCTCGCGATCGAAGACGGCGAGTTCGTCTCGATCGTCGGCCCCTCGGGCTGCGGGAAGACGACCACGCTCCGGTGTCTCGCCGGACTCGAGATCCCGACGGCCGGGACGATCGCGTTCGACAGCGTGGACGTGACCGACGTTCCCGCCAACAAGCGCGGACTCGCGATGATGTTCCAGGACATCGCGCTGTACCCGCACATGACCGTCAGGGAAAACATCGCCTACCCGCTGAAGATCGACGGCGTGGATCGCGAGCAACGCCACGAGACGGCTCGCGAGGCGGCCGCGGTCATGCAGATCGAGGAACTGCTGGACAAGTATCCCGGCGACCTCTCGGGCGGCCAGCAACAGCGGACGGGCCTCGCACGGACCATCGTCCAGGATCCGCTCGCGTTTCTCATGGACGAACCGCTCTCGGACCTCGACGCCCAGCTGAAAGTCGAGATGCGCCGGGAGATCCAGCGAGTCCACAAGCGGCTGGGAAAGCCGACGATCTACGTCACCCACGACCAGGAGGAAGCGCTCACGATGTCGGACCGCGTGGTCGTGCTCAACGACGGCCGCATCGAGCAGGTCGGGACGACCGGCGAGGTCTACAACCGACCGGCCAACACCTTCGTGGCCACCTTCATCGGCAACCCGAGCATCAACTACCTCGACGGGACGGTCGCGAGCGCGAGCGAGGAGCAGGCCACCGTCTCCGTTCACGGGGCGGAATTCCGATTCCGGACGGACGGGCCGACGTCGCTCGAGGCGGGGGCGACGGTCACCGTCGGCATCCGCCCCCAACACATCTCCGTGACGAGCGACGCGACCGACGGACACCTCGCCGGACAGCTCTCGCTGTTCGAACCGGTCGACGACCGAGCCCACACGACGATCCGGGGTCCGGACGGAGAACTGCGCGCCGTGACGAGCGCGAACGCCCGGTTGCGAGAGGGCGACGACGTCGGCCTCGTCGTCGACGAGGACAACGTGCTGTTGTTCGACGACGAGACGGGCGAATTGCTCGGCCGGTCCGGGGAGACCGAGGTCGTCTCCCAACGTGGGTGATCGCGGGCCGGTCGACCGCGATCTCGGGAACCACCGCCGACCCCGGGTCCACGAAGCGCCGTCGGCCGGTTCCACGAATCGGCCTCGACCGAATCCGCGAAGTGCTGTCGGCCGGTTCCACGAAACGGCCTCGACCAGGCCCACGAAGCGCCGGCGACGTCCCGATCGTCGACGGTGAGAGCGCGACGGTTCCCGAGACGACGTCGACGAACCCGTCCGGCGAATCCGGGTCTCCGACCGAAGTAACAGGATAGAATGTATATATACGATCAGTCATATTTCGCTCCTCGTCGGTAGAAACCGGGACGACGCACACCCGCGGCGCAGGGTCCTGTCGCGGCAGCGTCGCCGGATCGGAGCCGTCGCGGTGAGCGGAAACCGCAAGCCGACGACCGAACTGCGACCGTCGAGCCGAAGTCGGTGGCTCGAAATTCGCGCTCGGTCGTCGGAGAAGGGGTCGTCCGGCCGAGGGACGCGGACGTCGAAACGGATGCGGCCCCGCCCGGCCGGGCCGCTACGGAATCGGTAGCCGCACGCGTTGCGTCCGCTATCGAGGCGAGCGGACGGTTGGTCGGCAACCTCGCGTACGTGATGTCGGGTCGGTCACCGGTCGACCGGCGAGCCGTCCGAGAGCCCGAGCCACGCTCTCGACGACTGGCCCGCTATCGTCGCGGACGCGCGTCATCGTCGGTCGCATCCGGGCACGTCGCACAAACCTGCCTCCGACCGCACGTCACCGGAGACATCGAGGCGACGGCGTATCGGAGTCGTTGCCGCGAACCGGTAGTGTTCGAATTCGTATGATATTCCACTACTATCGAGATTATTATACTTGTTCGCGGTCCGCGGACCGTCCGGTGAGTACGGTGGCGACGTCGGTCGACGTCGCGCCCGGACAGCTCGACGCGGTGGCCGGTGCAGCCCGCCGGTCCGGGCGAATCTCCGGATCGCGCCGGCGACGAACGACGACGTCCGCACGGGCGATCCCCGCGGCGACGCGTCGGGTCCGCGATCGCGTTCCGCCGCCTCGAACCGACCGAGAGGGCGACCGGCGAAACACCGGACGGCTCTCGCTGTTCGAACCGGTCGACGACCGAGCCCACACGACGATCCGGGGTCCGGACGGAGAACTGTGCGCCGTGACGTGCGCGAACGCCCGGTCACTCCGCCGTCTCTTGCCGGACGACCGCGAACCAGAACTCCTCGACCGACCGCACGAAGCGGGCGAACTCGTCCGGTTCGACGGGTTTCGCGAGGTACTCGTCGGCTTCGAAGCCGTTCTGGCGCAGAATGTCCCCCTCGGTTTCCGATCCCGTCAGGGCGACGACCGCGGTCTCTTCGTGGGCGGGGTCCTCCCGCAACGCCGTCACGACCGCTTCGCCGTCGACGTCCGGGAGCTGGGGGTCCAGGAGGACGATGTCGGGACGGGGAACGTCGACGTACTTGCCGCTCCGGTCGAGAAAGTCGAGCGCGCTCCGCCCGTCGGAGACGACGTAGATACGGTTCATGATGCTCGCCTCCTTGAACGACTCCGTGAAGAGTCGCGTGTCGCCCGGATTGGGTTCCACCAGTAGAATGTCGACCGGCGACAGGTCCTCGGCGCGTTCCAGCTCCCCGGACGCCTCCCCCGATCCCCCGTCCGTTGACGTCATGCCCCTCCGTTTTATCCGACCGCGTATAAGAAATCGGTCGGATTGCCCGAACAGTTCTGTGCTCCGGGCGACGCCGGAATCGGTTCCGGTGCACCGTCGGGGAACCGCGAACCGATCGCGCGAACTTCCTTCGCCAGCGCATCGGCTGTCGACGCCCACGAACCGACGTTCGGATCGGTCCCTACTCCGCGCTCTCGATCGATTGCTCTTCTCGACAGTAGGGGCAGCGTGACCCGTTCACGTCCTCGTTAACCATGCGCCCGCACCCCGGACACTCCCAGAGGACGTCCATTACCCGTCCGGTTCGACGGGTCGCCGTCGGATACGTGTTTCCAAAACCGACAGTTGTCGCCATCGACCACGTTCGAGGCCGTCGGAACCGCACGGCGATGGAGGCCGTCGGAACCGCACGGCGATGGAGGCCGTCGGAACCGCACGGCGATCGTAAACAGGACCCCCTCGCTCGAGACGACCGCCCGGCACCGAGCGGGGCGAAACGGTCACGCGGACCGGGGTGTGCGAAGTATTACCACGGCGGGGGCCGTGTCAACGAGTACGCATGATATCGAAGATCCTCCTCACCACCGACGGCAGCGAGGCGGCGGAGACGGCGGCGCCGTACGCCGTCGAGTTCGCGCGAGCGTTCGGCGCGGAGTTGCAGGTGATGTACGTCGTCGACACGGACGCGATGAGTTACTCGCTGGGTCCCGAGCAGGTCGATCGCATCCGAACGGGGCAGTTCCAGGAGATGACCGAACTCCACGAGCGCGCGGCGGGCGCGATCGACCGCATCCGCGAGTACGCGGCCGAGGCGGACCTGGAGATCGAGCCGGTGATCGAGGCCGGCAATCCGGTCGACGTGATCACCCGATTCGCGGCGGCGGCGGGCGTCGACGTCATCGTGATGACCTCCGCGGGCCGCGGCGGCGTGCGGCGGGCGCTGCTGGGCAGCGTCACCGAGCGCGTGGCGCGCACCACCTCGATCCCCGTCCTGGTCGTCGATCCGGATAGCGGCGATCCGGAGACGGCGGCGACCGAACGCGAGGCCGCGTGACGGCCGCGGAGGCACGGGATCCGAACCCGGAACCCGGAATCCGGACGCCGGAGCGACGGGTCGCGGCGCGCGAACCGACGACGGTCGGGTTCCCCGTGAACGCCCCCCACGCAAGGCATATGACTCCGTCCGGCGTGGCTCCGATGATGACCGACGCTCACTACAAGTGCGTGCACTGTAGCCACGAATTACACTACCGAACGACGAAACACAACGGCTGTCCGGACTGCGGATCGGTTCCGCTGCACGGCGCGGACTGAGGTGCGGACGAAGCGACTTTTTTGGCGGCCGACGGATTCGCGTACGGTCGCCGTCCTCCGAACGATCGGCCGGTCGAGCGGCGGCGGTCGCGGTACCGGGAGCCATCGATCGTGCGAGTCAGTAATCGTCCGAATACCGGAGCACGACCCCCTCGTCCGCGAGGACGTCCCACCACAGTCGCCACGCGAGGACGTAGACGGTCGACGCGACCGCCGCGAACGCCAGCAACGGCTCCACGGGCGGCGTCATCGCTCGGGGGACACCTCCGGTCGGCCGCTCGCCGGTGAAGTTTCGATCATGACGGTCGCTCCGGTTTGCTGCAGATATTTCTTGGATCGGGATCGGTTTAGACTTCAGTCTCCGCGAAACGGACAGTCGGTTCGAGGGGGTCGTCGAACGGTCGGCTCCGGATCGGGTCGACGCCGCACGCGATCGGCGAGCGTCGACTCGTCGGGGCCGGATTATAACTTGCCGGCGCGCCAGCGGGACGTATGGTCGCCCGGTACGAACCAGTCGAGTCGCCCGACGAGACGACGATCTTTCCGTATCACGATCTCACCCCGCCGACGACGGCCGACGTCTTCCGCGCCCGGTCGGTCGTCGCGGCCCACCTGCCGCGGACGCCGCTGGTCCGCTGTGAGTGGCTGTCGGCGGAGCTCGACGCCGACGTCTACCTCAAGCGCGAGGACACGCTCCCGACCGGCGCGTTCAAGGTTCGCGGGGGGATCACCCTCGTGGCGACCCTCGACGACGAGTTCCGCGATCGCGGGCTCGTCGCCGCCAGCACCGGCAACCACGGCCAGTCGATCGCCTACGCCGGCCGGGAGTTCGACGTCCCGGCCGCGATCTGCGTGCCCGAGGACGCGAATCCGGGGAAGGTTCGGGCGATGGAACGGCTGGGCGCCCGCGTCGTCCACCACGGGTCCGACTTCGACGAGGCTCGGGAACGCGCCGAGGAGCTGGCCGCCGAGGAGGGTTATCGCTACGTCCACTCGGCCAACGAACCGGCGCTCGTCGCCGGCGTCGCCACCGCGGGCCTCGAGGTCGTTGAGGACCTGCCCGACGTCGACGTCGTGTTCGCGCCGGTCGGCGGCGGGAGCGGCGCCTCGGGGTACTGCCTGACGGCGGGCGAGCTCGCCGACGCCGACGTGATCGGCGTCCAGTCCGCCGCCGCGCCGGCGATGCACCGCGCCTGGTCCGAGGGGACGCTGGCCGCACACGACCGGATGGAGACCCTCGCGGAAGGGCTGGCCACCCGGGTCCCGTTCGCGCTGACCGCCGAGCTCCTCGGCGAGAAGCTGGACGATTTCGTCCTGGTCGAGGACGACGCGCTCCGCGACGGCGTCCGGCGGACGCTCGCCGAAGCGCACGTCCTGGTGGAGGGCGCCGCCGCGAGCGGGGTGGCCGCGGCGCTGGAACGCGGGGACGAGCTCGCCGGGAAGTCCGTGGTGATTTCGGTCACGGGCCGGAACCTCGGGATGGCAAAACTCCGGTCGATACTCGGGGAGGGGCGGGGATAGCTGGGGACGAGGGCTGTGCGGTGAGGGACGGGACGGGCGAGGGCCGTGCGGCGCGGTGAGGGACGGGACTGGCGAGGGCCGAGCGGCGCGGTGAGCGGGGCGGGACGGGGTTTCGGGTCGGCCGCGCGATCGAGTCGTACGTTATCGTACCCCAAGGGCTATCGCACGGTACAGAGTGTGGGTACGCATGGCTGACGATACGCTCGCCGATCCCCGGTCCACGTCGAGCGGCGAATCGGACGGCGAGCGGCCGCCGCGCGCGATCCGAGAGGACGGCGGGCGGGACCCGGACGACCGCGGCGGGCGGGGTCCGGACGACCGCGGCGGGCGGGATCCGGACGACCGCGGGGCGCGGACCCTGGAAGCGATCTTCCGGACGATGACGAGTCGGCGTCGCCGGCACATCCTGTACGAACTCAGGGCGACAGAGGTGAGCGACGTCGAGACGCTCGCGACCGCCGCCGCCGCGGCCGAACGCGGGGTTTCTCGGGACGCCGTGACCGACGAGGAACGCGACCGGATGCGAACGCAGGTCGTCCACGCCGACGTCCCGCTGCTCGAGGAAGCCGGCTGCGTCGAATACGACGCCCGGAGCGAGACCGTCCGGTACGCGAATCCGCCGGCCGCGCTCGATCCGCTCCTGGGGATCTGCGCCGAGATCGACGGGGAAACCGAATCGTCGCGGTGAGCGGGGGCGATCGAAGACGGCGACCGGCCGGTGGCGGGACGCTGCCGAGATGCCGTCGCGGGATCGGGATCGACGCCGGCGATGCCGGGACGTGCGGGCGCATCCTTCATCAACCGCACCACGGTTACTTCCGGTAGGCACATGGAGACCGATTTCGATCCGCTCGACGTCACGATCGGCGGTCCGGGAGATCCCGACGTCGTGGTCGTCGGCGGCGTTCACGGCGACGAACGCAGCGGCGTCCGCGCGCTCCGTCGCCTGCGCGAGGCCGACCTCGACCTCCGGCGGGGCGTCGCGTTCGTCCTCGCCAATCCGGCCGCGATCGAGGCGGGCGAACGGTACCTCGACTCGGATCTCAATCGCGCGTTCCCCGGCGACCCCGACGGCGATCGCGAGGAGCGACTCGCCGCTCGACTCTGCGAGCTGGTGGACGGCCGGACGACGCTCTCGCTGCACGGGACCGACGCCGAGCCGACGCCGTTCGCGCTGATCCACAGCGCCCAGGAACGCGAGTTCGAACTCGCCTCGCGGCTGCCCGTCCCGCACGTCGTCGATCACTGGGGCGTGAACGAGGCGACGATCACGACGTGCGGGTACACCGTCGAGATCGAGCTCGCCGCCGAGAACTCCGCGGCCGAAGCCGACGCCGCCGAAGACCAGGCCCGCGCGTTCCTCAGACGGGTGGACGCGCTCCCCGGCGAGCCGCCCGACGCCGATCCGGACTACTTCCACATGAGCGAACCCATCCCGAAGCCCGACGGATCGTCCTACGAGGTTCACGCCGAGAACTTCGAACGGGTTCCCGAAGGCGGCGTCTACGCCAGCGTCGACGGCCGAGAGCTGACCGCCGACGAGCCCTTCCGGCCGATCATGCTCTCCGCGACGGGCGCGGCGGACATCTTCGGCTACAGGGGAGAGAAGATCGGCGAGTCGCTGACGGACGTGACGGAGACGTGGCTCGGCGAGGACCGAGAGCCGCGGAATTCAGGGTAGGACGGCGTCAGGGAGCCCGGACGGTACTCGCCGGCGCTCGGAAGCCCGGACGGTACTCGCCGGCGC
>SKPV01000190.1 GCA_007119345.1 Halovivax sp.
CTTCGACCGAGTCCGGTACGGGTCGGTCCGCCGGCTCCGAAGACGGCGGGACGGCCGGGGCGGACGAGCGCTGGCGCGCCGACCCCGACGCGGCCCTGGCGGAGGTCGGCTGTCCCGAGTGCGAGAGCGACCTCGTCAACGTCCAGGGGATCCTCTCCTGTCGATCCTGCCGCTGGACCGACGCCGAACTCGACGCGCTCCGATCGCCCCGGGCGAAGCTGGTCTACCTCTCGCTCGTGGACGGACCCAAGTCGGTCGACGCGATCAGGGTCGCCCTCGACCTGAAGGCGGGCGCCGCCTACGGCATTTTGCGGACGCTGACCGACCGGGAGCTGGTCGAGCGCCGCCCCGACGGCACGTACCGCCTCCGACGGGAGGGGCGGGGGTCCGTGCTCGACGTGAGGAACGGGTGAGTCGGTCCGCCGGGCGACGCCGGTGACGGCGACGGTTCGAGGTACGTTTATTATGATCCCGGGGCAGGCTGAGACATGCCCAAGATCAGCGTCGAGATCCCCCAGGAACTGCTCGACGATCTCGACGATCACGTCGGGGACGACGGAAAGTTCGTCAACCGGAGCGACGCCATCCGCGCCTCGATCAGAAAGACGCTCGACATTCTCGACGAGATCGACGAACGGCACGGGCGCCTGGAAGACGAGGAGTAGTCCGGCCAGCGGACGGGATCGGCGCGGCGGAACGGCTTCGCCGTTCGGTCACTCGTCGATCCGCTCGGCGAACCCGAAGTTCGGCTTGACGTCCGTGACGCGAACGACGACCTCCTCGCCCGTCTCCGCGCCGGGGACGAACAGCCGGAACCCCTCGACGGAGGCGATGCCGTCGCCTTCCGCCCCGACGTCGACGATCTCCACCTCGAGCTCGTCGCCAGCCGAGACGGGCGCGGTCAGGCGCCCCTTGCCGATCAGGTACAGCTCGGAGGACTCCTTTCGGGTGGCGTCGGGGGCCGTGGCGCGCACGTACCGGAACTCCGCCTCGAGGTCGGCGCGGAGGGCGTCGACGTCCGGTCCCTCGAACACCTTCACGACCAAGTCCCCACCCGCGTCGAGCAGCTCGAGCGCGACGTCGGCGGCCGTCCGCGCGAGGTGGAGCGACCGGGCTTGATCGAGCGAGTACTCGCCGGAGACGTTCGGCGCCATGTCCGAGAGCACGACGTCGACCGTCCCGTCCGTCGCCTCCCTGACCCGGTCGAGCGTTCGTTCCTCGGTCACGTCGCCGCGGATCGTCTCGATCCGCCCGTCGATCTTCTCGTCGAACGATTCGATGCGCTGGAAGTCGACGCCGACGACGGTCCCCTGCGGGCCCACTTCCTCGGCGGCGACCTGCAGCCAGCCGCCGGGCGCGGCGCCCAGGTCGACGACCGCGTCGCCGCGTTCGAGCACGTTCTCGAGTTCGTCGAGCTGCTGGAGCTTGTACGCCGCCCGGGAGCGGTAGCCCTCCTGCTTGGCTTTGTTGTAGTAGTGGTCGCGTCCGCTACCCATGGCGACTCACCCCGCCGGCGGCGGGTCGGCGGTCGCGGATGCGCGTCCCGATTTCGGTCATGGCCGCACGAACGGGTCGGAGGCGGTAAGGGTTGCCGAATGCCCTCGGCGCCGAGCGGTGGCCGATCGAGCCGACGCGGCGTTCCGATCGACCGAGCCGGGAACGCTATCCGGTTCGCGCCGAAACGATCCGCCGATGGGAACGTACACGCTCGCGATCGGAAACCGCGAACCGTTCGCCCGGGAGGTCGGCGCGCGCGGCGACGTCGCGTTCCCGGCGGGCGCCTACGCCTACACGGGGAGCGTGCCGGGGGACTCGTTCGCTCGCGTCCGGCGCCACGAGGAGCTGTGCGCGGGCGAGCGCGAAACGACTCACTGGCACGTCGACTACCTGCTCGCGGCGGATTCGACGGAGATCGTCGCCGTCTTCACCACCGCCGACGACGCCGAGTGCGCGGTCGTCCGGGAGATCAGCGCCGACGCGTTCGGCGAACTCGGCGCCTCGGACTGTACGCGGTGTCGCTCGCACGTTCACTTCGAAGCGTCCCGGGAAACGTTGCTCCGCGAACTCGACGCGGTCTATCGGTCGTTCTGACCGGCCAACGAGAAGGCGAACGGCGCGAATCGCGAGTTACCCGTCGATGGCACGCGACGCGCCGGCGGCGGGATCGGGCGGATCGGCCGGTTCGCTCCCGAACCTGGTGACGATCGTCGGCCGCGGCGTCCCGTCGAACTTCGAGCTCGCCGTGGACGGCGACCTCGACCTCGTCGGGGGCGACCCTCCAGAAGCGACGATCCGAATCTCGAACGGCGTCGCGGAGGGCGGGATCACGGACGGCGTCTGCCGCTTTCGCTTCGACGGCGAACTGGCCGCCGTCCAGTTCCTCGATTGGGACGGCGCCCCTGCCCCCGACTCGCCGCACACCCCGATAGTTCACGCCGATTACGACGACGCCGCGCGTTGCGACGACGCCGCGCGTTGCGACGGGGCCGCGCGTTGCGACGACGCCGCGCGGTAGCTGGCGGACGATCCGATCTCTCACCGTCGTCGCAACCAGCGGCGATCGGCGCAGATCTCGACGGCGATCGGCGCGGATCTCGACGGCGAGCTCGCCGCCCTCGGCCGACGTTGCGAGTCGACCGCTCGATGCCCGTCGTCACGAGATGCGAGGCGCACCGCGGTCACCGCCCCGGCGGTCACGCTCCGCGGAACCCCTCACGACAAGCGAGCCGCTCGCTACGGGCTCCTCCGAAGAGCAGGCCCCGGGTCTCCCGGCGGTCAGTCCTCGTCTTCGTCGGGTTCGCCGCGGGCGAAGCTCGCCTCGGCGTCCGCCGAGCCCTCCCCGTCGGTTCGCGGTCCCTCGATGAGACTCTCGAAGTCGTCCACCTCGCCGTACTGGTCCTGGTAGACCAGCGCGGCTTTCCCGAGCGACGTGATCTCGTAGAGGCCGGATCGCTCGGCCGGGCCGATCTTCTCGACGAGGCCGTAGTCTTCCAGCACCGGCAGTCGCGTGTTGATGTTCTTGCGGCTCTTCCCCGTGTGCGAAGCGAGGTTGGTCGCAACGTTTCGCCCCGTCTCCTCGAGTGCGTCCAGGATCAAGAAATCCGTGGGTCGTCTGAGTTTCACGTTCGTCCCCTCTCACCCGTCACTATACCGCTACTGGTTGCTAACACTTTCGGCCGCTGCTTATTGTCGAGCCGGCTGACCCGGGCGCGACTTCTGTCGGCCGGCAATCCCGGTATCGGCGGCTCAGCCGACGGATTTCGACAACCCGGCCGACGCGTTCGAGCCGCTCCGCCGACGGAATCCGACGGGTCGGGCTTAAACGAACCCCGATATATCGGTACAACCCCCTTCCGGCCAGGCTGCGTGCGCTCTACACGGACGACCATCCACACACCTATGGACGACTACCAGTTCACCTGCCCGGAGTGCCGCCGGGAGCTCCCCCTCGACGGGCCGCTGTGCGAGGCCACGATCGAGCACGGCTGCCCCGTCTGCGGGGCCGAGGTCTCTCGCCGGCACTTCCCCAGCCCCTGACCGTTCGCCGTTCCGCCCGTTCGAATCCGGCGCGCCGACTCGCCGGCTCCCGGTTCATCCGCGTTTTTCCGCCGCCCCGTCGTCGACCGCGTTCGTCGCTGCGAGCGTCGCGCCCGTCCGGAGTTCGTCGAGAGTCGCGCCCGCCCGGAGTTCGTCGAGAGTCGCGCCCGTCGCGTCCGTCCGGAGTTCGTCGAGCGACGGCTCGTGCCGGTCTGTACTCGTCGAGTCCCCGTAGCGCCCGGAGGAATCCCGGCGAACCCGCCGCTCGCTCGGCGCTCGCCGATCGGCGACACCCCTGCATCCTGAGGGTATATAAACGGCCCACGATATCGGTGGTGCACGTTGGTCGGGGTGGCGTCCGATGCCTGTAGTATGAGCCAATCTTCGACGGCGATCGGAACCTTCTCGCACGCGGCCCGGACGGACGATGGTGTGGCGGACGACGAGGTCCTGGAACTCCTGACCGACGCCGATTGCCGCGCCATCTTCGAAGCGCTGGCTGACGAGGACGTCCGACTGACCGTCCAGGAACTCGCCGACGCGTGCGACGTGGCGCAGTCGACGGCCTATCGGAAGGTCGAGCGCCTCACCGAGGCGGGAGTGCTGGGCGAGCGCCTCCGGATCCGGCGGTCCGGTCGTCACGTCGCGGAGTACGAGCGCCGTCTCGAGGACGTTCGGATCGGCATCGACGCCGAGGGTCGCCTCGAGACGCGCGTGACCCGCCGGGACCGCTCGTCGCAGCCGGTCGGATACGCTATCGAGGACGGTCGGTGATGCCGATGCGGACTCCGGCGGATTCGGCCACGAACGAGGTCAGCGCCGCGGGGGTGTGCGCCCGATGACGAGAGCTCGTCTGCTCGTCACCCTCCCCGACGGCGAGTGGAAGGCCGACGTCTCGCGTCGGTTCCCCGAGACGACGATCTGCGTCTGCGCTTCGGTGCTCGGGGCGGACGGCGGGGTCGAGCTCGCGACCGTCTCCGGTCCGGCGGCCCCGGAGTGCGCGGCGGCCATCGAGCGCCACCCCGACGCCGCGGCCACCTCGAGTCTCGACCGGCGCGACGAGGAACTGACGATCCAGGTCGAGACCGCGACGGACCCGATCCTGTCGGCCGCGACGGAATCGGGCGTCCCGGTCGAGTACCCCGTCGACGTCGTCGACGGCGAGGCGACGGTCGACGTCCGGGGCTCGCACGCCCGACTCTCGGCGCTGGGCGAACACCTCCGCGAGGCCGGCCTCCGTTTCCGGGTCGCACGCGTCCAGCGCGGGCACGAGGGCGGCGGGTTGCTCACGGACGCGCAGCGAGAACTCCTCTTGGCCGCCGTCGAGCAGGGCTACTACGAGACGCCGCGGCGGTGCACGCTGACGGAACTGGCCGACCACGTCGGGCTCGCCAAGTCGACGTGCAGCGAGACGCTCCACCGCGTCGAGGAGAACCTCGTCGAGTACTTCCTGACGAACGGCCCCGCGGTCGAGCGCGCCGACCGGCGAGCGGCCACCGCCTGAGGGGCGAACCGACCGGCGCCCTGGCCGCGAATCGACTGGCGCCCTGGCCGCGAATCGACCGGCGCCTTGGCCGCGAATCGACCGGCGCCTTGGCCGCGAATCGACCGGCGCCTTGGCCGCGAATCGACCGGCGCCGGGGGGAACCTTGAAGCGTTCCGCGGCGACACACCCACGGAGAGATGGGCGTCAGGGTGCTCCACGCGGCGGACCTCCACCTCGGGAGCCCGCTCCGGGCCGTCGAGGACGCCTCGGGGTCGCTCGCCGAGGAGCTGGGGCGGGCGACGTACGAGGCCTTCCGGCGCGTGATCGGGGTCGCGCTGGAGCGCGAGGTCGACCTCGTCGTCCTCGCGGGCGACCTGTACGACCGGGAGGCCCGGTCCGTACGGGCGACCGACTTTTTGATCGAACAGTTCGACCGACTCGCCGACGCGGGCGTCCCGTGTTACGTCGTCCACGGTAACCACGACCCGCTCGGCGAGGGCGCCGAGTCGCTCGACCTGCCGGGGAACGTGACGGTGTTCGGAGCCGGGGCGGTCGAGACTGCCCACTATCCGGACGAGGGCGCCCCCGAGGTCAGGATCCTGGGGCGGTCCTACGGCGCCCGGCACGAGTCCGACGCGCGCCTCGAGGGGTACGCGCCGCCGGATCGCACCGTCCCCAACGTGGGCCTCCTCCACACCGGGTTGAACCCCGACGGGCGCCGCTACGCGCCGTGCTCCCCGGCGGACCTCGCGTCGACGGGGATCGACTACTGGGCGCTGGGGCACATCCACGCGCCGGGCGCGGTCGACGGCGCTCCGGCCGCCTACGCCGGTATCCCGCAGGGCCGTCACGTCGGCGACGCCTCGGTCGGGGGCTGTCTCGTCGCGGAGGTCGAACCCCGCCACGAACCCGACCTCGAGTTCGTCCCGACGAGCCCGATCGTCTGGCGACGGCTCGCGATCGACGTCGGCGAGGCGACCCGGCCGGACGGCGGGGCCCTGCGGAACCTCTCGGACGTCGAGGCCGTCGCCGAGGAGCGCGCGCTCGTGCTGCGCGAGACCGACTACGCGGGCTTTTGCGACGAGGTCGACCTGCCCGTCGCCGACGTCGATTGGGACGTCGAGGGCGTCGTCTGCCGGTGGGAGCTGACCGGTCGCGGCGAGCCGTCCGAGACCCTCGACGCGGAGGCGACCGCGGTGCTCGCCGAGCGGCTCCGCGACCGGCTCGGGGGCGGATCGCCGTTCGTCTGGACCGAGTCGGTGCGCGACCGGACGGCGGCCCCGCTGCCGGACGCGGAGACGCTGATCGCCGAGGACGAGGTGATCGGCGAGCTCGTCGCGCTGGCCGAGGAGCTCCGGACGGACCCGGACGCGCGGGCGGACTTTCGGGCGGACGCGGGCGCCGTCTGGGAGTGGGTCGACGACCCGGACCGGGAGACCGTCCCGGCCGACCGGCTCGCGCTCGACCCCGACCGACTCGACGACCTGCTCGAGCGCGCCGCGAGGCGGGCGATCGACGAACTCGCGACCGGGCGCCGGGAGGGACGGTGAGCCCGACGATGCACCTCGAACGACTCGACCTCGACGACTTCGGCGCCTTCGAGCGCGCGCGGATCGACGGTCTGTCCGACGGGCTGACGGTGATCGCGGGCCCCCAGCGGGCGGGCAAGACGACGTTCATGGAGGCGGTTCGCCGTCTCGGGTACGGCGTCTCCCGCGGCGACGACCTCCCGCCGGCGGCCGACCGCTACGCGCTCGCCGCGACGGTCGTCGCGGAGGGCCGGCGCTACCGCGTCGACCTCGAGGGCTACGCGGAGCCGGCCGTGACCCCGCTCGACGGCGGTCCCGCCCGGGAGGCCGCGGATCTCTACGGCGGCCTCGGCGAGGCCCACTACCGGCAGCTGTACGCGATCAGCCTCGACGAGCTGCGGCGAGTCCCGCGCGGGCTCGACGACGACGCGGCCCTCTCGGCGATCCTGCTCGGCGCCGCCTACGGCGACGTGCTGGCCGTCCCCGAAGTCCGGGACGCGCTCGCCGCGGAGGCCGAAGATATCGGCGGCGTGCGCGGGAAGGGCGTCTACCGGATGGGCGAGCCGATGGAGCGGATCGAGCGCGGGATCGAGGCCCGGGAGGCGGCCGTGGCGCAGGTCGAGGCCCACGAACGCACGAGCGAGGAGCGCCGAACGGTCGACGAACGGATCGACGAGATCGACGCGGAACTCGAGGCCCTGGCGGCCGAGCGCACGCGACTCGACGCGATCGCCGCCAACCGTGACGACTACCGGCGCCTCCGCGAGCTCGAGGCGCGCCTCGAACCGGTCGAGGCGGCGGCGCTCGAGGCGTTCCCGCTCGACGCCGTCGACGAGGTTCGATCGCTGCGCGCCGAGCACGCGTCGGCCCGCCGGACGCTGAGCGAGGCGATCGGCGAGTTCGAGGCCGCGACCGGCGAGGACGGGGACTCGGCGGGGACCGCGCTGGACGAGGCGACCGACGCCGTCGAGACGAACGGCGCCGGCGCGTCGACAGGCCCGGAACGCCTCCTCGCGGCCGCCCCCGCCATCCGCGAGTTCGCCGCCGAGCGCTCCGGCTGGCGCGAGCGCGTC
>SKPV01000204.1 GCA_007119345.1 Halovivax sp.
CCCGCCCACACCGGCGAGTACGAGCTGGCGGACGCGATCACGCGACTGATCGAGCGGGGCGAGCGCGTCGACGTCGCGGAACTCGGGGGCGAGCGGGTGAACGTGAACGAACCGGCGGACCTGGCGCGAGCCGCACGGATCGTCGACGGCTGACCGTATCGTCGACGGCTGACTCAGTACGAGCGCACGCGAAGGTTCGGAACCCGTTCGAAGACGGAATCCCCGGCCACTAGCGTTTGCCCGTGTTCGATCGCCGTCGCAGCGATCAGACAGTCGTTGAATCCGAATCGGGAACCGTCCTCGATCAGTCGAGCCTGGATCTCTCCGGCGCGACGCGCACACGACCGGTCGATATCGAACCAGAGCAGCGACTCGAGGAGGTCCTCGGATCGTCTGTACTCGGCGGCCGAACCGAGATCGGATCCGATCCAGAGTTCCGCGGCGGTTACGGGTGAGACGCCGTGGCGTTCGTTCCGTGCGTCTACTTCCTCCATCAGCTTCCGCGCAGCGTCCGCACCGTCGAGGACGTCGATGAGGATCGCCGTGTCGAGGCAAGTCATCAGTCTCGAAGCCGTTCGAGGCGGCCGTCGTTTCGCCGACGACTCTCAGCGATCGCTTCTCGAGCGTTCGTGGCGGTATCGTCGGACCACGCGCCCCAGAACTCCGACAGTTCTCGCCGTCCGAGCAGCCGATCGATGGCTTCGCCGAAACTTTCGTCCGCTCGGCGTTCCTCCCGGAGTTTTTCGTACACGTCGTCCGGTATCGAGATGTTCTTGCTGCCCATACGTTACTGTGTGTGCTGTGTGTAAATATCCTGTCGTCGCGTTTGGCCATCGCAGCTGCGCGAACCGCACCAACTCACCACTCGACTGCTCGTCCTGAGTCGCTCCCGAACGCCTTTGTCGGTCGCCGGTGCCAGAGGCCGATATGCAGACCGTCGTGCTCGCGGCCGGCCGGGGAACGCGCATGCGGCCGCTGACCGACCGTCGTCCGAAGCCGATGCTGCCGGTGGCAGATCGACCGCTCGTCGCTCACACCGTCGGCGCGGCCGTCGAGGCCGGCGCCGATCGGATCGTGCTCGTTGTCGGCTACGAGTCCGACCCCCTCCGGGAGTACTTCGGGCGCGAGTACCGGGGCGTCCCGGTGGAGTACGCCGTCCAGGAGGAACGGGCCGGCACCGCCGACGCCGTGCGCGCCGGCGCGCACCTCCTCGAGGACGAGCCGTTCGCGGTGCTCAACGGCGACGCCCTCTTCGATCAGGCCGGGCTGGACGAGCTCTACGCCGACGGTCCGGCGGTCGCCAGCGTCCGCGTCGACGACCCGACCCAGTACGGCGTGCTCGACGTCGATCGCGGCTCCGTTTCCGGGATCGTCGAGAAACCGGCCGATCCGCCCTCGGACCTGATCAACGCGGGCGCGTACTGCTTCCCCGCCGAGGCTCGCCGGTGGCTCGACGTGCCGGAGAGCGAACGGGGCGAACGCGAGCTCACGGACGTCCTCGAGCGGACGATCGATCGCGCCGACGTCCGCCCGGTCCCGCTCTCGCGCTGGCTCGACGTCGGCCGACCGTGGGAACTCCTCGAGGCGAACGAATGGAAGGTGGCCGAGGTGGCCGAGCGCACGCCGACTCGCGCGGGCGAGGTGAGCGAGGACGCCACCCTTCGAGGCCCGGTCGCCGTCGAGGACGGTGCCGAGGTCCGCGAGGGCGTCACCCTCGAGGGGCCGGTTCTCGTCCGGTCGGGCGCGACCGTCGGTCCGAACGCCTACGTGCGGGGCGCGTCGCTGATCGGTCCCGACGCGAACGTCGGTCACGCCGTCGAGATCAAGAACAGCGTCCTCATGCGCGAGGCCGCCGTCAACCACCTCTCGTACGTCGGCGACTCGATCCTCGGACGCGACTCGAACTTCGGCGCCGGAACGGTCGTCGCCAACCTCAGGCACGACGACGAACCCGTGAAACTCACCGTGAAGGGCGAGCGGGTTTCCACCGGCCGGCGGAAGCTGGGCGTGGTCGTCGCCGACGGCGTCAAGACCGGCATCGACACCAATCTCAACGCCGGGGTCTCCCTCTCCACGGGGGCCACGACCGCACCCGGCGAGTCGGTGACCCGGGACCGGTAAGCGTCGTCGGCCGATCTCGCGGTCGCCCCAGCTCGACGCCGTTCGTTCCTCCTGACGGTGTCGGCTCAACTCGACGCCGTCGGTCCATTCCGAACGCGCTCCGAGGGGACGCACTCGCTCTCAGCGAGTGCCGGAGACCCCAACGCTTTCCATCCCCCCGCTGGCAGTGTGGCGCATGTCTCTGTTCGGAACGAGCGGCGTCCGCGGGCCCGTCGGCGAGACCGTGACGGCCGAGCTCGCGCTGTCGGTCGGTCGCGCCGTCGGCTCGGCCGCAGCGCGCGTCGTGGTCGGCCGGGACGTCCGCGAGAGCGGCGCGGTGCTCGAGTCGGCCGTCCACGCGGGCGTTCGCGAGTGCGGCGCGGACGTCGTCGACGTGGGCGTCGCCTCGACGCCGACGATCGCGCGGAGCGTCGGGTGGCGCGGTGCGGACGCGGGAATCGCGATCACGGCCTCGCACAACCCGCCGGAAGACAACGGCCTCAAGCTGTGGTCGGCGAGCGGGCGGGCGTTCGACCGCGACCGACTCGCGGCGGTCGAGCGCCGAATCGAGCGCGGGGAGTACGAACTCGCCGCCTGGAACGAGATCGGCTCCTACGAATCCTGGTCCGAAGCGACGGATCGCCACGTCGCTGCCCTCGCCGGTGCGGTCGACGTTCCGGGGGAGCCCGCGGTCGTGATCGACGTCGGGAGCGGGACCGGCGTGGTGACGGCCCGCGCCCTCCGCGAGCTGGGATGTCGCGTGGAGACGCTCAACGCCGACCCCGACGGCGCGTTCCCGGCGCGGCCGAGCGAGCCCACCGCCGACAACTGCGAGACGCTCGTCACCCTCGTCGCCGCGACGGACGCCGATCTCGGGATCGCCCACGACGGCGACGCGGACCGGATGCTCGCGGTCGCGGAGGACGGCGCGGTCGTGGGCGGCGATACGTTGCTGGCGCTGTTCGGACGGGACGCCGCGCGCGTTGGGTCCAACGCCTCGGGTGCGGCGAGGTCCAACGCCTCGGGTGCGGCGAGCGGCGACGACGCGAGCGAGGCCCACCGGGGTCCGGAATCCGCGCGTGAAGCACGTGAGGAAACTGCGCGCGACCGAGCCGCGTCCGACGGGGGCGAGCCGGCCGTCGCCGCGCCCGTCAACACCAGCCTCGCCGTCGACGACGCGCTGGCCGAGGTCGGCGCGACCGTCACCCGAACCCGCGTCGGCGACGGCTTCGTGGCCGCCCGAGCCGCGGAGCCGGACGTCGTCTTCGGCGGCGAGCCCAGCGGCGCGTGGATATGGCCGGAGGAAACGCGGTGTCCGGACGGGCCGCTCGCGGCCTGCCGGCTCGCCGCGCTGGTCGCCCGCGAGGGGCCGCTATCCGAACTGGTCGACGGGGTGCCGTCGTATCCGATCCGTCGAACGTCGATCGAGGTCGAACCGGCCGAGAAGGCCGCGATCGTCGATCGGGTCGCCGCGGCGGTCGCCGACGGTGCCGGGCCGGATTCGGTCGAAGCGGTCGACGACCGGGACGGCCTCCGCGTCGACCTCGGCGACGCCTGGTACCTGATCCGGGCGAGCGGGACCCAGCCGCTGGTGCGAGTGACCGCCGAGGCGCGGAACCCGGAGCGGGCCGACGTCGTGTTCGAGGCGGCCGGGGAGCTCGTCGCGGACGTCGCGTGAACGCGACCGGACGCACCGGTCAGGCAGGCGGTCCGAGTCGAAACGGCAGTTCGGGGCACGTCGGTAGTCCGGGTCGGGACGGCAGTTCGGGTCAGGGCGGCGGTTTTGGTCACGGCTGCAGTCTTGGTCAGGACGGCAGTTCTGGGCACGTCGGTAGTCCGGGTCAGGACGGCAGTTCTGGGCACGTCGGTAGTCCGGGTCAGGACGGCGGTTCTGGGCACATCGGTAGTCCGGGTCGGGACGGCAGTTCGGGTCACGCCACACCCCGGCAACCGGACGCCGGTGTCGTCGGTACGGAAACCATTCGCTGTCGGGAACGTCGGTTACGGCCCGGGTGAGACAATGTCGCGTTAGCGGCGAGGGGATCCCCGAAAGGATATAGCAGTCGGCGTGAGAGGAAAGCGGTATGCAAGCCGTCGTGCTCGCCGCGGGGAAGGGAACGCGCCTCGAGCCGCTCACGGAGGACAAGCCGAAAGCGCTGGTCGAGGTAAACGGGAAGCCGATCATCGAGGACGTGTTCGACAACCTCCTGGCGATCGGCGCGACCGAGCTGATCGTCGTCGTCGGCCACCTGAAAGAGCAGATCATCGAACGCTACGACGACGAGTATCGCGGCGTCCCCATCACCTACGCCCACCAGCGCAAGCAGCTGGGGCTGGCTCACGCGATCCTTCAGGCGGAGCCCCACGTCGACGACGATTTCGTCCTCATGCTGGGCGACAACGTCTTCCGGGCCAACCTCGGGGACGTCCTCAACCGCCAGCAGGAAGATCGCGCCGACGCGGCGTTCCTCGTCGAGGAAGTCCCGTGGGACGAGGCGTCGCGATACGGGGTGCTCGACACCAACGAGTACGGCGAAGTGGTCGAGGTCATGGAAAAGCCCGACGACCCGCCGTCGAACCTCGTGATGACCGGTTTCTACACGTTCACGCCGGCGATCTTCCACGCCTGTCACCTCGTCCAGCCCTCCGCCCGCGGCGAGTACGAGCTTCCGGACGCGATCGACCTGCTGATCCAGTCCGGTCGCACGATCGACGCCCTCCGGATGGACGGCTGGCGGATCGACGTCGGCTACCCCGAGGATCGTGACCGCGCCGAGGAGCGGATTCGCGAGGAAGCCGAGGCGGTCCAGCCGGCGGAATAGCGTCCGTACTCCGGTTCATCCGGTATTGCGGTGTCCTGACGCCGACGAGACTTTTGCGTATGGGTGCCCGTACGTGCGGGGTAGCAAGAACATCGCCATCTCCGACGACGTTTACGAGCACCTCAAGCGCGAAAAAGGCGACCGTAGCTTCGGCGAGGAGATCGAGGATCGACTGGAATCCGGGGACCGAATCGACGACGTGGTCGGCACGGGAGCGCTCGATCTCGAGACGCAGGACGAGGTCTCCTCGGAGACCGAGCGGATGAGTCGCGGCCCCCTCTCGCGAATGGACGATGGAACTCTGTGGTACGTCAGTTCTCGTCGACGTCGATCGGGGCACGAGGGAGGTGACGCGGCGCGCCGTAAAACTCGATGACGAGGGACGGCACGCGGTCAGTGTGGTTACGGTCACCGAGGTACGCCGCGGCGTCAACGAACGATGCGAGGCCGAAGACGATCGCCGCCGCGCGTCGGAGGCGCTCGATCGATCGCTCGCCCGATTCGATGTCCTCGCCGTGTCGCGTCCGGTTGCCGTCGCCGCCGCCGAGGTGATTTCTTCGCTCGAGCGGCGTGGCGCTCCATCGCACGATCTCCACGACGTCTACATCGGGGCTACGGCGAGAGTCGAATAATCGCCGGTCCTGACGGCGAACGCGAGTCACTTCGACCGGATCGACGGCATCGACGTCGTCGATTGGACGGGATACTGACGAGGCGAGTCGCGGCTTCGACCGTCGTCGATAATTGCGAGGAACGTATCCGTATCGAACTCTGGCGACGACGAACGCGGTGCAGACCCAAAAGCGACAAACCCCCCCGCGTCGTCCGCTCTCCCATGCACGTCTCCATCGTCGGCAGCGGCTACGTCGGCACCACCGTGGCCGCCTGCCTCGCGGACCTCGGGCACGACGTCGTCAACATCGACATCGACGAGGACATCGTGGCGTCGATCGAAGCCGGCCGGCCCCCCATCCACGAACCTGGCCTCGCCGAACTGATCGACGAACACGCCGGGAACCGACTCCGCGCGACGACCGACTACGACGCCGTCCGGGAGACCGACCTCACGCTGCTCTGTCTGCCGACGCCGCAGGCCGACGACGGGAGTCTCGACCTCGCCCCCATGCGTGCCGCGAGCGAGTCCCTGGGGGACGCTCTCGCCGGGAAATCCGACGATCACCTCGTCGTCGTCAAGAGCACGGTACTCCCGGGAACGACGGCGGACGTCGTCGGCGAGATCGTCGCCGAGCGCGCCGGCACGCCCGTGGGCGACGGTCTCGAGCTGGCGATGAATCCGGAGTTCCTCCGGATGGGCAGCGCCGTCGCGGACTTCCGCGAGCCCGACAAGGTGGTCGTGGGCGCCACGAGCGAGTCGGCGGCCGGCCTCCTCCGGGACCTCTACGCGCCGATCCTCGAACGCGAGGGCACGGACTACGTCGAGACCGACGTCCGCTCGGCCGAACTCATCAAGTACGCGAACAACGCGTTCCTGGCCGCGAAGATATCGCTCGTCAACGAGCTCGGCAACGTGGCCAAGGCGTACGACGCCGACGCGTACGAGGTGCTCGAGGCCGTCGGCCTCGACGACCGGATCTCGGAGCGGTTCATGCGCTCGGGACTCGGCTGGGGCGGTTCGTGCTTCCCGAAGGACGTGAACGCGCTCCGAGCGGGTGCGCGCGAACAGGGGTACGATCCCGCCCTGCTGGACGCGGTCGTCGAGGTCAACGACGCCCAGCCGCGGCGACTGGTCTCGCTGCTCGGCGACCACGTCGCTCTCGAGGGGGCGCGGGTCGCCGTCCTCGGCCTCTCGTTCAAGCCCCACACCGACGACGTCCGGAAGTCGCGAGCCCTGGAAGTGATCGACGAGCTGTGCGACCGGGGTGCGACGGTCGTGGCCTACGACCCGGTCGCGATCGACAACGTCCGCGAGCAGTACCCGGAGATCGAGTACGCGGACTCCCCAGCGGCCGCACTCGACGGCGCCGAGTGCGCGGTGGTCGCCACCGACTGGCCGGCGTTCGACGACCTTCCGGTCGAGAAGATGGCGAGGAAGGTCCTCGTCGACGGCCGACGAGTCGACGTCGATCGCGGCGCGTTCGACGTCTACGAGGGGCTCACCTGGTAGCCTCACCGGCGGGCAGTCGGTGCGATGCCCTCACTGGCGGGTACTCGATGCGACGCCCTCGCCGGCGGGTACTCAATGCGACGCCCTCACTGGCGGGTACTCGATGCGACGCCCTCACTGGCGGGTACTCGATGCGACGCCCTCGCCGGCAGGTATCTCCCGGGGCCTTCGGTCGCGACCGCCGGTTTCCATCGATACGCATTCCTGGTCCTCATTCTTCCAGGGATTCGCGAATGCGGCCGGTAGTAGTACACTTTTATCCGGCGGTCGACTACCGAGGATTCATGCCCGCCGAGTCACCGGCGGAACCGGCCGCCGTCGAGACCCCCGCGTCGGTTCACCGCCTCGAGTTCGACGTCCCGTGGCCGCCCCGCCGCGTCGCCGCGTACCTGCTGGACGGTCCGCAGCCGATCCTCGTCGACGCCGGCCCGCCTGGTGACGACGCCGAAGCGGCGCTCGAGGAGCAACTCGCCGCGGTCGGCCTCGCCCTCGACGATATCGAACACGTGGTCCTCACACACCCCCACGTCGACCACGTCGGACTGGTTCCCGCGCTGCGCGGCGCCGGTGCCGAGATTCACGCGGCCGGCGAGGAGCTCGACCAGCTTCGGCGCGACGAGGCGGCGCTCGAGGCGAGCGCCCGCGAGGTCGGCCGCGGTGCGGGATTGACGGGCGAGGAGCTGTCGGAGGCGGTCGAGCGGGCCGTCGAGTCGCTCCGGCGGAACCGCGGACTCGTGGCGCCCGACGAGACGACGCCGATCGCCGGTTCCGGCCCCGTGGACGTCGGCGATCGACGGTTCGAGGCGATCCACGCGCCCGGTCACCAGTGCTATCACACCTGCCTGGAGACGACCGTGGACGGCCGGCGACTCCTGTTCTCCGGCGACGCGCTCATCGAGAGTTTTCGCCCCGGCCTCCTCCACGTCGGCCTCGACCGCGGGGCGTACGAGGCCGTCGACGCATTCCGCGACGGGCTCGATCGGCTCGGCGAGTCCGATGCCGGGCTCGCGCTCCCCGGCCACGGCCCGGTGTTCGCCGACGTGAGCGGCGTCGTCGAGTGGACCCGGAACGAACTCGACCGGCTCGTGGCCGAGACACGGGCCGGGGTCGACGCGGTCGGTCCGGCCACGCCGCTCGCGATCACGACCGAGCGAGTCGGCCACCAGCGTCACCCGATCCAGCTGCTGGACACGCTGGGTGCGCTCGGGACGCTCGAATCCGACGGGGCGGTCGAGAAGTCGATGGAGGACGGCGTCCGGTACTACCGGCGGTCGTCGTAACCGTTCGACGACCGTCGTCGAGTGGCGGGAGGATCGAGCGCTACTCGAGACCTTCGGCGGTTTCGAGGATGTCGTCGATCAGCTCCACTTCTCGGGTGAGCGTCTCGTCGCCGACCGCGTCCATCTCGTCCGCGAGGTGTTTTCTGAGGGCCCGGAACCGCTCGTCGTAGGGTTCCGAAACCGAGAGCGGGTGCGACTGGAGCTCCCACTCGCTCGCCGTCTCCGTTACCGGGGGCTCGATCGGGTCGTCCGCGTCGACGTCCCGGTCGGCGGGGTCGATCTCGTCCCGGGCCGCGTCCTCCCCGGCGGCCGCGCGCTCGTGGACCGACCACCGCTTCAGGAGGTCGCCGTAGCGAGCGAGGAGCGTGGCTTTGCGAACGGCGTCGTTTCCGTACACTTCGTCGCCGGGCGGGAACGAGACGGTCTCCGTCGACGACTCGGACTCGCCGTACCGCGTCTCCCAGCTGGCTTCGAGCTCCAGGTCTTCGGCGGCGGCCGCGTCCACCTGCACGAGCACGACCCCACCTTTCGCCTCGCCGTCCTCGCGGGGCGACGGGAAGAGGGTGTGGACGTGCATGAGCTCCCCGTCCGCCGAATCGTCCGCGCCCGACCCGTACACCCGGACGATCTCGGCATCCTCGGCGTGCAGTTCCAGCGAGAGGTCGTACACCAGCGGCGTGACCATGTACTCGAACTGCTCGTCCATCCGGCGTTCGAACTCGGACTCGGTGTAGACGCTGTAGTAGTTCGCGCCCTTGACGGACGTGAGCTGGTCGATCAGGTCCGCGTTGAAGTCGACGCCGATGCCGACCACCGAGGTGTGGTGGTCCGACTCGGCGTTCGCCTCGAGGCTGGAGCGGAGCTCGTCGGCGTCGGTCTCGCCCCAGTTGATCTGGGCGTCGGTGAGCATGATCGAACGGGTCTCGTACTCGTCCTGGCGGAGGTCGTCGTACTCGTCGACCAGGTCCTCGGCGGCCGCCATCGCCGCCGAGATGTTCGTGCCGCCGCCCGCCTGCACGTCCTCCCGGATGTGTCCGCGGATGGCGTCCATGTCGGTCGTCTCGACCGCCCGGAGCGGCTTGGCGACGTGGGCTTCGCTCTCGAACAGGACGATCCCGAGTCGATCTTCGGGTCGTAGGTGACGGGTCAGCGTGACGAGGGCTTCCTTCGCGACCTCCATCTTCGGCCGGTCGTTCTCCTCCTCGAGCTCCTGCTTGTTGCCGTGCTCGTCGTAGTAGTATCGACCGCCGTACTGGCCGTAATAGTAGTCGTCGAAGCTGGCACTCATGGACCCGGAGACGTCGAGGACGACCACGAGGTTCAGCGGCGGGCGCTCGAATTCGGACTGGGCGAGTCCGGAGTCGAGTCCCACGGAGAGGTACCGCTCGCGGTCACCGGAGAGCGGATCGGGCGACGTGGCGGGCGTGTAGGTCGGACAGAACAGCGAGTCGCAGGACCCGTCGCCGCCGGTGTCGAAGTAGTACTCGTGGAACAACCCCTCGTAGGCGATCGTCTCGGGGATGGGAAGGTACCCCTCGGCGACGTTCCGCCGGAACGTAGAGACGTCGGCGGCGCCGCCGGCCGCGAGGCCGATCGCTTCGTCGCTCTCGGCCGCCATCGCCGCGTCGTCCGCGACGTCCGCGACGTCCTCGTCGACCGCTCCGTCGGTGCCGCCGAATTGGACGGGGGGTGCGAACGAGCCGCCGTCGTCCCCGTCCGGTTCGTACTGCCAGTCGTCGACGAGTTCGTCGTCGCTCGATCGGTCGGGTCGCGGGACGCTCGTGCAGCCGGCGAGGAGCGTCGCACCGGCCGAAACCGTCAGGAAGTGTCGTCTGGAGGGCGTCATCGGTACAAACACTCTCGTCGGACGGGTAAACGGTATTCCAAGCTCAAATACGCGTTTCAGCGTCCGCCGTCGGGCGAGGCGTGGTGACTCCGACTCGCGGACGTCGCCGATCCGCGCACGTCACCGACTCGGGGACGTCGCCGATCCGCGCACGTCACCGACTCGGGAACGCCACCGATTTGCCCACGTCACCGACTCGGGGACGCCACGCTCGCCCGAAACCTCACCGCTAAGTGTGCGCGACCCAGAAACCGTGGTAATGAACGGCAACCGCATCGGTCGACTCTTTCAGGTGACCACGTTCGGCGAGAGCCACGGGGCGGCGATGGGGTGTACCGTCTCCGGCTGTCCCGCCGGCCTCGAACTCTCCGAGGAGGACATCCAGGCGGACCTCGACCGACGGAAACCCGGCCAGTCGATGATCACGACGAGCCGCGGGGAACCCGACGCGGTCTCGATCGAGTCGGGGATCCAGGACGGCTACACCACCGGCACGCCGATCGGGATGGTCATCCGGAACAAGGACGCCCGGTCGGGAAAGTACGAGCCCTTCATCACCGCGCCCCGACCGAGCCACGGCGATTTCACGTACTCGGCGAAGTTCGGCACGCGAAACTGGGGCGGCGGCGGTCGTTCCTCCGCACGCGAGACGGTCAACTGGGTCGCGGCCGGCGCGATCGCGAAGAAGCTGATAGCGCGCGAGGGGATCGAACTCAAAGCTCACGTCAACCAGATCGGCGATATCGAGGCGCCGGAGGTGAGCTTCGAGGAGATGCTCGAGCACAGCGAGGAGAACGACGTCCGCTGTGGGCACCCCGAGACGGCCGAGCGGATGCAGGAACTGATCGAGACCTACCAGAACGAGGGCGACTCTATCGGCGGCAGCATCTACTTCGAGGCTCGCGGGGTCCCCGTCGGCCTCGGCGCGCCCCGGTTCGACTCCCTCTCGGCGCGGCTCGGCCGCGCGATGATGGCGATTCCCGCGAGCACGGCGTTCGAGTTCGGCCTCGGTCGCGAGGCGCGCGAGTATGCGGGGACGGAGCGAAACGACGACTGGGAGTTCGATTCCGACGGCGATCCGACGCCGGTCGAAAACGACCACGGCGGTATCCAGGGCGGGATCAGTTCCGGCGAACCGATCTACGGCCAGGTGACCCTCCACGCGCCTACGTCGATCCCGGTCGAACAGCAGACGGTCGACTGGGAGACCGGCGAGGTGGTGGACGACGCCCAGGTCATCGGCCGACACGACCCCGTGCTGCCGCCCCGGGGCGTTCCCGTGGTCGAGGCGATGCTCGCGCTCACGCTCGTCGACTTCATGCTGCTCGCCGGGCGGATCAACCCCGACCGGGTGGACGGCCGACCGGGCGAGTACGACACGGACTACCACCCGAGCAACCCGCGAAGCGAGTGACGAACTCGAGAGTCCGGTGGGTTCAAACCGGGCGATCGGCTTCGCTTCCGAGCGACGCCGTTCGACGACGACTCCTCCGTTCCCGAACGCTTCGGGAGCCGGTCGGCCGAGTCGGGGACCGACCGTACGCCCTCGACGAGGAGAATCGGAGAGTTACGGGACGCCGAGGGCGGGCGGGGAGTCGAAACTGAACGGCGAGTCGGACGCGGATGGGATCGGTATTGGGCGGCGATGTGAACGCGGATAGGATCGGAATTGGGCGACGAATCGGAAGCGCGCGGAGCGAATTCGGTCGTCGGCGGGGACGGGGTACCGCCCGTCGAGCGGCTTCGGCGGGGTTCCTCGACGCGTCACTCGACGGTCTCGATGGCCTGACGGACGTCCGCGTCGGTCGCCTCGTCCGGGGAGTGAAGCGGGGTGATTCCGGCGACCGTCTCCGCCCGCAGGTCGCCGTGTACGTCGAGCGTCAGATCGCGGGCCGGTTCCGGCCACGGGCGGGGGAGCGTGGATTCGGGGAGCGCCGGCAGTGCCCCTCGCAACCCCTCGGTCGCGTCGAGGTCGTCTTCGCGTCCGCGGTCCGCCCGCACTGCGGACGTTCCGTCGGCGACGCCCGAACCCGGTTCGTCCGCACCGTCGTGCTTGGAGGGCGATTCGCGGGTGTCGGAGGGTGACGGTGTCGCGTGCTTCATCGTCGTCCGATCGTTCCCGTCGAGGGTGTATATAAACCGGAGTCGCTTCGTTCCAATTTGTGATAGCTCACGATGAGCGTCGATTTTCGCCCTCCCGGACATCATTTTACGGACGTTTTACGAGCGCCTCAGCGGGTCCGAGAGGTTTTATCGAAGCGCGAGGTGAGATTTCAGCGATGGTGACTCTCACCGGTTCCGACACTGTCAACGGGGCGCACGGCACCGCGGCAATCGGTGCCCGGCTGACGGACCGCAACCCTCGCCAGATCCGCTTCAACCACTCGTTGAAGGGGAGACCGGCGGCTTCGTCGACTTCGCTCTTTTCGGGGCTCGCAAGGGACGGGCGATCGCAGCGGGAATCGCCGACCGGCCCTGCGCGTTTCCACGATTCGGGCGTCCGAAGCGTTCTCGTGGGCGTCCTGGTGGACGTGACGTTCCGCCCGTCTGATCGATGTTCCGTTCGGCGAATCGATGTTCCGCCCGTCTGATCGATGTTCCGCCCGGCGGATGTCACTCCGGGGTGGTGGCGGGGGGACGACAAACGGGCGGGTGAACGCCTCCCGTAGCCGTCGGGGCCCAGTCTCCGGTCGGCTCGAGCGAGACGCTGACGGGCGTTTCGTTTCACTCCACCGATCGGTGCGATACGGGATCCCTCCCTCAATCGGGATGATAAATCGAGATCCTTCACGATAATTGCATGCTAACCGATAGCAAAGGCTTTAGGCGCAGTATCGCAAAATTCTCGTACGGCGCGTTAACATAGCCACTCTTTAAACTATGAGCAACGACGAACTCATCTGGCGAATCGCGGGTGGATCCGGCGACGGGATCGACTCGACGAGCCAGAACTTCGCGAAGGCGCTGATGCGCTCGGGACTGCACGTGTTCACTCACCGCCACTATCCGTCCAGGATCCGCGGTGGCCACACGTACGTGGAGATCCGGGCGTCGGACCGGGCGGTACGATCGCGCGGCGACGGCTACAACTTCCTCCTCGCGCTGGGCGATTCCTTCGCCCGGAACCCGAAGGAGGAGGCCTACTACGGAAACGAGGAGATCAAGCCGCTCTCGGAGAACCTGGACGACCTCCGGGAGGGCGGGATCATCGTCTACGACGAGGGCCTGCTCAGCGAGGAGGACGTCGCCGACCTCGACCTCGAGGCTCGCGCCGAGGAGAACGGCTGGCACGTCTACCCCGTCGACCTCCGCGCGCTCGCCAAGGAACACGGTCGCGAGGTCATGCGAAACACGGCCGGCGTCGGCGTCACCGCGGCGCTGATCGGGATGGACCTGGCCCACATCGAGGATCTGATGGAGGACGCGATGTCCGGCGAGGTCCTCGAGGCGAACCTGGAGATCCTCCACGACGCTCACGAGATGGTCGAGTCGGAGTTCGACCAGACACACGACCTCCAGGTGCCGACCGGCGAGCACGAGACCGAGCAGGCGCTCCTGTCGGGGTCGAACGCGATCGCCTACGCCGCCATCGACGCCGGTTGCCGGTTCATCGCCGGCTACCCGATGACGCCGTGGACGGACGTGTTCACGATCCTCAGCCAGAACTTCCCCGACATGGGCGGGCTCGCCGAGCAGGTCGAAGACGAGATCGCGGCGGCGGCGCTCGCCCTCGGCGCGAGCCACGCCGGCGCGAAGGCGATGTCCGGCTCGTCCGGCGGCGGCTTCGCGCTGATGTCCGAACCGCTCGGGCTGGCGGAGATGACCGAGACGCCGCTCGTCCTGCTGGAGTCGATGCGCGCCGGCCCCTCGACGGGGATGCCGACCAAACCCGAACAGGGCGACCTGGAGTTCGTCCTCTACACGAGCCAGGGCGACTCCTCGCGGGTCGTCTTCGCGCCGGGCAACGTCGAGGAAGCCTACGAACAGACCCGCCTCGCGTTCGAGATCGCCTACGACTACCAGATCCCGACGATCCTCATCTACGATCAGAAGCTCTCGGGCGAGAACACGAACGTCGACGTCGAGTTCTTCGACCGCGAACCCGCGCCCGACCTGGGCTCGACGCTCACGGAGGAAGAGCTGAAAGAGGCCGCCCACGACGCCTCCGGCAAGTTCGAGCGGTTCGGCTACGACGACAATGAGCGCGGGGTCAGCCCGCGCTCGCTGCCGGGGCAGAAGGGCGGGCGGTACCTCGCCACGGGTAACGAGCACAGCCCGGTCGGCCACATCAGCGAGGATCCGGACAACCGGGTCTTCCAGATGGACCGCCGGCTGGAGAAACTCGAGCACATCCGCGAGGACCTCGATGAGGGCGAGACGAACCAGACCTACTTCGGTCCCGAGGAAGCAGACTACGGCATCATCACCTGGGGGTCCACCCAGGGCGCCGTACGCGAGGCCGTCGAGCGCCTGAACGACGCGGGCCACTCCGTGAGGGGGGTCGGCGTCTCGGACATGATGCCGTTCCCCGAGGCCGAACTGGTCGAGTTCATCGAGAGCGTCGACGAGGCGATGGTCGTCGAGATGAACGCCACCGCACAGTTCCGCGGGCTGATCCAGAAGGAGCTCGGTCGCTACGGCGACAAGCTCACCAGCCTGCTGAAGTACAACGGCAACCCGTTCGAACCCGCCGAGATCGTCGAGGGCTACGAGATCAACCTCGAGGGCGGCGAGGTCGAACCCGCCGCACAGGTGCGGATCGAACCCGCTGCAGGTGACTGACCATGAGTGCATTCAACGCGATCGGTGAGGACCGAGAGATCGACCGAGACGAGTACACCCCCGGCGTCGAGCCCCAGCCGACCTGGTGTCCGGGCTGCGGCGACTTCGGGGTCCTGAAGGCGCTGAAACAGGCGCTTCCCGAGGTCGGCCGCACCCCCGAGGAGGTGCTGTGTGTCACCGGGATCGGCTGTTCCGGCAAGCTGAACAGCTACCTCGACACGTACGGCTTCCACACCATCCACGGCCGCTCGTTGCCCGTCGCCCGGGCGGCGAAGCTGGCGAACCCCGGCCTCGAGGTCATCGCCGCCGGCGGCGACGGCGACGGCTACGGGATCGGGGGCAACCACTTCATCCACAGCGCCCGCGAGAACCACGATATCACCTACATCGTGTTCAACAACGAGGTCTTCGGCCTCACCAAGGGCCAGACCTCCCCGACGAGCCCGAAGGGCCACAAGTCCAAGACCCAGCCCTCCGGGAGCGCGAAGTCGCCGCTCCGGCCGCTGTCGATGGCGCTCACCGCGGGCGCCAGCTACGTCGCCCGCACCGCCGCGGTCAACCCGAACCAGGCCAAGGAGATCCTCGTCGAGGCGATGGAACACGACGGCTTCGCCCACATCGACTTCCTCACCCAGTGTCCGACCTGGAACAAGGACGCCCGCCAGTACGTCCCCTACGTCGACGTCCAGGAGTCCGACGACTACGACTTCGACATCACGGACCGCCGCGAGGCCGCCGAACTGATGTACGAGACCGAGAGCGCCCTCTACGAGGGAACGGTCCTCACCGGCCGCTACTACGTCGCCGAGGATCGCCCGTCCTACGAGGAGGAAAAGCGCGCCGTCGGCGAGATGCCCGAGGATCCCATCGCCGGTCGGTACTTCGACGACGACGAGGAGTGGGCCCGCAGCTACGACCTGCTGGACCGGCACAAGTGAGCTGATCGTCCGCGATCGATCGCGAGGGTAGCCCGTCTCCCGCCGCCGACTCCGGCTCCCGTTTTTCAGGTTCTTCGGTTCGACATCGTCGTTCGGTCGCGACGCCGCCTCGGAGTTGGAGCGGAGCGCCGATACGGCCAGTCCGGCGTGGCGCCGTCACTGCCACTTCGGCGTGGCGCCGTCACTGCCACCTCGGCGTGGCGCCGTCACTGCCACTTCGGCGTGGCGCCGTCACTGCCACCTCGGCGTAGCGCCGTCACTGCCACTTCGGCGTAGCGCCGTCACTGCCACCTCGGCGTAGCGCCGTCACTGCCACCTCGGCGTACCGCCGTCACTGCCACCTCGGCGTACCGTCGACATGGCCGGTCCGGCGGTGCGTCGACGCCGCCGGTTCGGTCCAGCCCCGTCACCGCCAGTCCGCGTCGTTCGTCGGCGTCCACCCGCGCGCGAACAGCTTCGTGAGCCAGCTGCAGACCAGCAGGACGACCAACAGGAGCCCCAGCAGGCCGGGTTCGAATCCGAAGAGCATCTCTCGCACGCCGTGAGCGAGCGTCACCGCGCCCATGAACAGGGCGACGGCCCCGACGCGCCGGGAGACGAGCGCGGCGTCGACGTCGCGGGACTCCTCGAAGTCCGAGTGCAGGTCGGCCCGCCCGCGGAACGCGATGAGATATCCCAGTCCAAGCATGCAGAGCCCGCCGAGCGCCCAGACGCCGCCGCTGAGCCAGTGCACCTCGACCATCGATCGGAATCGGTCGGGCAGTCGAATAAGACTCACGATGCTGGAACGTCGGTCGGTCGGTCGCTGCTGGAACGTCGGTCGGTCGCCGGAGCCGGGGCCCGAGGAACGCCGCTCGCGGCTGACCGACGCAAGCGGTCGACGCGTCGCGATCGGATCGTTCGACGGGGATTTCCGTCTCGGGAGGGTCGGTTACCGATTCAAAAGATATTTTTCCGTCCGAGCAAAACGAATCGTCATGAGTAGCCGGTCGACGCGAGATCGTATCCTGTCCGTGCTCGAAGAGGATGCGCAAGCGTCGTACGCCGAGATCGCCGAACGGGCCGACGTCTCGAAGCCGACGGTCCGAAAGTACATCGACCAGCTCGAAGACGACGGGGTGATCGTCGGCTACTCGGCCGACGTCAACCCGAAGAAGCTCTCGAGTCAGACGATCGCCCTGGTGGGTATCGAGGTCGCGAGCGAAGCGTACGTCGGGGCCATTTCCGACCTGAAGGCGCTCGAGGAGATCGAGGTCCTCTACAGCTCGAGCGGGGACCACATGCTGATGGCCGAGGTCCGCGCGCCGGACGGCGACGCGCTCGGGACGATCATCAGCGAGGACATCCTCGGGATCGAGGGCGTGACCGAGGCGCACCCCACCTTTCTACAAGAACGGCTGAAGTGAGGCCCGGCGCGCTCGATTCCCCGACCCCCGGTGCGCCCCCGACGTTTGGCCGTTCGCCCCCCGTATTTTGCCGTTCGCCCCCGACGTTTTGCCGCTCGCGCCCGTACGGTCGAGCGTGACGCCTACCGACGACTCGACGACCACCGTCGAGCGGACGACCCGGATCGACGCCCCGCTCGAGGACGTGTGGTCCTTTCACGCTGACGCTTCCGGACTGGAGCGCCTGACCCCGTCCTGGATCGGCCTGCGCCTCGAATCCGCCGTCGACGCCGACGGCTCGTCCGGTCGAGCCGAGCTGCGTTCGGGGACCGAACTCGTCTACTCGGTTCGTCCCTTCGGAATCGGCCCGCGCCGCTACGTCAGGGCGCGCATCGTCGATCGGTGGCGGACGGACGAACGGGCCGGGTTTCGGGACGAGCTGGCCGACGGCCCGCTGGAGCACTGGGAACACGAGCACGCGTTCGTCGCCGACGGCGACGGGACGTTCCTGTCCGACCGGGTGTCGTTCGCGTTGCCGGGCGGTCGCGCCGGCGCGGCGGTCGCACCGGCGGCGAAGCTGGGACTCGCCGTCGCCTTTCGGGACCGTCACCGGCGGACGAAGGCGTTGCTCGAGCGATAACCGCCCGATGTCGGCGTGCCTTCACCGATCCGTTCTCCCGCCGGATCCCGTGACCGTCGCCGTTCGATCCAGACGGACTTTTGGGCGTCCAGCCGCTATCTCGGCTATGACCCACCACGAGCGTCGAGGGCGTACGCGGCGGTCCCTGTTCGGAACCGCCGCCTGCGCGACGGCACTCCTCCTCGCGGGCTGTCAGAGCGGCGGGGACGACGCCTCTGGGAGCGACGACGGTGACGACGCTCCTGCCGACGTCGACGCCTCCTCGTACGCCATCGACGATCACCCGATCGACGAACCGGTCGAATTCGGGGACGAGCACGCGTGTCCGATCTGTAATATGCGGGTCGAGCGGTACGGAAGCTGGCGCGCCCAGCTCGCTCACGAGGACGGAACCGGCCTCTTTTTCGACACCCCGGGGTGTTGCGTCGCCTACGTGGCCGGCGCCGACGCGGCCGGGGCGTCCGACGAACCGATCGAGACCGTCTGGATGACCGATTTCGAGACGCGGAATCTCTTCGAGGCGAGCGAGGGGTACCTCGTACGCGAGACCGACCTGGGTCGCCAGGACTTCCCGATGGGCGGCAGTCCGATCCCGTTCGAAGACCGCGCCGACGCCGAGGCGTACGTCGAGGAGTACGACGACCTCTCCGAGGACGAGATCGTCACGCTGGACGACGTCGATCGCGAGTTCGCCGAGTTCTACCGGGGTAATCGGGTCCCCGAGGAGTGATCGGCGCCGACGACGGACGAGGGTGCGACTGCCGGCGTCGAAAGCGTTTGGAACCCCCGGTGCGATCGAACGTGACGTGACCGGGTACACGGACGTTCGGGTGACGCCGCTGGCCGCGCTCGCGTTCGCCGTCTTCGCGGCGAGCACGAGCGCGATCCTCGTCCGCTGGAGCGTCGCCCCGAGCTCGGTGGCCGCCTTCTACCGCGTGCTGTTCACCACGCTGCTCGTCGCGCCGGTCGCCCTCGTCTATCACCGCGAGGAGTTCGGCCGCCTCTCGCCGCGGGACCGCTGGTCGGCGATCCTCGCTGGCGTGGCGCTCGCCGTCCACTTCGCGACCTGGTTCGAGAGCCTGAATCACACGAGCGTGGCCGCGAGCGTGACGCTCGTCCAGACCCAGCCGATCTTCGTGGCGATCGGCGCGGCGCTCCTGCTCGGCGAGCGGGTCACCCGGACGACGGTCGCCGGCATCGCGGTCGCGATCTGTGGCGCCGCCGCGATGTCGTTCGGGGACGCCGGCCAGGCGCCGCTGTCCGACGCCACCGCGTTCGGGAACGCCCTCGCGCTGGTCGGGGCGCTGATGCTGGCCGGCTACGTCCTCGCCGGCCGATCGATCCGCCAGCGAGTTTCGTTGTTCCCCTACGTCACGGTCGTCTACGCGGCCTGCAGCGTGACGCTGCTGGTCGTCGTCGGCGTTCAGGGGCACGCCTACGCGGCCTACCCGGCCCGCGAGTGGGCGCTCTTCCTCGCGATGGCGCTGCTCCCGGGAATCCTCGGCCACACGATCATCAACTGGGTCCTCGAGCACCTGGAGTCGGTGGTGGTGAGCGTGGCCTGGCTGGGCGAGCCCGTCGGGGCGACGCTGCTCGCGCTGGTGTTGCTCGCCGAGGTTCCCGACGCGATCACCGTCGTCGGCGGGCTCGTCGTCCTGTCGGGGATCTACGTGACGACGGTCGAGCGCGAGCGACGCGATTCCGAGGTCGACGGGCCGTCACCGGAGCCCCCGACCGACTGAGACGCGCCGGCCTGCGGGTGCGCTGCGGATCGGTATCGCGCTGGCCACGGTCGAGGTATACCATCCGCTGGAACGGTGCGGATCACTGCGACGGTGCGGATCACTTCGGCGCCGATGAATGGGGTCGGGTCGACCGTTCGATGGGGGTGTTGCCGCCGACGGTTCAATCTTGCAGCTGGTCCTGGAGCTGGTTTTTTGCCTCCGTGCGGCGCTTCTGGGAGAACCGGGGCTCACCCTCGCTGAAATCGACCTCGATCTCGTCCAGGGTTCGCCGGTAGATGTTCGTCCGACGCCCCTCCTCGGAGAGCGTCCGCCCCTCGCACTCGAGGAGGCCGGCTTCGACGAGTTCTTCGATGCGACGATAACAGGTCGCGATCGGAATCTCGATGTCCTCGCTCAGCGCCTGCGCCGACTTCGGCGTCCCGGCCGCACACAGGATCTCCGCGCTGTACTTGCTTCCGAGTGCGGACAGCAGCGCGTCCGGGTCCTCCTGCTGACCTGTCCAACCACCACGTGCCATCGATGTACAGGGATTTCTAATTATCAAGGTTGAATCTTGTGGTTGCCTTGACCGTCATTTTTATAGGAAACTGGCCGATTTAGTCGGCGTGGAAACACGTTAACGCGCAGTGAGGTGGTCCGGCGCCGCGCAGGGATCCGGCGAACGACGCGCAGTGAGGCGGTCCGGCGCCGCGCAGGGATCCACGGGCGATCACGTCGAAAACCGCTACCGGTGGGCTGGGTGCCCGGACGGTCCGAGCTCGACCGTCAGTCGCCGTCCCCGCAATCGCGGACGAGCCCCCGAAAGTTCGACAGGACCCGGGACGCGCCGACGTCGTCGTATTCGTACTCGGTCTCGGTCCAGCCGAAATCCGTCGCGATCCGGTCGGCGACGTCGGCCGTGAACTCGGGGTGAAACTGAACCGTCCAGAGCGGGGCCGTCCGGTGTCGCGTACCGAAGTGCGGGGAGTGTGGCGCGGCGGCGATGACGTCGAGGTTCGCGGCCGGCTCGCGGACGACGTCACCGTGGACGGCGGGAACCACCGGAGCCACGCCGTCGAAGAGGGGGTCGTCGGCGAACTCGACCTCGACGAGCCGGTGGGTCGTGCCCACGTGTTCGACCCGGCCGCCGAGGGCGGCGTTGGCCAGCTGGTGGCCGAAACAGACGCCGAGCGTCGGTACGCGCCGCTCGAGCAGGTCGCGAACCAGGTCCGCCGCTTCGTCGATCCAGGGTTCGTCGTCGACCTCGTAGACGCCCGCGGTGCTCCCCGATAGGACGACGCCGTCGACGCCGTCGAGGTCCGGCCGCTCGCCCGCCGGGAAGTCGATCGTCCGCCGGTTGGGGAAGTAACCGGCGAGCGCCTCCGCGTGGTAGGCGTACCGCGGGTCCACCTCGTTGTGGACGACGGCGATGGTCGGCTCGCTCATCGGTCGAACGCTGGCGCCCCAGGGAGATAGCCCTGGCGAGACCACCGGGGGCGAGAAGGCCATCGCGGGCGAGAGGGATATGAGGGTCGCGCTCGAAGCCGTTCGTATGGAGGTAGCGCTCGTGACCGTGGGCGACGAACTGCTCGCCGGTCGGACGACGAACACGAACGCGACGTGGCTCTGCGAGCGCCTGGCCGGGCGCGGCGCGTTCGTTCGGCGGGTCACGACGGTCCCCGATCGCGTCGGCGACATCGCACAGGTCGTCAACGAGTACCGGGCCGCCTACGACCGGGTGATCGTCACCGGCGGATTGGGACCCACCCACGACGACGTCACGATGGCGGGCGTCGCCGCGGCCTTCGGCCGGACGGTCGAAGAGCACCCGGAGGCGCTGGCCTGGCTCACCGAGGAGGGCGGCTACGCCCGCTCGGAGCTCACGGCGGGGACGGCGGACCTGCCGCGCGGGGCCCGGCCGTTGCACAACGAGGTCGGCGTCGCACCCGGCGCCGTGGTCGAGACGGTCTACGTCCTCCCCGGCGTCCCGGCCGAGATGAAGGGGATGTTCGAGACCGTCGCCGACGAGTTCACCGGGACGCCGAACGCGGAGGCGGTCGTCGTCGCCGACGAACCGGAGAGCGCGCTGCTCGGTCGGATCGACGCGGTCAGGGAGCGCTTCGACGTCGGCGTCGGGAGCTACCCGGGCGGATCGGTGCGCCTGATCCTCGACGGCGAGGACGAGTCCGAGGTCGAACGGGCGGCCTCCTGGCTGCGTGCGCGCGTCGATGCGCCCGGGGAGTCGCCCGAGGAGTGAATGCATCCTCGCCTCCGGGAGTGACCGCGTCGCCGCCCGGGACGCCGTCGTCTCGACCGAGGGTGCGTCAGCGGTAGAGGTAGAACAGCCAGGCCGCGGTGATCAGCAGACTGATCAGCAGGAGGCCCCAGCCGGTGATCGTCATCGGGAGTTCCGTCTCGAGGACGACGCGCGGGAGTGCGTTCATACGTACGACTCTGCATCCGGGCCCCTTAACGGTTCAGAAATCGGGTCGGTTTCGACGCAACCGTCGCCGCCGAGGGAGTCGCACCGTTTTTGCGACGCTGGGCCCAACCGACGGCCATGGAGACGCTGGGGTTCGTCGTCAATCCGATCGCCGGCATGGGCGGTCGGGTCGGGTTGAAGGGCACCGACGGGAAGGTCGACGAGGCGCTGGAACGGGGCGCACAGCCCCGAGCCCCGGGGCGGGCCGAGGAGGCGATGGTCGCGCTGGCCGACCGCCGCCCCGACCTGACGGTGCTCACCGCGGGCGGCCCGATGGGGGCCGACGCCGCTCGCGAGGCGGGCTACGACCCGACGGTCGTCCACCGACCGTCGGCCGACGAGTGGACCGAGACGAGCGCCGCGGACACCCGCGAGGCGGTCGGGGCGTTCCTCGCCGAAGGGGTCGACCTCGTGTTGTTCGTCGGCGGCGACGGAACCGCGGTCGACGTCGCGACGATCCTCGAGGAGCGAGGCGACCGAACGCCGATGCTGGGCGTTCCCGCTGGCGTGAAGATCTACTCGTCGGTGTTCGGGGTGACGCCCGCGGACGCCGGTCGCGTCGCCGCCTCCTTCGACGACGTCGAGCTCCGCGAAGTCAACGACATCGACGAGGCGGCGTACCGGGACGGGGAGGTCCGGACCGAACTGCGGGCGGTGGTCCCGGTGCCCGTCGCGAGCGACGTCCAGTCCGGAAAGCAGCTGGCTCGCGGGAGCGTCGACTCCCTCGCGGCCGGGTACGCACGCGAGATCGACCCCGAGCGGACCTACGTCTTCGGGCCCGGCGGAACCGTCGGCGCGATCGAGGCGGAGCTGGGGATCGAGCCCTCTCCGCTCGGCGTCGACGTCTGGCGCGACGGCGAGGTGCTCGCCCGCGACGCCGGCGAATCCGAGATCCTCGCGGCCCTGGACGGGCCCGCGACGGTCGTCGTCTCGCCGATCGGCGGACAGGGGTTCGTCTTCGGCAGGGGGAACCACCAGCTCTCTCCCGACGTACTTGACCGCGTCGAGGAGATCGAGGTCGTCGCCTCGGCCGAGAAGCTCGATTCGCTCGACGCGCTCCGCGTCGACACCGACGATCCGGACTTCGACGAGTCGCTTCGGGGCTGGATACGGGTTCGGACGGGTCGGTTCACGACGCGGCTGATCAAGGTGGTGTAGGATGCCACCAACGGGAAGCGCCCGGGCGAAGGGGGGCGTCGGAGGGCCGACCGGGTGACGGTGTAGCCAGAGTGGCGATCGGGTGACGGTGTCGCCAGAGTGGCGATCGGGTGATGAGGGCGCCAGAGTGGCGATCGGGTGATGAAGATGACTGTGCGGGGACAATTGAAGGCATCGTCGGGGATCTGGCTTGGGACGACGCTCTCCGTGGCCCCCGTCGGCGGTGTCGCTGGAATCGACGAAACCCATCGCCGCCGAGCCGAAAGCCAAACCGAGCGTGACCGTCCCGGCCCTCTAGGTCTTCCGTCGTGATTCACCTGTCCTAGTTCCTCTACCGTACAACATCATCCATATAAGGGTAATATGGTCAAGATTAAGGTCGACGGTCTCCAACCCGCGAGTATGGAAACGCGGAAAGTACAGCGACTCGGCCCCTCTACGCTGGCGATGACGTTACCAGCGGAGTGGGCCAGCGAGCAGGACGTCGAGAAGGGCGACGAGGTGTCGATACGAATGGGCGGCAAGGGGACGCTGACGGTGATGCCGGAGTCGGCGAGCTCCGAGGAGACGGAGGCGATCGTCCACTCCGACAAGCTCGACGCCGACTCGGTCGAGCGCGCGATCGTCGCCCAGTACGTGCTGGGGCGACGGGTGATCCGCATCGAGCGCTCCGAGGGCGCGCTCGATTCCGACATCATCAACGCGGTCTACAAGGCCGAGACGCAGCTGATGGGGCTGGGCGTCATCGAAGAGACGCCCGAGAGCATCGCCATCAGGTGTTCGGTCGACGCCGAGGACTTCACGCTCGACAATCTGCTGGAACGCCTGGAGCGAACCGGCCGGACGATGCGCGGCGAGGCGATCAAGGCGCTCGCACACGGCAACCCGGACCTCGCCCAGCGGGCGCTCAACCGGGAGCGCCAGGCCAACAAGATCTTCGTCCTCCTGCTGCGCCTGATCTTTACCGCCCACCAGAACCCGAACCTCGCTCGCGCGGTCGACCTGGACAGCGGCTTCCCGCTGATCGGCTACCGCTCGATCGCGAAGAACCTAGAGTTGACGGCCGACAACGCCGAGGACATCGCCGACATCGTGATGGAGACCGAAGGGCACAGCCTGGCGATCGACTCGTCGGTGATGCGCGAGATCCGCGAGCTGACCGAACAGGTCGACGAGATCACCTCGCGATCGGTCGAGGCGGCCGTCGAGCGGGACTACGACCTCGCGATCGAGGTGCGCCAGCGCTTTCACGCGATCTCCGAGCAGGAGCGAGAGATCCTCGCCGGCCTCCCGGAGATGTCGAACGAGGAGCTGCTTCGGGTCCGCGAGGTGCTCGTCAGCCTCGAACAGACCGCTCAGTACGCCGTCCGCAACGCCGAGATCGCCGCCAACCTGGCGCTGAACGAGGAGTCCGAGCACACGACGATCATCTGAGGCGCTTTTGGCGCCCGACGGGACCCGGCCCGCGGTGGTCCGAATGGCCAAAGTTAAGACCGGTTGCTGCAAATCCGCCCACATGGTCGAGACAACGGGAGCCACGGACAGGGGCGTGGGACTGACGCTGCTGCTCGGCGCCGTCGCCGTCCTCGCCGCGGCGGTCGCGGCGGTCGGCGCGCCGGAGGAGATCGCCGCCTGGGGCTTCGCGGCAGCCGTCGCGTTCTCCTGTCTGGCGGTCGTCGCGATACACCTCTACTGGGAGTGATTCGGTCGGTCGACGGCGGGGAGTTTCGACCGCGATCGGAGAGCCCTGACAACTATTAAGACGACGGACGCCTTACCTCCTCCCACCGAGAGATGACCGACTACTCCGACGAAGACAAGCGGATCCTCTCGTACCTCCGCGAGAGCGCCGCCCGGGGCGAGCAGTACTTCCGGGCGAAGAACATCGCCGAAGCGATCGGCCTCTCGTCGAAGCAGGTCGGCGCGCGCCTCCCGCAGCTGGCCGAGAAATCCGACGAGGTCGACATCGAGAAGTGGGGACGGGCGCGGTCGACGACGTGGAAGGTTACGCTGAGCTAGGACGGGTCGCGGTCTTTTTAGGGCTCACCGCCGTGGTTCGGGTATGACCGTACGGGTCGAGCGGACGTTCGAGCTGGACGCGTCCCCGGAGCGCGTGTGGCAGTTCATCGCCGACCCGGCGAACCGGGCCCGGGCGATCGACGTCGTCGCCGACTTCGAGGTCGATCCGACCGACGACCGCCGGCTCACCTGGCACGTCGAACTGCCGATCCCGTTCGTCAGTCGGACGACGGCGGTCGAGACGCGCGACGTCGCCCGCGATCCGCCGCGGTTCGTCGAGTTCACGGGCCGGTCGTCGGTGATGGACGTGACGGGCTCTCACGAGCTCGCGGAGACGAACGGCGGCTGCCGGGTCGCGAACCGGTTCGTCGTGGACGGACGCGTTCCCGGCGTCGAACGCTTTTTCACTCGACAGCTCGACGTCGAGCTGGAGAACCTGCGCCGGGCCGCCGAGCGGGACATCGAGACCGGCGCCGTCGACGAGGAGGCGGACGGATGACCGGCGCGGACGCCACCCGGATCGCGCTCGCCCAGCTCGAGGTCGAAGCCGGCGCCGTCGCGGACAACCGGGGGCGTGGGCTGGCCGCGATCGAGCGGGCCGGTTCCCGGGGTGCCGACCTCGTCGTCCTCCCCGAGCTGTTCTCGGTCGGCTACTTCGCCTTCGACTGTTACCACCGCGCCGCCGAACCCATCGAAGGCGAGACCCTCGCCGCGATCGGCGAGGCGGCGGCGGACAACGGCGTCGCGGTGCTCGCCGGAACGATCGTCGAGGATCTCGAGGGGACGGAGTCGGCGACGACGCCCGCGGACGAAGGACTGGCCAACACCGCCGTCCTGTTCGACGCCACCGGCGAGCGCCGCCTCGTCTACCGCAAGCACCACCTCTTCGGCTACGACTCCCAGGAACGGAACCTCCTCGTCCCGGGCGAGCGCCTCGAGGTGGCGGACGTGGCGGGATTCTCGATCGGCGTCACCACCTGCTACGACCTCCGGTTCCCGGAGCTCTACCGCCGGCTGATCGACCGCGGCGCGACCCTCCTGCTCGTCCCCAGCGCCTGGCCGTACCCTAGGATCGAACACTGGGCGACGCTGGCCCGAGCGCGCGCGATCGAGAACCAGTGCTTTCTCGCCGCGGCGAACGGGTCGGGCGCGTTCGAAGACGCAACGTTGCTGGGTCGATCGACGGTCTACGATCCCTGGGGCGTTCCGGTCGCCTCCAGCGGCGACGAGCCGACGCTCGTGTTCGCGGACCTCGATCCGGACGCCGTCGCCCGCGTTCGCGAGGACTTTCCCGCCCTGATCGACCGGCGGCTGTGATCGGCCGACCGCGTTTCCGTGGGACATTTTCGCACGACCGGCGGACTTTTCACCTCGGGGGCCCAACCTCAGCGTGCCGGTACCCGACGCTTTTCACGTCGCTGCCGGTAAACGCGCCCGCCGAGCCGGTCTCTCCCGGGAGCCGGCGACCCGACGCCCCAATCCACCGCCCCCTTTCCACTCTTGGTCGTATGCGATCCGCGAGCGGCGCCGCCGGCGCGTCGGGACCTGCGTCGACCCGAGAACGGCGGCGTTCGATGCGGACGATCGACCGCCGCTCATCGGCGGCTCGATACCGAAAACCGTCGAAGACAGCGAGTCCTCGCCGCGCGGCCGAGGCCTCGCTCTCAGTCGTCCTGGGTCTCGGCCTCAGTCGTCCTGGGTCTTGATGTCCGCCGAGAGCCCCTGGGCCATCTCGATGTCCGTCGAGTTGTTCAGCGTGAACGCGGTCCGCTCGGTGACGGCCTCGATGGCTTCGCGGGCGCTGGGGTAGCCGTTGCCGGACTTCTTGACGCCGCCGAACGGCAGCTGGACCTCGGCGCCGATGCAGGGCAGGTTGGCGTAGGCCAGGCCGATGTCGGCGCGGTCGCGGAAGTGGTGGATCTGGCGGTAGTCCTCGGAGATGACGGCGCCCGCCAGGCCGTAGGGCGTGTCGTTGTGGATCTCCACCGCCCGCTCCACGTCGTCGGAGTACTCGATGAGCGCGACGTGGGGGCCGAAGCACTCCTCTTTCAAACAGCGCAGCTCGGGGTCGTAGTCGATCTCGTAGACGAACGGGCCGACCCAGTAGCCGTCCTCGTGGCCGTCGGGGATCTCGTCGTCGTCGAGTTCGAACCGGTCGACGAGGACGGTCGCACCCTCCTTCTCGGCGAGCTCGTTGTGTCGGCGGATCTTCTCGACGTGGCTCTCCTCGATGGCGGGGCCCATGAACGTGTCGGCGTCGAGCGGGTCGCCGACCGCGATATTCTCCGCGATCTCGACGTAGCGCTCCGTGAACTCGTCGTAGACGTCCTCGTGGACGATCAGGCGCTCGGAGGAGACGCAGCGCTGGCCGGTCGTCTTGAACGACGACATCACCGCCGAGTGGACGGCGACGTCCAGGTCGGCGTTCTCGGTGATGACGATGCCGTTCTTTCCGCCCATCTCGCAGGCGGCGAGCTTGCCGGGTTCGCCGCCGACCTTGCCGGCGATCTCGTGGCCGACCTCGGCGGAGCCGGTGAAGAGCACCGTATCCACGCGCTCGTCGTCGGTGATGGCGGCGCCGGCGTCGCCGAAGCCCTGGACCATGTTGAAGACGCCCTCGGGAATTCCGGCGTCTTCCATCATCTCGGCGATGATCTGGCCGCACCAGGGCGTCTGTTCGGCGGGCTTCCAGACGACGACGTTGCCTTCGACGAGCGCGATCGCCATGTGCCAGAACGGGATCGCGACCGGGAAGTTCCACGGCGTGATGCAGCCGATCACGCCGCGGGGCTTGCGGCGCATGTAGGCGTCTTTGCTCCCGATCTCGGAGGGGACGACGTCGCCGTGGGGGTGGCGGGCGTTGCCGGCGGCCCACTCGACCATGTGCCAGGCCTCGGTGACGTCGGCTTTCCCCTCGCTGATCTCCTTGCCGCACTCTTTGGTGACGATCTCGCCGAGCTCCTCGTGGCGCTCTCTGAGCTCGTGGTAGATGTCCCAGAGGTACTCCGCGCGGTCGATGTAGCTCAGCGTGCGCCACTCCTCGAAGGCGTCTTCCGCCGCGGCGAGGGCGGCGTCGACGTCGGCTTCGGTTCCGCGGTGGAACGACGCGATCTCCTCGCCCGTCGCCGGGTTCACGCTGGCGAACGTCTCGCTTCCGTCGCCCTCGGTCCACTCGCCACCGATGTAGTGGCCGTACGTCTCGCTCGCGGCTTGTTGGCTCATGTTCGGCAATATTTTCGCCGAGGCCGGTCAAAAAGCCTGCTACTTCCGGGGCAAGCCGTCCGATCGTCGCGGCCGGGTCGGAATCCACCGCCCCGACCTCGATTCCCCGACCGGCGCCACGGTCAGCTTCTCTCGACCCGACGTAGCCCGTCGGAGTGCTCGATCGGAGGTAGCCCGTCGGAGTGCTCGATCGGAGGTAGCCCGTCGGAGTGCTGGATCGGACGTAGACAGTCACACCGGCGGACCGAGCGTGGCCCGTCGTATCGGCCGACCGGACGTGGCCGCCCTCAGCGGCCGTGGAGGTCGGCGGCCTTCTCGACCTCGCTGCGAAGTTGCGTCGAGTCGAAGTCGTGGTCCGGGCGGAGGCGAACGAAGTCCAGGAACTCCCGGGCGCTGAGGAGGTCCTCGGTCGGGTATCGTTCGGCCGCCGCTCGCACGGCGTCTCGGGCGCCGATGCGGGGCTCGAGGACCGCCATCGCGCAGGCGAGGTCGTAACCGCGCGTCTCTCGGCGTCGCTCCTCCTGGACGCGCGTCGCGTCGATGAAGTAGAGTTCGCCGTCACAGAGCAAGATGTTCTCCGCGCGAAGGTCGCCGTGGGCGAGCCCGTGTTCGTGCAGCAATCCCAGCATCTCGTACAGCTTCGGCGCGAGCGCCCGGACCCGATCTTCGGGCAGTTCGTCGAGCGTCTCGAACGCCGGCAGGTACTCCAGGACGAGCACCCCGAGGCCGTTCACCTCGAACGCCTCGACCGGCCGGGGCGCGTTGCAGCCGATCTCTCGCATGCGAAGGGTCGCCTCGTACTCGTGTTCGACCATCTCAAGGGGCGTCTCGAACCGGTCGAAAAAGCCGCCGGAGCCCGAGGTGAACGCGCCGACGTTCCGCCCGGCGGTCAACAGCGAGTGGACGCGGGCGTTCTGGGTCGAGACGATCTTGACGAACCACTCGTCGTCGACCACGCACGGCGTCGAGAGCCAGTTGTCCGCGTCCAGGAACTCGACCCGCGCGACGTCCAGATCGTACCGCCGAACCAGCGTCAGCACCACTCGCTCGAGGCGGACCCAGGCGACCGTTCCGCGCGCCAGCTGGCGGATGTCCATCCGTGCGGGTGAAGGCGCCGGGAGGGTTTAATGCTCCCGGAGCGTCGACCGCGGAGGCGGAGCCGGCGACGCCTCGGCGTGGAGGTTGCGGGTTCCGCGACGGCGAAAGGAGTGATCGTTCGCTGGGCGCGCTGGTCCGACGGTGTCGGAACCGGCTGCGTGCCGTCTCGTCGGTATCGCTGGGGATGTCGCGGTATCAGTACCGTTTTGTCGGGAGCCTCCGAATCCCTCGACCGACGACTATGTACGCCGTCGACGATCTCAGCGACGCGATCGACGTCACGCGGGAATTTCTCACGCCGGTAGATGCGGGCACGTGGCTCCGACTCGCCATCGTCGTCTTCTTCCTCACGGGGTTGGGATTCGGAATGCCGACCGTCCCGACGGGCGACGTCTCGCTGCCGGAAGACGACGCGGTCGCGGACGAACCGTTCGAGAGTCCGATCCCGACGGAAGACCTCGTCGCACTCCTGGCCGTCGTCGCGATCATCGTGATCGCGCTCTGGCTCGTATTCGCCTTCGTCGGTTCGATGATGGAGTTCGTCCTCGTCGAATCGCTGCGCTCGGACGACGTCCGCGTCAGGCGCTACGCGGGGGACAACCTCGGGCGCGCCGTCTCGCTGTTTCTGTTCAGGCTCGTCCTCGGAGTCCTGGCGGCGCTCGTCGTCGCCGTACCGGCGTACGTGCTGGTGTCTCCGCTCGAGTCGATCGACGAGGTCTCCCCGTCCGCACTCGGCGCCCTGGCGCTGCTCGGGTTCGCGACGTACCTGGTGTACGCGGTGATCATGCGACTGACGACCGAGTTCGTCGTCCCGGTGATGCTCCTCGAGGAACGCGGCGTTCGCGCCGGATGGGGGAGATTCTGGCTGACCCTACGGGGAAACCTCGGCGAGTACGTGGTCTACGTCCTGTTCGCGTCGATCATCGGGTTCGTCGCCTCGATCGCCGTCGGCATCCTCGCGACCCTCACGATGCTGGTGCTGTTGATCCCGTTCGGGCTGCTGGCGGTCGTCTTTTTCTTCCTCGGCCCGCTCGCGGTTCCCCTGCTGGTTCTCCTCGTGCTCGCGATGGTCCTCACCTTCCTCCTCGTCATGGCGCTGTACGAAATGCCGGTGGTCGCGTACATCCGGTACTACGCGCTGTTAGTCCTGGGGGACACCGACGGGGAGCTGGATCTGATTCCGGGGCGGCGCGAAGCGGTTCGAGCCGGCGGCGGAGACTTCGACGGGGCGACGGGCGACCGGATCGACGAGCCCGGCCGCGAGGGACGAGAGTTGGACGACGACGCCGGGCCGAACGGGGATGACGACGGCTGGATCGGGACCGACGACGACTGGAGCGGGACCGACGCCGGTTGGGGCGATGCCGACGGAGTCGCGTCCGATGGCGAGCGAGACGACGAGGGCGCCGACCGGTCGTCGGCGGACGACGATCGCGGGGGCTGGCGCTACCGCGACGAGTAGGGCGTTCGCTCGCGGCCCGTCGACCTTCGGTGCGTTTATTTCGCGGGTCGGCAAGTATTGCACATGGACTTCGAGCTCCCCGACGAGCACCGGATGATCCGGAAGAGCGTACGGGACTTCTGCGAGGCGGAACTCGAACCGATCGCCCAGGAGATCGAGGAGGAACACCGCTACCCGGAAGAGATCTTCGACCAGCTCGCCGAACTCGACGTGATGGGCGTGCCGATCACCGACGAGTACGGCGGTCTCGGCGGCGACACCCTGATGTACGCGCTCGTCGCCGAGGAGATCGGCCGCGTCTCCGGCTCCGTCGGGCTCTCCTACGTCGCGCACACGTCGCTGGCATCGAAGCCGATCGAGCTGTTCGGCACCGAGGAGCAGAAAGAGCGCTGGCTCCGCCCGCTCGCGGAGGGCGAGTACATCGGCGGCTGGGCGCTCACCGAACCCGGCAGCGGCTCCGACGCCTCGGACATGGACACCACCGCCGAAAAGGACGGCGACGAGTGGGTGCTCGACGGCACCAAGCAGTTCATCACCAACGCGTCCGAGGCCGGCTCCGTGCTCGTCAAGGTGGTCACGGAACCCGACGCGGGTTACGGTGGCATCTCCACGTTCATCGTCGACCCCGAGGAGGACGACGGCTTCGAGGTCACCACGATCTGGGACAAGATGGGGCTGAACGCGTCGCCGACCTGCGAGATCTCGCTCGACGCCGTCCGGCTCCCCGAGGACCGCCTGCTCGGCGAGGAGGGCGACGGCTGGGAGCAGACGAAAAAGACCCTCGACGGCGGCCGCATCTCGATCGCCGCCCTCTCGACCGGCCTGGCACAGGGCGCCTACGAGCACGCGAAGGCCTACAGCCGGGAGCGCGAGCAGTTCGGCCAGCCCATCTGCGAGTTCGACGCGATCCGGGACAAGATCGTCGACATGCACCGCAAGACCGAGCGGGCCCGCCTGCTGACCCACAAGGCCGCGCGCCGGTACGACGCGGGCCAGTCGGTCACCCGGGAGTCGGCGCTCGCGAAGCTGGACGCCTCCGAGGCCGCCCGCGAGGTGGCCGAGGAGGCCGTCCAGGTGCTCGGCGGCTACGGCTACACCACCGACTTCGCGCCCCAGCGGTTCTACCGCGACGCGAAGCTGATGGAGATCGGCGAGGGAACGAGCGAGATCCAGCACCTCGTGATCGGTCGGGAGCTCGGCCTCTGAAGATGTGGATCGTCGCGCTGGGCGTCGTGGCACTCGCGCTCGGACTCGCCGGCCTCCTCCTGGCGCCCGCGATGATCGAGGCGCGCCGCGATGCGGGCATGCTTCGGGACTCGTCGCCGGAGATCACCGACGAGGACCGGATCCTGGCGACGCGCGGGATGGGCGCCCTGTTCGCCGTGATCGGCGCGTTGCTGATCGGCTACGGACTGGCGGGGTGACGGCGGGCCGAGCTCGGGCCGACGGCTCGGACCGAGCCTCGTCGATGCGACCGGTAGTTTTTCCGTTCGACCGCGACATCCCCGGACATGGACGGACTGCTACTCACCGCGCTCGGCATGCTCCTGATCATCTTCGGCACCGCCGCGGCGTGGCAACCGGAGGCGGCGATCGAGGTCCAGCAATCGCACGGCCCGGGTCTCTTCGCCGACGCGGACGACGCCTTCGTCGACGACATGGTCGCCGCGACGCCGTGGATCGGCGGCGTCCTGGCCTGGATCGGCGTCGGGCTGGTCCTGTACGTCTTTTTCTTCTGAATCGGGACTCAGGGCCAGGCGCCGGCCTGCTCGTAGGCGTCGACGACTCGCTGGATCGCGACCACGTACGCCGCCGTGCGCGGATCGTCGATGCCCCGCTCGTCCATCGTCGTCGTGAGGGCGTCGAACGCGCCCACGATGATCCGTTCGAGCTCCTCGTTGACCTTCCGTTCGGTCCAGTAGAAGCGCTGGCGATTCTGGACCCACTCGAAGTACGAGACGGTGACGCCGCCGGCGTTCGCGAGGATGTCGGGGATCACGAACACGTCCGTTTCGGCGAGGACGCCGTCGGCCGCTGGCGTGATGGGGCCGTTGGCGGCCTCGGAGATGACGTCAGCGCGCACGTCGCGGGCCAGGTCCTCGTCGATGGCGTTCTCGAGCGCGGCGGGGATCAGGAGATCGACGTCGAGGGTGAGCAACTCCTCGTTCGTGAGTTCGTCGGCGGCATCGGGGTAGCCGGTGACGGCCCCGGTCTCGTTCTTGTGCGTTTTTACCGCGACCGGGTCGAGCCCGTCGGGCGCGAAGACGGCACCGCTCGAGTCGCTGACGGCGACGACGCTCGAACCCATCTCGTCGATCAGCTTCGCGGCGATCCAGCCGGCGTTGCCGTAGCCCTGCACCGCGACGGTCGCCCCCTCCAGCTCCTTCCCCAGGTGCTCGAACGCTTCGCGGGCGGCGAGCACCGTCGAGCGGCCGGTGGCCTCGACGCGCCCCTCGCTGCCGCCGCTTTCCAGGTGCTTGCCGGTGATGACGCCGGGAGCGGTCGTGTTCTCCAGGGTCTCGTAGGTGTCTTTGATCCAGTTCATCTCCCGCTGTCCGGTGTTGACGTCGGGCGCGGGGATGTCGCGGTCCTCGCCGATCATCGGGCGGAGCTCTTTCGCGAACGCGCGGGTGAGCCGTTCGAGCTCGGCGTCGGAGTACGCTCTGGGATCGACGACGATTCCGCCCTTGCCGCCCCCGTAGGGGATGTCCACCGTCGCGCACTTGTACACCATCCAGCCGGACAGCGCCTTCACCTCGTCGCGGGAGACCTCCGGGTGGTACCGGATGCCGCCCTTGTAGGGGCCGCGGTCGCCGTTGAACTGTGAGCGAAAGGCTTTGAATCGCTCCAGACTCCCGTCGTCGAGCTCGATCGTCAGGTTCGTCTCGAGCACCCGTTCCGGATGTTTGAGCCGCTCGACGACGTCCTGGCCCACGTCGAGATGCGCGGCGGCCTCGTCGATCTGTGATTGCAGGCTCTCGAACGGATTGGCCGACTCGGTCATACGGTTCGTTTCGCCGGAGCGTGAGTTGAGCGGTTCGCATGGGACGATAATTGGGGTCGTCGTAGGTCGTTCCAACACGCCGGCCGACCGTTAGTTCAGCGAGCCGGCGGCCTCCGCCCGGCGGACGATTCGCTCGGCTTGCGCGATCAAGGGAGCGTCGATCATCTCGCCGTCGACCTGGAACACGCCCCGCCCCTCGGCGTCGGCCTCGCGCTTCCCTTCGAGCACCGCTTCGGCCCACTCGAGGTCGTCGGGGTCGGGCGTGAACGCCTCGTTGATCGGCTCGACCTGGGCGGGGTGGATCGCCAGCTTCCCGTCGTAGCCGAGCTGGACGGCGAACTCGGTCTCTTCGATCAACCCGTCCTCGTCGTCGAAGTCTGTGTACACCGTGTCGATAGCGTCGCACTCGTGGGCGGCCGCCGCGATCACCACTCGCTGGCGCGCGTAGCTCACTTCGACCCCCTCGTCGGTCCGCGTGGCGCCGATATCCGCGGCGAGGTCCTCCGCGCCGAAGATCAGCGCGTCCGTTTCCGGTTCCGCCGCGATCTCGTCCGCGGCGAGGACTCCCCTCGCGCTCTCGATCAGCGCCAGCACGGGGACCTGTACGCCCCGGGACTCGAGTTTCACCGAGAGGTCGCGCACGTCGTCGGCCGACTCCGTCTTAGGTAACATCACGGCGTCGAGGCGAGGGCTGTCCGCTGCACGCAGCTCGTCCAGATCGTCCCGGACGGCCGGCGAGTCCGCGTTCACCCGCACGCACACCTCGCAGTCCGGATCGAAGTCGGGATCGGACAACACCGAGCGGACGGCCTCGCGCGCCTCGCCCTTGCGCCGGGGGGCGACGGCGTCCTCGAGGTCGAAGACGACCACGTCGGAGCCCGCACCCGGCGCCTTGCGCATCATCTCGGGACGATCCCCTGGCGTAAACAACAGGGAGCGGCGTACCATGGGCGAAGCGTTCGCGGACCGTCGCATTGAAGATGTGGATCTCGCGTCGCCGAGCCCCCTTCGATTCGCTTTTGTCACCGGACCGCGACGACTCGCACATGTCCGGTCTCTACTACGAGGAGTTCGAGGTTGGCGAGACGATCGAGCACGAGCGCCGACGGACGATCTCCGAGAGCGACAACCAGCGCTTTTGCGACATGACGATGAATCAGCAGCCGCTGCACCTGGACGCCGAGTTCGCCGGCGAAACCGACTTCGGGCGGCGGCTGGTCAACGGCCTCTACACCGTGTCGCTGGCGGTCGGGATCACGATCCCCGAGACCACCGACGGGACGATCGTCGCCAATCTCTCCTACGACGACGTCGTCCACCCGAAGCCGGTGTTTCACGGCGACACGATCCGGGTCCAGTCCACGGTGACCGACAAGCGCGAAACCTCCGACGGCGAGCGCGGCGTCGTGACGATGCACGTCGAGGCCTTCAACCAGGACGACGAGCTCGTCTGCGAGTTCGACCGCACAGTCCTCTCGCTGAAACGCGAGTACGCGGACGCGGAGTGAGGCCGGCGCGGTCGCCGTCCGCATCTTCCGGGTGCGGGCCCCGTCCCTGCAGGCCGCCACCGACGTCGTGATCGACTAGCTTTTTGGCCGGGACCTGAGAAGAACACCCATGGTCGACGTCCTGGACAACAAGCGGGCCGCCACCCGCCTTCGGATCCTCGTCGAGATCGCCGAGCGTCAGCCCGCGGTCAGTCAGGGCGAGATAGCCGACGAAGTGGGCGTCACCAGTCAGGCGGTCAGCGAGTACATCCGCGAGCTCGTCGACGACGGACTCGTCGAGAAGGAGGCGCGATCGCGCTATCACGTCACGAACGAGGGCGTCGACTGGCTCTTTCGCGCGGCCGACGACGTCCGCCGGTTCGCCGATCACGTCACCGAGGACGTTCTCGGCGCGGTGAGCGAGGACGCGGCGATCGCGACCGACGAGGTCGCGGAGGGAGAGTCGGTCACCCTCTCGATCGAGGACGGTCTCTTGCACGCGACCTCGGGCGAGCGAGGATCGGCCACCGGCGTCGCCACGACCGACGCGGCGCCCGGAACCGACGTCGGCGTCACCGGATTCGAGGGCGTCATCGACCTCGATCCGGGGAGCGTGACCGTGTTGCAGGTGCCGCCGGTGCGCGCCGGCGGCAGCCGCGCGGTGGACGAAGACGCGATCGCGAGCGCCGTCGACGGGGCCGACCTCGTCCTCGCAGGCGGCGTCGAGGCGGTTGTCACGCTACGGGCCGCCGACGCGGAGCCGGCGGTCACGGTGGCGGCCGGCGACGTCGCGGTGGCGGCGGCCGAGCGCGGGCTCGATGTGGCCGTCGTCGCGACGATCGACGCCGTCGGTCGCGTAACCGACGTGCTCAGAGATGGCGACGTCCCCTACGAAGTGCTGGAAGGCTGAGCGACGGCACGACGTCCCGTCCGCGCTCAGCCGATGTATCGGAGGTCTTCGTCGCTCGGGACGTCCATCGCCTGCTGGGACTCCATCTCGCGGATCTGCCCGATGACCTCCTCCATCTCCTCGGCACGCTCGTCGAGGGAGTCGTACTCGACGTCGAAGCCGACGAGCTCCTCGAGCACGGCCAGCACGGCGCGGGCGCTCTTCGGATCGACGAGGTAGCCGCTCGTCTCTCCCATCAGGCACGTCGCGTCGAACCCGCGACGCTGGCCCAGTCCGAGCAACAGCCCGGAGATCCCGACGATCCCGCCCGCGGGTTCGTCCTCGCGAAACGCGACGCCGGCCGCCTCGAGCTCGTCGATCATCGACTCGTCGGTGACCGCGCCGAGGACGGCGTACTCTTCGATCAGTTCCCCGGTCGGGACGCCGCCGAGCGCGTAGCACTCCTCGACGCCGAACGTTTCCGCGACGTCGAGGTACGCGTCGGCGAGGGCGTAGTGACCCTCGTTGTGCTGGGCCTGGTGGTCGCCGGTGAACACGAGGAGATCCCGCCCGTCGGGGACTTCGACCGCGTGGACGGCCGTGTGGGTGAGCGAGGCGACGCCGTCCTCGACGGACACCTGGGGCGGGAACGCCCGCGAGTAGATTCGGCGAACGAGCGTCGACCGATCGTCCAGCTCTTCGAGGAGGTGTTCGGCGGCGAGGGTGCCGACGTGTCCGACGCCGGGGAGCCCTTCGACCAGCACCGGGTCGTCGAGGGGGACGTCGGCGACCTCGTCGACGTCGAGTTCGTCCATACGCCTAAGAGCGGAGGCGGCGCTTAAGAGCGCGTCGGTACTCGCCGTGGCGGTCCGCCGGCGAGAAGGGTGCCGGGGCGCTGTTTTCGGCGGGTCCGTCGCACTCCGGACAGGTATCAGAAAGCGTGTATACCGGCCGATCGTGACGCGTTCGCCACGCCGAACAGCACCGAATGTGGGATTTCACGGGTCTCTCGGTGTGGCGATCACTCGTCGTCGGTGCGACGCTGCCGGTGGTACTCGCCGCTCCCGCCGTGGTCCTCGATGGCGGCGATCGCACGCTCGGCGCTCGATTCGAGGTGGTCTTCGGCGGTCTTGTAGTTCGGCGCCCGAACTTTGATCCGGTATTCGGGGGCGCCGACGTAGGTGACCGAGAGTTCGACCTCGTCCGGGACCTCGCCGTTGCCTTCGGCCGCTTCGAGGGCCTCTCGAACGCCGTCGACGCCCGACGGCGAGGGATTCTTCAGATCCACGTAGCCGGTCACGTTCACGTAGGGGACGGAGACGTTCTCGCGTGCGGTCTCGACGATGGCGTCGATCTCGTCGCCCGAGAGGTCGGTGTCCTCGAGGGCTTCGTCGCCGTGAATCGCGGCCTGCTTGAATCCGTCGTAGAGGCTCCCGTGAGTTCCGAGTAGCTCGTTCGCGATCGCGGTGTAGGTCTCGTTGCCGATGTCGTCGCCGAACGCCAGCTCCATCCAGTTGTCCGCCTTCTGTTCGTTCTTCCACTCCTGGATCTTATCGGAGCGCTGGTGATCGTTGACGTCCTTCAGCGAGAGGTCGATCTGCTGGGCCGACTCGTCGACGTCGAGCACCTTCGCGACGACGATCTGTCCCTCGCGGACGTGATCGCGGACGTTCTTGATCCATCCGCTCGCCACCTCGGAAATGTGGACGAGTCCGCGCTTGTCCTCGTACTCCTCGAGATCGACGAAGACCCCGAAATCCTCGATCTCGTCGATCTTGCCGACGACGAGTTCGCCGGGATCGGGCCAGCCGCTGTATTTCATCGTGTCTCGACGGTTTCGACGATCTCGTGTCCGATGTCGGCGTTACCACCGGTCGGTCGAGCGAGCGTCGTGCCGCAGACGGCGCAGGCGACTTCCGTGGAGGCCTTGCCGAAGACGATCTGTTCGTTCTCGCAGTCGCCGCACCGGACCTGGTAGAAGTTTCCTGCCATGCGGATCACTCCTGGAACTCGAGTCGGCCGGCCCGCCATCCCTTGCGGAGGTGCGCTTTGCCGCACTCGCCGCAGCGGTACTTGAGGTCGGTCTTCTTGGTGGGCTTGTTTCCGCTGGGAACTTTCGAGAACTTGCCGGCGTTCCCGATGGTGCTCTTCGCGCGTCGGCGCTGCCGGTCGGCGACCTCCTTCATACCGGTCGAGCGGCCCGTTCGGACCTTCTCTACCTCGTGCTGGTGGTGTTCGTTACAGTGCGGACAGTAGGTGTTGAATCGGCGTGGCATCTGCATGATCGAATCACTTGTCGTGGCCTAAGGCAGCCCCCTTTAAAACCAGTTTGGTTCGTCTTCCTCGAACCGCCTGCGGCGGTGATCGCGAGGGGTACGTCGCGACCGCGAACGGATCACCCGCGGGCTCGGATGCGGACGAAATACCGGGGGATCGGCTGCGGACGATAGGGGGATCGGCTGCGGGCGATATCGACGGAGCCGTCCCGAAGCGCTTACGGTTCGACTCTCCGAATCGACGCGCATGAAGAAGCTCATCATCCACGGCGACCCGGGAATCCGCAAGGGGGCCGTCATCGAGGTCGACGGAGAACGGCTGGTCTGCTTTTCGATCAATCGAAACGGCGAGTGGCACGGTCCGGAGCGCGTACAGCTCTGGTGTACGGTCGGGACGGACTCGGAACGCGAGGACTTCGAGTTGCGAAACTACGTCCCCCACTTCCTCGACGTCGAACTCGTCGACGCGGAGGACGTTACCGTCGTCGAGGCCCGCGAACGGGCTGCGTGAACCGGCCGCGAGGTGGGCGCCGCGTGGACGAATATTCCGCATCCGGCTGCATGGAACTACGTAACGTCGGGCGGCTTCCCCGCCGAGCGACCGTGCCGTACCGCCAGAAACCCGCATACGGCACCCGAATCACAATCCTTAACTACCACACTCGGTTACGAGCAGGTAGCGGGATGGGATAGCCAGGAGATTCCGGCGGGCTCATAACCCGCAGATCGGTAGTTCAAATCTACCTCCCGCTACTTTTCGACGCGAACGAAAACGAGGAACGACGTGACGAGTGCCGTGAGCGTCGAAAGTCGACGAGTAGATTTGAAGGAGACGAGACGCGCACAGCGGAGCGAGCACGTCTCGGCGTGGTTCAAATCTACCTCCCGCTATGTTTTTGCCGCGAGCAACGACGCGAGCGGCAGATACCGCACGATGGTAATTTGAACGAGAGGAGACCGAGAGTGCAGCGAACGGTCTTCGCGTAGTTCAAATATACCTCCCGCTACTTTTCGACGCGAACAACCTCGCGACCGGCAGGTACGGAACGCGGTGGAGTTGACGGAGACGACGAGACCGCGACGTGACCGAAGTCGGCAACGTACAACTCCCTCCCGCGACGAGCCGAGCTGACATTCCGAGCTGATCGTCTCCCCAAACGGTCGCGGAATCGACGTCGGCGTGGACCGAATCCGGGAGACGTTTCGTGATCGGCTCGCTCTCGAGTCCGAACGATCGATCGGTGTCGGGGGAACCGGAACGGTCGATCGAATCGAGTCCGTCGGAGCCCGTCGAATCGAGCCCGGGTATTTTGCGCGTGCGCACTGACGAAGGTCGGACGTAGTAGTGACGAAGTTCCGACGTAGCGTCGGTCTACGGACACACGTGTGCGCCACGGGAGAAGTCGAGTGGTTGCGCATGCGCGAAGAAAAGATCCATCGAACTAGCGGCGCATTTCGCAGGCGGACCGTCTCGCGCCTCGGAGTGACCACGATCGGTCTGGCCGTATACTGAAGTGTTCGGACAATTTCGGAAACCCGGGACGCGACCGTTTATACGGATCCGTGCGTATCGTGGGGTATGACCGGAGATTCATCGACCGTCGTCGGACGGTTGCGAAACGACGAGTACACGGGAGCGAACCGGTGTACGCCGTGTACGGCCGTCAACGTGATCATCGCCGTGGGGGTAAGCGCTCCGCTCGCGATAGTTTCTCCGCTTTTCGGCGCTGTGGTGTTCGCGCTGGCTATGGGCGCGATTTACTTCCGGGGATACCTCGTCCCCGGGACGCCGACCTTGACGAAGCGGTACCTCCCGGACAGTGTCCTCGCGAGGTTCGACAAGGGGCCGGAGCGATTTGGGGCGGATGCCGGCGACGAGTACGAGTTCGAGACGGCGAAGAAGATCGAGTATCGGAAGAAACACAGCGTCGATCCGGAGGAGTTCCTGGTCGACGTCGGCGCCGTGGAACCCGGAACGGACGACGAGAGACGATTGACCGACGAGTTCGCCTCGCTCGTCGACGAACACGTCGAACGCGTCGAGGCGGACGGCGTCGACGTCGACGATATCGTCGTCATGTTCGACGAGGATCCGGACCGGATTCAGTTCAAAGACCGCGATCACCCGGCGATCAGGGTCGTCCGTCGGGTTCGGGAGTGGCCCGCCGAGGGCGCGCTGGTGACCGACGTCGGTACCGATCGAGCGCTGCGCGAGTTGACCGACCGCTGGGCGGCCGTCCCCCTCGAGCAGCGCCTCGAGATGCTGGAGTCCCTACGCCTGTTCAAGAAGACGTGTCCGGCGTGCGGTGGCGACATCGAGCCGAGCGAGGAAACCGTCGAATCCTGCTGTCGGGCCTTTCCGGTGGTCGCGCTTCTGTGCGTCGAATGCGACCTCCGAGTGACGGAACTCGATCCGCAAGAAGTGGACGCTGGCATGATCGACTGGGATCTCGCTGGCGACCCTGGGATCGCGCGATAACCGGTCGATCAGGACCGTCCGCGGACGGGAGATCGTCGGCCCGCGATCCCGTCGATACCGCCGATACCCGTCCGTTCATCGGTACGATCGGTTCCGGGCTGGAGGTGCAGGGATCCTGTGTCGAGATATCGAGTTCACACCTCTCGAAACGGATCCCGACGGTGGACGGTCCCGTTCGGGCGATCGGATGATACCCAACCTGTTAAAGGGAATATTCCCGACCGGCTAAAGTATTACAGATCGCGCCCGCGGACCGTCTCCATTCCTGTCAACTCACGCGAGTAAATGATTTATACGGTTGCCAATAGCTATCGCATATGCCATTCGGAATCAACCGCCGAACGGTGCTCAAGACGAGCGGTGCAGCGGCCGCACTCTCCGCGCTGGCCGGGTGCCTCGGTGGAAGCGACGACGACGATGACAGGGAAACCGTCGTCCAACCCGGCGAGGGCATGGTCGAAATCGACTACGACGAGATCGTCGAGGGCGGCACGCTCCGCACGGCGATCGGTTCGGCCCCGCCGAACTGGGACCCGCCGGAGATCGGCGACACGACCTCGCGCATGGTCAGCGGGTCGGCGATCTACGAGTCGCTGCTCACCACCGACTACGAGGGGCAGATTCACCCCTGGTTGGCGACGGATTGGGAAGAGATCGAGGTGCAGGAGGTCGCCGAAGACGACTACCAGGACTACTTCGTCCCGGAAGACGACGCGACCTCCGATCCGCTCATCGTCTCTGACGATATGGTCCTCGACATGGAGGGCGGCCAGGCGGCCGCCGAGGACGGCGTCTTCGGCATGCAGGTCGAGTTCGACATTCGCGAGGGCGTCGAGTTTCACAACGGCGAAGCGCTCACCGCCGAACACTTCGTTCGCGGGATGCATCGCTGGGACGGATCCCCTCGCTGGGCGGCCGAGATGGACGACTGGTTCCTCCACGCTGAGGCGCCAGACGACCACACGTTGGTGCTGTACTCCCAGCTTCCCGACGCGGACTTCTACTACAACATCGGTCGGCATCCGTTCCCCGAGGAACAGTGGGACGCCGAACCCGGCGACGTGAGCCCGCTCGCCGAACACGATCCAATCGGGACTGGCGTCTACCAGTTCCACGAGTACGAGGACGAATCCTACGTCATCCTCCGGCGCTTCGACGACCACTGGTTCGACCCCGAAGAGTACGAGGAGAGCCACCCCGACGACGACTTCGAGCTGCCCGACGGCTTCCCGGAGCGGCCGCCGATCGAGGAGATCGACATCGAGATCATCCCCGAAGACCCGAGCCGGTCGGCCGCTCTCCAGGACGGCATCGTTGATCACGCGTTCGGCCTGGAATCGGACACGTACACCGACTTCGACGACTCGGAGGAGTTCCGCGTTTCGGCGGTCACCAGCGGCGGCTACCTGTACCTCTCGTATCCGGTCCAGCTGGAACCCTGGGACGACTCGCGCGTCACCCGCGGTGTCAACCACATGGTCCCCCGTCCGCAGATCGTGGACACCGTCTTCGACGGCTGGTCGACGCAGGCTTCCCTGCCACTTTCGCCCACGTCCGACTACGCGGGCACGCACGACTACGAGGCGATCGAGGAGGAGCTCGCCCCCCACAGCGAGTACGATCTCGAGACCGGCACCGAGCTCGTCGAGGAGGCTTTCGACGACCTGGGAATCGAGACGCCGTTCGAAGTCGAGATCATGACGAACTCGGACAACGACGACCGCGTCGACAGCGTCGGGTTGATCGCGGAGTCCATGGAGAACTCCGGCCTCTTCGAGGTGGATATCGAGACCTACGAGTGGGGTCGGTTCCTCGAAATCGTCACGTCGGGCGAGATGTACCAGGAGAACACGCTCATCTGCGGCGGACTATCCTCGGGCTGGAGCCCGGACGGCTACGCGCGTGCGGTGTCCCATCCGGATCATCACGGTGGCGTGTGCTGTAATCGGGGACACTACGAGAACGATCAGGTCACCGAACTGATCGACGGCGCCCGATACGGCGGGGAGGTCGTCGGGGAGGAGAACATCGATAATCGTCGGGATACCTACGAAGAGCTCTGGGAGACGGTGCTCGAAGACCCGCCGGTCTCCTGGATCCAGTTCGAGATGGAGGTCGACGTCATCCGCGACGACGTCGTCAAGGGCTGGAACGCGTTCCCGTTCAACGGAACGAAGTTCGACGCGGCTACGTTCAACCCGCCGTCGGGACAGGTCAGTTGGATCGAAGAAGACGACTGACCAAAACGAGGAGTTTCGGTCGATGGTTCGGCCGAATTCGCGTATCCTTCGGATGATTAGAATAGCCTCAAAACGCCTTCTTTCCCACTCGTCGGGGACTTTCGGCCGACGTGCGACCGTCTCAGCCAACGTCAGGACAGCGTGGAACACCCATCGTTTCGACCGGCAGATTCGGGCCGGCGAGCGATCAACTGTGCATCCCCACGGAGGGTGCTTGCCCAAATCATCCTCGTCCAGGAGTCCCGAGTGAAGTTAACGTTTGGTGACTCAAACGGATGGTTTCTGGCGGAGTCGTCGGTACGACGTGCGCAGATTCCTGTAATTGGTATCGTTACGTAAAGACAGTAAGCTTTTTATGGGCTTGAGAATACCTCCCATGTATGCCATTCAACGTGGATCGGCGAAAGGTGCTACAGACCACTGGTGCAGCGGCTGCGGTTTCGGCGCTTGCCGGATGCCTCGGTGGGAGCGAGGACGACGACGGAGAGACCGTCATCCAGCCCGGTGAGGGTATGGTCGAAATCGATTACGACGACATCGTCGAGGGCGGAACGCTCCGCACTTCCATCGGCTCGGCCCCGCCGAACTGGGACCCGCCGCAGATCGGTGACACGACGTCGAACATGGTCTGCGGGGTGATGGTCTACGAGGGGCTGCTCACGACGGACTACGAAGGCCAGATCCATCCGTGGCTCGCCACGGACTGGGAGGAGATCGAAGTTCAGGACATCACGTCCGAGGCCTACGAGGACTACATGGTCGAGGCGGACGAGCAGCCAGACATCCTGGAAGGTCCGACCGAGGACGGCATGGTCCTCACGACGGACGGCGCCCAGGAAGCGGCCGAGGACGGCGTCTTCGGCATGCAGGTCGAGTTCTCGATCCGTGAGGGCGTCCAGTTCCACGACGGCGATGAGCTCACGGCCGAACACTTCGTCCGCTCGCTGGACCGCTGGGTCGGTGCGAACCGGTGGGGCGTCGAGATGGTCGACTGGTTCCTCCACGCGGAGGCGACCGACGACCACACGCTCGTCCTGTACGCGCAGCTTCCCGACGCGGACTTCTACTACAACATCGGCCATGCGGTGTTCCCGGAACAGTACTGGGACGCCGAGCCGGGCGACGTCAATCCGCTCGAAGGCAACGACCCGATCGGCACCGGCGTGTGGCAGTTCGAGGAGTACGAGGACGAGTCCCACATCATCCTCCGGCGCTTCGACGACCACTGGTTCGACCCCGAAGAGTACGAGGAGAACCACCCCGACGACGACTTCGAACTCGTCGACGGCTTCCCGGAGCGCCCGCCCGTCGAAGAGATCGACTACGAGATCATCCCCGAAGACCCGAGCCGCTCCGCCGCGCTGCAGGACGGCATCGTCGATCACGCCTTCGGGCTCGCCTCGGACACGCTGTCGGACTTCGACGACTCCGAGGAGTTCCGCGTCTCCGCGGTGACCAGCGGCGGATACCTGTTCTTCGAGTACCCGAACCAGCAGGAGCCGTGGGACGACCCGCGCGTCTGTCGCGGCGTCAACCACATGATCCCGCGTCCCCAGATCGTCGACACGGTCTTCGACGGCTGGCAGACTGAGGCCGCGATCCCCCTCTCGCCGACGTCGGCCCACGCGGGGGTCCACGACTACGATGCGATCGAGGAGGACCTCGGCCACTACAACGAGTACGACCCTGACGCGGGTGCCGAGCTAGTGCAGGAAGCCTTCGACGAACACGGGATCGAGGCGCCGTTCGAGACGGAGATCATCACCAACTCCGACAACGACGACCGCGTCGACACCGTCGGTCTGATCGCCGAGTCGATGGAGAACTCCGGCCTCTTCGAGGTCGAGATCAACACGTACGAGTGGGGTCGGTTCGTCGAGATGCTGGTCTCGGGCGAACTCTGGGAGAACAACCAGATCATCACGGTCGGGCTCTCCTCGGGCTGGACGCCCGACGGCTACGCACGCGCCGTCTCCCACCCGGACAACCAGGGCGGGGCCTGCTGTAACCACACGCACTACGAGAACGATGAGGTCACCGAGCTGATCGACGGCGCCCGGTACGGACCGGACGTCGTCGGCGAGGAGAACATCGACAACCGCCGGGACACCTACGAGCAGCTCTGGGAGACGCTGCTCGAGGACCCGCCGGTCTCGTGGGTCTCGTTCGGCATGGAGGACGACATCCTCCGCGACGACGTCGTCAAGGGCTGGAACGCCTACCCGTTCAACTCCTCGAAGTACTCGGCGGCCATGTTCAACCCGCCGGCCGGTCAGGTCACCTGGGTCGAAGAAGACGACGACTGATCGATCGAGGCGTATCGCTCGCCAACCACCGCACCATATTACCAATTAATTGACTCAATGAGCCTTCGACGATTTGTCATAAAACGGTTACTCCTGGTGATTCCGACGTTGATCGGGGTGTCGATAATCACGTTCGCACTCGTACACCTCACGCCCGGAGACCCGGTCGCTTTCATCATCGATATCGACCCGAACGTCACGGAAGCCGACCGCGACCGGGTCCGAGCCGAACACGGACTCGATCGTCCGGTATACGTACAGTACCTCGACTGGATGGCGGGCGTCGCACAGGGGGATTTCGGACAGGAGTTCAGCACCGGTCGGCCGGTGTCGGACATCATCCTCACGCGACTGCCGCCCACGATCATGCTCGGCCTGTTCGGCTGGGTGTTCGCGATCGTCATCGCGGTGCCGACGGGTATCTACGCCGCGGTTAATCGACAGAAGCTGGGCGACGACATCAGCCGGTTCATCGCGCTGGCCGGAATCTCGATCCCCAACTTCTGGCTGGGTCTGATGTTGATCCTGATCTTCGCGCTGTGGATCGACCTCTGGCCGGCGGTGTACTCGGGACGCGGTGCGATCTACTCGCCGGACGCGCTCTGGTTCCTGATACTCCCGGGCGTGACGATCGGTACGGCGGCGTCGGCGAACATGATGCGGATTATGCGCCAGTCGATGGCCGAGGAGATGAACAAGGAGTACGTCACGACCGCGAGAGCGAAAGGCCTACCGGAGCGAACGGTCATCCTCAAGCACGTGCTTCGGAACTCGTTGATCTCCGTCGTGACGGTCGCGGCGTTCCTGACCGCCGGCATCGTCGCCGGTTCGGTCGTCGTCGAGGTCGTCTTCTCGTGGCCGGGGCTCGGCTTCGAGCTCATCAGCGCGATCAACGAGCGCGAGTACTACGTGGTCATGGGGATCACGCTGTTCATCGGGATCGCGATCATCATCATGAACCTGGTCGCCGACCTGGCGTACGCATTGCTGGACCCACGCATCAGGTACTGAGGGTATTCAAACATGTCTACTGAACGAGGAAGGATACGAATTACCGGTTTCGACCCGGAACGCGTACGGGAACGAGAGCAGCTCTCCGACTGGGTGGAAGAATCCGGTGGAGAAACGACGAGTCGCTACAAGCGGGCCTGGCGGCGGTTCAAACGCAACCGGACGGCGATGCTGGGGCTGGTAGTGGTCAGCATCATGGTCGTCCTGTCGGTCCTCGCCCGGCCGATCACGCTGTTCGGCGTCCCCGTCCAGCCGATCTCGCTGGCGCCGTACGATCCGGGCGCCCAGCTCGCGCTGGACCCGGACGTCATGGCCGGCACGTACGAGCCGCCGTCGTGGGACCACCCGATGGGAACCGACAACAATAGCCGGGACCTGTTCTCGCGGGTCCTGTACGGCGGCCGATACAGCATCTCGATCGGCTTCATCGTGGTCGGCATCACGATGACCGTCGGCGTCGTCGTCGGTTCGATCGCCGGCTACTACGGCGGCTGGATCGACGAGATCATCATGCGGCTGCTCGACGTGATCTTCGCGTTCCCCGGTCTCGTGCTGGCGCTGGTGCTGGTCGCGATGCTCGGCGGAAACTACTGGACGATGGTCGCCGCGTTCAGCATCTTCGGGTGGGCCGGCTACGCCCGCCTGATCCGCGGCGAGATTCTGAGCGTGAAAGAAGAGGAGTACGTGATGGCGGCGAAGGCGCTGGGCGCCCGCGACAGACGGGTGATCTTCAGACACGTCGTTCCGAACGCGATCTCTCCGGTGATCGTCCAGGCGACGCTGGCGCTGGGTACGGTCGTCATCGGCGTCGCCGCGCTCGGATTCCTCGGCCTCGGACTCTCCCCGGGTACCGCAGAGTGGGGTACCATGCTCGACGACATGCAGGGGACGCTGATCCAGGGTCCGGGCGGTCGGATCCCGTGGTGGGCGACGATCTTCCCGGGCGCCGCGATCTTCATCTTCGTGATGTCTATCAACATGATCGGTGACGGAATCAACGACGCGTTCGACGCACAGGCCGGAGACGTCCAGACCGGACAGGGAGGTGGATGAAATGGCCCTGCTCGAAGTCACGGACCTCGACGTCCGCTTCTACACGGACGAGGGTGTCGTCAACGCCGTCGACGGCCTCTCCTATCGCATCGAGGCGGGGGAGAAGTTCGGCGTCGTCGGCGAAAGCGGGGCCGGCAAGAGCGTGACCGCGCTCTCGCTGATGCGCCTGATCGACAACCCCGGACGGATCGAGAGCGGGGAGATCCGCTTCAAGGGCGAGAACATCCTGGAGATGAGCGACGAGGAGATCCGGTCCATCCGGGGCAACGAGATCGCGATGATCTTCCAGGACGCCCAGACGGCGCTCAACCCGGTCTACACGATCGGCGAACAGATCGCGGAGGCGATTCGTCTCCACCTCGATTACGACAAGCAAGAGGCGAAAGAACGAACGATCCAGCTGCTCGACAAGGTCGGCATTCCGGAGGCCGAAGCGCGATACTCCGACTATCCCCACCAGTTCAGCGGCGGAATGCAACAACGTGCCGTCATCGCGATGGCGCTGTCGTGCGACCCCGACCTGCTGATCTGTGACGAACCGACCACGGCGCTGGACGTGACCATCGAGGCTCAGATCCTGGGACTGATCGAGGAGCTGGCCGACGATTTCGACACCGCGATCCAGCTGATCACGCACGACCTCGGCGTCGTGGCCGAGGTCTGCGACCGCGTGATGGTCATGTACGGCGGCAAGCCGGTGGAGAAGGCCCCGGTCGAGGATCTCTTCTACGATCCCAAGCACCCCTACACGGTCGGCCTGATGAGCTCGATCCCGAGGCTGGGCGACCAGAGCGATCGTCTGCAGACGATTCCCGGCACCATGCCGGACCTGGTCGAACTGCCGCCGGGGTGCAGTTTCCACCCGCGCTGTCCGTTCGCAGAGGAGGTGTGCACGTTGCAGGAGCCGCCGCTCGTCGATCCGACGACCGGCGAGGACGCGTCCGGCGTGTCGGCTGAGCGAGCGGCGTCGTGTCTCGAGTACACGGGAGATCTACAGGACGGTCTCGACTACGAAGTCGCCGTCCAGGGCGAGCCGACGGACGCGCAGGCGCCGTACGCGGAGGGTGATCGCTGATGGTACGATACGACGAAGATCCGATCGTTCGCGTCGAAGGGCTGAAGAAGTACTACAGAGCGAACGAGGGATTCGTGGAGAACCTGCTGGGACAGACCCGGTGGGTCAAGGCCGTCGACGACGTGGACCTCGAGTTGTACCCGGGAGAAACCCTCGGCATCGTCGGCGAGAGCGGCTGCGGGAAGAGCTCGCTCGGCCAGACGATGTTCAGGCTGATCGAACCGACCGACGGCTCCGTCTACTATCGGTACGAGGAGGAATCCGAGGACGGTACCGTCACCGAGAAGGAAATCGATCTCACGGAGATCTCGAACAGCCGGATGCGCGATCTCCGGAAGGACCTCCAGTACATCTTCCAAGACCCGTTCTCGAGTATGAACCCCAAGATGACGGTCGGCGACATCATCGGGGAACCCCTCGACATTCACGGGCTCGCGAGCGGTCAAGAGCGCCAGGATCGCGTCTACGAACTGCTGGAGATCGTCGGACTGAACCCGAGTCACGCCAACCGGTTCCCCCACGAGTTCTCGGGCGGCCAGCGCCAGCGCATCGGTATCGCTCGATCGCTGGCCGTCGACCCCGAGGTCATCATCTGCGACGAGCCGGTGAGCGCCCTCGACGTCTCCGTACAGGCCCAGATCCTGAACCTGCTGGAGGACCTGCAAGAGGAGTTCGACCTCTCGTACATCTTCATCGCACACGACCTGAGCGTGGTCGAGCACATCTCCGATCGCGTCGGGGTCATGTACCTCGGCGACATCGCCGAGATCGGCACCACCGAAGAGGTCTTCGCGCCGCCCCACCACCCGTACGCGGAGGCGCTGCTGTCGGCCATTCCGGAACCCGATCCCCTCTGGGAGGGCGATCGCATCATCTTGCCCGGGAACGTGCCGTCGCCGCTCGATCCCCCGTCGGGGTGTAAGTTCCACACGCGATGCCCGCACGTCATCCCGCCCGAGGAATATAACCTCGAACAGGACGACTGGCGGTCCCTGCTCGACTTCAAGCTCCGGTTGCGCGGCGCGGAATCGATCGATGCGGTGATGTCGGTCGAGGAAGGTACCGATACCGAAGAGATCGACCCGGCCGACCTGGACCAGGCGACCGTCGACGAGCGCGTCCGACGGGAGTTCGGTCTACCGGCGCGGATCCAAGATTCGCAAGTCGAACACCTCCTCTCCCAGACGATCGAGTATCTCGCCGCGGGGAGCATCGAGGAGGCCCGCGAACTCGTCTCCGACGCGTTCGTCTCGCCGTGCGAGGTCGACGAACCGGAGGCGATCCCGACCGGCGGGTCCCAGCGGATCACCTGTCACCTCTACGACGACGAGTACGACCGCGGGCAGATCGGTTCGACGCCGCGGGGCTTCGACGCCGCCTCGGCCGACGACTGATCGGATCGCAACCCTTTATTCGGTGCCGTCCCTGTACTCACCAATGCGACGGATCTACGAGTCTTCGGCGATCCACCGCGACGAGGACGATCCGTTCTCGCCGGGACTGCGCGGGAAGAACGACGAACCGCAGTCGTTTCGGTCCGTTCCGTCTCGAATGCTCAGCCACCTCCTGGTTCCCCGTGGGATCCGACACAGCGCGATCTCCGTCTCGGTGACGACACCGTCGACGGAGTACGACCGACTGACTCGGATCCCGTTTCGCGTCGAGATGCGAAACCCGCTGCCCGTGCCGATCACGCTGGCGACGGATTCGCCGCTCGTCTGGACGTGGTCGGTCGACGGGATCGAAGAGGCGTCTCACGTTGCCCTTCGGGATCCAGGCGACGAGCGGGGCTCGCTAACGTTCTCGCGCGGCGAACGGAAGGTAGTGTCCCGGACCTGGGACCAAACGTTCCGGGTCTCCGAGTCCGAGTGGGAGCACGCCGAACCGGGCGAGTACACGATCGCCGCCCGAGTCAACGTCGACGGGGCGGAGGACGGCGCGCTCTCCGACGACGTGACCGTTCGGATCCGCCCCGACTGACGGTCGCTGACGGTCCGCGACCGTGGGAGTGTCGGCGAGATACCGGTTCGGTACTACCGAGATCCGGTGTCGACGCGCGGGTCCAGTACCGTGTAGGAGACGTCCTGGACGATGTTGCCGACCACGCCGACGGCGATGACGACCATGGTGCCACCGAGCAGGACGGGGAGGTCGCGAGCCTCGATGGCGTCGAACAGTAACAGTCCCAGCCCCTCGATCCCGAAGAGCACCTCGATCACGAAGATCGCCAGAACGAGCAACGCGAGCGCCTCGGTGAATAGCATCGAGAACATCGGGATCGCCCCGTTCCGGACGACGTGGATCGCGACGCGCAGCCGGCTCGCGCCTTTCGCCTTCACGAGGGTCACGAACTCCGCACTGGCGTACTCCGCGGCGTGTGCGCGGGTGAAGCTGACGTAGCCGCCCAACAGCGACGTCGCGGTCAGGGCGACGGGTAGCGCGTGGTCGAACAGCAGCGAGGAGTCCGGAACCGCGCCGCCCGCCGCGAGCGAGAGGAGCATGCCGCCGACGTAGAAGTTCGGCAGGGCGAACAGGAGGTACGCCGTGCCCACCCCCGAACCGGCGAGGCGGCTCTCGGGGTGCAACGCGGCGTAGACGCCCAGGGCCAGTCCGAGCGCGACGGCGACGACGATCGCCGGCAGCACGTACATCGCCGTCCGCCAGGTAGCGTCGACGACCATCGGGAAGACGGCCTCGCCGGTCTGGAACGAATCGCCCCAGTCGAGCGTGAACATGCTCGTCGTCCAGTCGACGTACTGTTCGTGGAGCGGTCGGTCGAGGTCGCGCTCGGCCAGATACTCCTGGACGACGGCTTCCGCCTCCTCGTCCGAAAGGCCGCCGCCCCACTGTTGCATGGCGACGTCCTGTTCGATGTTCCAGTTTCGCGTGAACGAGAACAGCGCGAAGACGACGGTGAGCACGCCCCAGGCGGCGACGACGCCGAGCGCGATACGCTGGAGGAAGGTTCGGGCGAGGCTCATCCCGACCTCCGTCCGGCGCTGCTGGGGGTGCTCCGATGGCGGCCGAACGCGGTTCGACGCGGGTCGCCACGGCTGTGAGTCCGCGGAGGGCGTCCCGGCACCACCCCCATCGGCGGCGATTGCAAGCGGCGGGAGGGCATTGTCGCTTCGTTTTCAGTTCTCGAAGAAAAAGGTACTGATTCCGTCACCTATGTCTCCACTCATATAGCCAAATTTATGTTACCGGGTTTGGGACCGTTCTGGTGTGTTCCATGCAGGATTCTGACGGGACGTCGCGATTCGACCGCGTGGACTGGTCGGAAATCCCGACGGCCCAGCGTCGGGTTTCGGTCGAGCACCTGACGATGCTGGTCGGAATCGGACTGCTTGGATCGCTGTACGCGTACGATCGCGCTACCGGCGGCTACCTCGTGTTCGACTGGTATCTCCAGCGCGTGGATTGGGTATTCGTCGCGGGTTGCGTCGTGATCGTCGCGTACGTCGGCGTACCCGCGGTACGCAATCGTGACGTGACTCGTCGGGCGTTCCGGCACCTGCTGTCCCGCCCGTCCACTGCGGCGGCGACCGCCCTCCTCGGCGCGTTCGTCTTTCTCGGACTCTTCGGGCCGCCCGTGATCGGTTCGTCCGAGTTGCGCCTCGAGCACAGTTTCCATCCCCCGTACGGCGCGACGGTTCCCCGGGCCGCCGTCGGGAACTGTCTCGGCGATCTCACCCCCGTCGAGGGTTCGATCCACCAGCACTGTCACGGAACGTTGTCCGCCTACCCTTTCGGGGCGAACGGGGACGGGATCGCCGTCGATTACCTCGTCGCGGACGGGGCGCGGACGGCGCTGTACGTCGCGGTGTTCACGGCGGCGTTCGTCGTCCCGCTGGCGGCGGCGGTGGGCGTGGTCGCGGGGTTCCGTGGCGGGCTGATGGACGACCTGCTGATGGCCTACGTGGACGTCCAGTTGTCGATTCCGGCGATCATCGTCTACGTGATCGGGTACATGTACTGGAACCCGTCGCTGCTGTTGCTGCTGGTGACGTTCGGGCTGTTGAGCTGGGGCGGAATCGCGCGGCTGGTCCGCAG
>SKPV01000130.1 GCA_007119345.1 Halovivax sp.
CCGCCCCGCCCGCGGCCGGAGGCGGACGTCGACGGCGCGGCGCCAGCCGAGGAGGGCGAGGCGGCCGGCGACGGGACCGACGCGGCTGGCCCGTTCGTCTGCGTCTCCACCTCGCCGTCCGGCGTGCTCCCGAGGAAGCCGACGCCGCCCAGCCCGCCGGAGCGCTCGACCTCGACGATCTTCGTCTCGCCCTTCCGGGTGACGTTCATCTCGAGCGCCCCGCCGGGATCGTTGCGCGTCTTGAAGTTCACGACGGCCGTGAACAGGCACCAGATCGCGCTGAACAGCCCGATCAGGTAGACCGCCGAGACGAACGACGTGAGGTCCTGGCCGTAGCCGTCCCAGTGGGCCGGGTAAGCGTACGCGAAGAGCGCGACGCCGAGCAGGCAGATGCTCGCGCTGATCGCGGCGGCGGCCTTGATACGCCGTCCGGTAGGGAGGACGACGAAGACGCCGACGAGCACCGCGGGGACCGCCAGACCCCCGAGAACGCCCGCGAGTTCGCGGGCCGCCAGCGTGTCGCTCGCGACGAACGAGAAGAGATCCGTCGTCGCGACCAGCACCGCCAGCACGGCCATCGCGGCGCCCGCGAGGACCAGCGCCGTCCCGGCGTACAGCCGCCGGAGGCTCGTCACCTCTCGCTCGTTCCGTTCGTACGCCTCCGAAAGGCTGGTCATGTCCCGCCATTCGTATTCCCTCCCCAAAACAGTACGTCAGACGTCCGGCAGACGCGAGGATCGAGCGCAGCGATATCATCGGGACGGCGAGCGGGGAACGGGTGCGAGGCCGAGCGCCAGCGAGGCCTCGGGAACGCGAACGGCGAAGCCGTGAGCGAGTGACCCGCGAGCGGCGCGACTCGAGCGAAGCGAGAGTCGCGTCGGGGAATGCAGGGAGCGAAGCGACCCGCGATCGGCGCGGCTCCATCTCGAAGGGGCGCCGTTAGCCATTCCGCGGTTCTCGCTCCCTTCGGTCGCTCCGAACCGCGCCTCGCGCGAAACGAAACCTTGAATCGACGCGCCTGCGAACCGTCCGCGCATGAGCGACGACGAGGAGAGCGAGCCGGCGGTCGAACTCGGCGAGCACACGCCGGTCGAGGGCGCTCCGCTGGCCCGCGTGAGCTCGCGCCTGCACTGGCCGATCCAGGCGAGCGAGGTCGAGCGACTCGAGGGCGACAGCGTCGTCAGAACGCCGGGCGGCCCCGTAGCGCTCGAAGACCTCCTGAGCCAGGTCGAGGAGACCTACTTCCAGCGACGCCAGGAGTTCGAGCGCCACGTGCGCGACGTGATGGGGCCCGGCCCCGTGCGGACGGCGGAGTAAGCGGTTGTGGCGGTCGACGTCCGATCGGGCGCTCGCTGGCTCGACGACCGGCTTCCGGAGCTCAGCTGGGTCCAGAAGTCGCTGCTGCTCGGCGCCGTCCTCACCGTCCTCTGGATGACGTTCGTCCCCGCCGAGCTCGAGCGTCGCGTGCTGGTCGACGGCCTCCTGCTGATCGTCGCGCCGCTGGCGCTCGGGCTCACCCACGGCCGGCGCATCGGCTGGCGGGTGAACCGGCTGGCGGTCCGCAACGCCGTCCTCCTCGCGCTGTTCGTCCTGCCGTTCTACCTGGTGGGCTCGACGCTCCCGACGATTCGCGAGTTCTACCCGATGTGGCGGACCGCGCCGACGATCAACGAGTTCCTCCCCCACGCCGTCCAGCTGTTCGTCCTCGCGCTCGCCGCCGAGACCTACTACCGCGGACTGCTCTGCGTCGGCGTCAAGGACATCGGGTTCAAGGCCGTCTTCATCAGTCCGCTGCTGTACATGCTCCACCACTACGGGAAGCCGCCGATCGAGTTCCTGCTCTCCGGGCCCACGGACGTCCTCTTCGGCGCCGTCGACTTCAAGTCGAACTCGATCCTGCCGTCGGTGGTCGCCCACGGCGCCGGACTCGTCTTGCTCGACTGGCTCGTCCTCCACGACCCGCTGTTCGATCCGGAGCCCGTGCTCGCGGTGCTGGAGTGGCTGCCGGTCCCGCTGTGACCGGCGCCGACGATTCGAACGGAGCCGAGTCCTGCGAGCGCGATAATTCGTCATTACACCGGTCCGCGATTACCATACGAGGCGGGGATTCGCTCGCCCTCGACCCCGCTCGCGTCCGGCGATCGAACGGGGCGCGTAACGAAGTGGGATCGAGCCGTGGCTTCGGACGCGGTGATCGTTTCGGCGATCGCCGTCGGTGGACGGCAACCGTACCGACGCGTCGGGCCACCCCCCGACGCCCCGGTGTCCCGGCGTCCGAGGTTCTGTCGGCCGAATCGAACCCGCACGTCCCGCAGCCGGCGCGACGTCGGCCCTCGGACGTCGGCCCCGCTGGCCGAGTGTGAGCGTTTTTTGACCTCCGGCGACGTGGTCTCGGACATGAACGTCCCGTACGATCCCGCGGAGATCGACCCCGACGAGTACGGCGAAAAGCAGGCGATCCTCGCGATGGGCCACGAGGAGGCCGTCGAACACGTCCGCGAGGTCTGCGAGGAGGTCGGCTTCGGCATCCCCGTCGAGTTCTCGCCGTCGGAACTGCTGAACGAGAAGGTCGACGCCGACCGCGACCCCTACTACGTGCTGGGCGCGTGCAACCCGTCGATCGCGGATCAGGCGCTCGACGAGACGATGCGCATCGGCGGCCTCTTCCCGTGCAACATGATCGTCTGGGAGGAAGAGCCCGGCCGCCAGCGCGTCTACCACGTCTCGATCATGAAGATCGCCCACCGGCTGGGAATAGCCCCGGACAGCGAGACGTGGGCGGAGATCATCGACACGACGGGCGAACTGACCGAGGAGACGTTCGCGAAGCTGAACTCGGTCGAGGAGGACGTCCAGCACTGACGCCGATCGAACGGTCGCGTTTTCGCCGTCGGCAGCGCCCGACGGACGTCCGTCGTGCACCCGACCCGTTCTCGAATCGTTGCGACCGGGCCCGTCGGAACGTATCGATGTGAAAGCTTATACGAAGTTGCCGACACGTCCACCCATGGACGTCCGGACCGGCTTTTTCGCCCTGATCGTCGTCGCCCTCGGCGCGGTGGGCTTTCTCATCGTCGCGCCGTTTCTCCAGTTCGTGCTGGCGGCCGCGTTGCTCGCGTTCCTGCTCTACCCCCTCCACGAGCGGCTGGCGCCCCGGTTCGGCCCCCGCGTCTCCGCCGGCGCGCTCACCGCGTTCGCGTTCGTCGCCGCGATCGTTCCCATCGTCGTCTTCTCGCTGGTCATCCTCTCGACGGCGATCGAGTATCTCGAGCGCGTGGAGGGCGCGGACGTCGAGGCGGTGATCGACTCCGTCCGGGGAGTGCTGGTCCACGATCTCGGCGTGGATCCGACCGCCGTCGACGAACTCGAGGCGGTCGTCGCCGACGAACTCGAGGCGGTGTTCGCCACCGCGGCGGAGACCGTCCTCGGCGAGATCGTGGGACTGGTGAACACCATGATCCACACCAGCTTCGGACTCATGCTCCTCGTGTTCTTGCTGTACTACTTCCTACTCGACGGCGACCGGTTCGTCGAGTGGGCCCGGCAGATCACGCCGCTCACCGGCGACGTTCAGGACGAGCTGTTCGAGGAGATCCGGGTGGTCACCTGGGCGGTGCTGGGGAGCCACATGCTGGTCGCCGTCGTCGAGGGGGTCCTCGGCGGGATCGGCCTCTACGTCGTCGGCATCTCGAACGTGGCGTTCTGGACGGTCGTGATGATCGTCGTCTCCATCCTGCCGGTGATCGGCGTCTGGCTGGTCTGGGCGCCGGCCGTCGGTTACCTGCTGGCGACCGGCGACGTCCTCGGGGCCGCCTTCCTGCTCGCCTACGGCGTGGCCGTCCTCTCGGTCGTCGACAACTACCTCCGGGCGATCGCCGTCGACCGCGGCTCGGGGCTGCACCCGGCGGTCGTTCTCGTCGGCGTCCTCGGCGGCATCTACCTGCTGGGCGTCCTCGGGCTCTTCCTCGGCCCGATCCTGCTCGCGGTGTTCAAGGCGAGTCTCACGGTGTTCAGCCGCAACTGGAACGACATCGAGCCACCCGAGCCCGCCGAACCGGCGAGCGCGCCGCGAGCCGAGTGAGCGGCCGCCGACAGCCATCCGGTCCGTCAGGATTCGGATTCGTCCCGGTCGACCGACTCCCGGCCGTCCCCGACCGTTGGATCCGACGGCTCCGTAGGAACGTCCCCCTCACCCGTCGCCGCGGACGAGTTCCGCTCGTCCCGCTCCGCCGGTACGTCCCGATCGCCCGGCTCCGCCAGCTCGCCCGCCTCGGCCATCGACTCGAGCTCCCGCTCTGCGCCCTCCCGGACGTACGCCGCGGCGCCCCCCAGAATCAGCAGGACGAGCAGCGGGACGCCGATCAGGAGGACGAGGAGCAACAGGATCTCGAGGATCCGCGTGCTCAGCAGCGCGAGCGCCATGGGCCGCGTTCGAGCGGATCGGTCAAATCCTTCACGGTGCGTCCGCGGTCCCGGCGGCGTCGTGCCGTCGGGGCGCGATCGGCGGCCGAAACTCACCCGTCCCGTCCGGCGAACGCCGAGAGGTTCGCCTGCAGGCCGGCCGCCAGTTCCGACTTTCGGCGCAGGCGCTGGAGCGAGACCGGCAGGTGCTCGGCGACTCCGGCGACCGCGTCGTGGAACGTCTCGGCCTCCCCGCACTCCCCGTCGAAGGCGTTGCGGACGCTCTCGCGAACTTGCCAGACGCCGACGGGCGCCCAGTAGTCGTCGGAGACCTCCCGCAGCACCAGGCACTTTGCCTGCCGACCGATCGACTCGAGGTGCTCCAGGACCCCGAGGCGGGCGGCGTAGTACGCTCCCGCGGTCTCCTCGACGTAGCCCGTGCGTCCCTCGAATCCCTCGCTCGCGCTGGCGAGCCAGACGTCGTCGCGTGGGTCGGGGTTCCAGATGCTCCCCGGCGCCTTCATCTCGACGAGCTCGAACTCCCAGGTGCCCGGCGCGAGGATCACCCAGTAGCGGTTGCCGACGTACTCGTTCATCCAGACCTGCACCTCGTCGACGCTCGGGGCGTTGCGGATCCGCCCGCGGAGGTACTTCCCGACCGCGTCGTCGACGGCCGTGATCGACCACCGCGTCGGGACGAGCCGGCGGTTCTCCGCTCGCCCGAGCGCGCCCGCCGAGAGGATCGAGTTGATCTCGTAGACGTCGAACCCGCGCCGGTAGAGGTAGGTCATCGCGCCCTGGGCCTGCCAGTCGTCGTCCTCGAGGGTCTTCTCGACCGCCCGCGGGACGTGCGGGTTCTCGGTCAGGTCGGCGTTCCGGGCCCGGGCGCGCGGACCGCGCGGCGTCGCGACGTCCGTCCCGGCGTCGAGTCCCAGGTCCGGCGCGTCGTCGAGGCCGATCTCGAGGTCGACCGGCCGGTCGGCGATGGCCACCTCGCGCTGGACGCCGACGAAACCCTCCCAGACGTCGTGGACCGACGGCGCCAGCCGCGAGGCGACGCTCGGCGCGTCGACGTTCGCGCGCTTGTTCGCGTTCAACAGGCCCGTCCGACGCTGGAGCACGTCGTCGATGCCGTACCCCTGGCGGTACCACGCGCCGTCGGTGACGTAGTCCGCGGCGCTGTCCTCGTCGCCGACCGGCGAGAGGAGCCCCACGGGAACGTCAGGGTAGGCCGATCGCCCGACGAAGATCGAGGGCGCGGTCGAGCCGACCAGGGCGTCGCCGGAGAGCGCGTCGTCGAACCGGCGCTCGAAGTCCTCGAGGTAGTCCGTCACCGCGTAGGACTTCTCCCTCGCGAGGCGGCGGCGCTCGGCCTCCTCGTCGGGCTCTAAGTCCTCGATGTACTCGTCGAGGCGCATTCGAACGCCGGTACGGACCGCGCGGAGTTGAATGTTGAGTTCGGAGAGTTGCCGACGCCCCTCCCGCGGAGCGTACCGATCCGACCGCCGCCATCCCGCCATCGATCCGACCGCCGCCATCCCGCCATCGATCCGACCGCCGCCATCCCGCCATCGATCCGACCGCCGTCGTACCCGCGTGTGCCCGCTCGCTCCTTTTCCGCCCCTGTTTCCTACCACGCTCGTCATGAGAGACACGACGCGCAGACGACTCATCGCCGTCGGGGGCGCGGTCGGGCTGAGCGCCCTCGCCGGCTGTCTGGACGCCGGACCGGCCGGAGACGACGGGACCGAGGCGGACGACGAGACCGAGGCGGACGACGCCGATCAGGAAGTCGACCACGAGCAATCGGAGGGGAACGTCGAGATCGTCGACCCCGAAGACGGCGACACGGTCGAGAGCCCGTTTACCGTCGAGATGGACGTCGAAGACTTCGAACTCGTCCCCACCGACGAAGGACCGAGCGAGGCAGGGGTGGAGGAAGAAGGCGAGAACGGCGCCGACGCGGACGACGACAACGACGACGAAGAAGCCGGCGAACTCGCCGACGATACGGGTCACCTCCACGTCATCGTCGACCGCGACCCCTTCGAGCCCGGCGAGGAGATTCCCGAGGCGTCGGGGATCATCCACCTCGGCGACGGCGATACGGAGGCGGAGGTCGACCTCTCCGAGGGCGAGTACGATCTCGTCGCGCAGGCCAGCGACAGCGCCCACATCGCGTTCGACGCGGTCGACGAGATCTCGATCACCGTCGAGAACGGGAGCGAGAACGGCGAGCACGACCCCGACGACGACGGCGGGCTCCCCGACGAGGACGACGACCCAGACGGGGATGACGACCCAGACGACGCCGACGGCGGTGACGAGGCTGACGGCGGTGACGACGCCGACGACGCGGCGGACGACGAGTGAGGCCCGCGGGAGACGTCCGAGCCGCACCCGACGAGAGGCGTCGTGATCGACCCGGCGGCGCCCTCGCGATCAGACGTCGTAGCGAGGGGACGCTGTGAACTGACGAAGGCAGGGAGCCGGGAAGTCCGCGAGACGAAAGACGGTGAGGTGGGGTGCGGCGGAGACCGGCGGCGGCGAGACGGACGATCGAGCGCGACGCGATCCCCGGATTCGGCTGTCGCGATACGCGAGCGACGCGGTGGCTCGGGTCGATCGCGTCGGAATTACCCCGGGGCGCGCCGCAGCCGCGTTCGAGTCGGTGAGTGCCGGCGACTAACCGTGGATGCCCATCGCCTCGATCTGCTCCTGGTAGCGGTTCCGGATCGTCACCTCGGTCACCTGCGCGACGTCGGCGACCTCCCGCTGGGTCTTCTTCTCGTTACAGAGCAGCGAGGCGGCGTAGATCGCGGCGGCGGCGTAGCCGGTGGGGGACTTGCCCGAGAGCAAGCCCTCCTCGGCGGTCTTCTCGATGATCTCGTTGGCCTTCGTCTGGACCTCCTCGGAGAGTTCGAGTTCGGAACAGAATCTGGGGACGTACTTCTTCGGGTCGACGGGTTTCATCTCGAGGCCGAGCTCCTGGGAGATGTACCGGTAGGTGCGGCCGATCTCCTTGCGCTCGACCCGCGAGACCTCGGAGATCTCCTCTAAGCTCCGCGGAATGCCCTCCTTCCGGCAGGCGGCGTACAGCGCGGAGGTGGCGACGCCCTCGATCGAGCGCCCCCGGATGAGGTCCTCCTTGAGCGCGCGGCGGTAGATCACCGACGCGACCTCCCGTACCGACCGCGGGACGCCCAGCGCCGACGCCATGCGGTCGATCTCGCTGAGCGCGAACTGCAGGTTCCGCTCGCCCGCGTCCTTGGTCCGGATCCGCTCCTGCCACTTTCGCAGCCGGTGCATCTGACTGCGCTTTTTCGACGAGATAGAGCGACCGTAGGCGTCCTTGTCCTTCCAGTCGATGGTGGTGGTCAGCCCCTTGTCGTGCATCGTCTGGGTCGTCGGCGCGCCGACGCGGGACTTTTGCTGTCGTTCCTGGTGGTTGAACGCCCGCCACTCCGGCCCCGGATCGATCTTTTCCTCCTCGACGACGAGCCCGCAGTCTTCACAGATGAGCTCACCCCGATCCGAATCCTTTACAAGGTTTTCGGATTCGCACTCCGGACAAGCCCGAATTCCTTCTTGTGCCTCGTCTTCGGCCGTCTCGCGCATGCGCTCCCGCTGGCGGGTGGACCGTGTCATCGCACTTTTATAGTAGCATCATCTGCATATATAAATCCTTGGGAAAAATTTTCATCAGGACCGGCCACCTCGGGGACGGCGGGTAAATTTCACCCGGAACGTGATGAATTTCGGGACGGAACCGGAACGGTTTTGGCCCGAATCGGCTCCTGTCCATCCATGCCGGTCATCGAGTGTGACGTCGAGCGGGCCCGCGAGCGACTCGAGCAGGCGGGCGTAGCCGTCGAACCCGGAAACACCGATCACGAACGCTGGCGCGCCGATCGCGGCGACGCCACCGCGGTCGCCTACGACGACAAGGTGGTGATCCAGGGCGCCAGCCCCCGGAAGCTGGAGGCGCTGCTACGCGACGGCGGCGGGCGCGCGCACCTCTACTGGGACGGCGCCGCGCGCGGCAACCCGGGCCCGGCCGCGGTCGGCTGGGTCCTCGTCACCGGCGACGGCATCGTCGCGGAAGGCGGCGAACGGATCGGCCGCGCGACGAACAACCAGGCCGAGTACGAGGCGCTGATCGCCGCCCTCGAAGCGGCTCGCGACTACGGCTTCGACGAGCTCCACTGTCGAGGCGACGCGGAGCTGATCGTCAAGCAGGTCCGCGGCGAGTACGACACGAACGACCCCGCGCTCCGCGAGAAGCGCGTGACCGTCCGCGAACACCTCTCGACGTTCGACGAGTGGACGATCGAGCACGTTCCCCGCGAGGTCAACGAGCGCGCCGACGAGCTGGCCAACGAGGCCCTCGACGCGGCGTAAATCAGGCGCCGTCCTCGCCGAGCAGACGGAAGAGCACGTAGATCGCCCCGATCGCGAGCGCGACGGCGACGAGGCCGCGAGCGATCGACGGGCCGTCGGCCCCCGACTCCTCGGCGGTCCCCGCCTCCGCGTCCGCGTCGGCCGATTCGACCACCGGCGCGTCCGTCGTCCGCTCGACGGCCTCGAGAATCGGCTCGCGAAGGGGCGTCTCCATGGCGACGGTGGCGACTTCCCGCGCGGCGAACTGTACGACGTCGCGCTCCAGATCGTCTCGAGCGATCATACCCGCCCTTCCACGTCGTCGTAATTATGACTTCGGCAGTTCCGGGAGACTGCGAACCCGTGCCGGAGTTCCCCCGACGATCGGCCCGGGCCGCCCCCCGACGCCGGACGGGAATCGCCCCGCCGACCGACAGGGGCAAAACCCGCCCGGTCGTACCCACGCCGACGTCATGCGCGACACGAGAGACGTGAACCGCACCCGAGCCGGCGCGGGACGCGAACCGGAAACGAGCGGGCGCGCGACCGACGGCGCCGGCGGCGAGACGCTCCCCGACGACGTCGTCGACGACGCCGAACGATTGACGCGGCTCGCACGCGAGGCGATCGACGAGAACGAGCGCGACGCCTACCGCGAGCGACGGGCGGACCTGCTGGCCGAGCACGGCTACGCCGCTCGCGTGCGCGAAGCGGACGACACGCTGGTCTGTCACCCCGCCGAGTGGCTCGCGGACGGGACGGTCCGGACCGACCGCATCGAGGACCTCTCGCGGGCGGTCGAGGTGTCGCTCTCGGGGCCCGGCGATCCCGACGACTGGGACGCGCTCGACGCTCGCAACCGGGAACTCGTGGCGACGGTCCGCGAAGAATACGGCGAGATTCACGGCGCCAACGCCGACGCGCTCGCCGACTTCATGGGCAACCACTACGCGAAGCCCATCGCCGACGCGACGGGCGCCGAGCTCGAGGAGTTCCTCGGCGAGTACTTCGTCAGGAACGCGTGGCCGTCGGCGCGCCAGCGCGCGACGGTCGGTCGATCGGTGGCGCTGTGCTTCGAGGCGGCCGACGAGCCGGTCCCCTCGTTCTCGGTCCCCGAACGCCTGCAGGAGTGAGCCGCGGCCGGGGCGAACCGGCGAACGGTGCGAGTCTGCCGCCGGAGCGAGCGGCAAGGAACCGAACGTGCCGCCGGAGTGAGGCGATTGCGAACGCGGACCGGCGCCACGAGCCGCCAACGGGACCGTCCGTCTTCCGACCGCATCGAGGGACCCCCGGCACTTCCGACCGTATCGAGGAAGCGCCGGCACGGCCGCTACCGGTCGCGGCGTCGAAAAATGACCGGACGCCGATCGCTTCAGTAGCTCTCGTCGACGAGCGTTTCGATCTGTTCGGCGCGGTCGTCGTCGGTGACGACCTTCGACAGCGTCCAGGCGATCTGATCGAGGACGGCCTCGTAGCCCTCGTCGGTGAGCTCGTACTGGTTGGTTCGCTTGTCGAGTTCGCTCTTCTCGACCAGCCCCAGGTCGACGAGTTCGTCGAGGTTGGGGTAGAGGCGACCGTGGTTGACCTCGGTCCCGTAGTACTCCTCGAGCTCGCGCTTGATCGCGAGGCCGTACATCGGCTCGGTGGCCAGGATCGTGAGGATATTATTCTGGAACGCGGTCAGGTCGCGGGCGGTGCGTGTGTCGCCGGTGATTGATTGTGCCTCTGACATAGGTGAGGTGATGACACCGATCTATTTAAGATTTGCTTACTCGTTGTCCGTTTCGATCGTCGACGCCGCGGCCGCGACGGTCGCGAATCCGTCAGCCGGGGCTGCGGCCGCGGCCGGACGGTCCCGCGTGTGCCGTCTCTCCACAGTGGTATTCGATTACGAAAGTACTTTTTGATCGACCGCGGATTGTCCACCGCATGACGAATCTCTGGGAGGACCTCGAGACCGGACCGAACCCGCCGGAAACGATCTACGCCGTCGTGGAGTGCCTCAAAGGCGAGCGCAACAAGTACGAGTACGACAAGGACGTCCCCGGCGTCGTCCTCGACCGCGTGCTCCACTCGAACGTGCACTACCCGTCCGACTACGGGTTCATCCCGCAATCGTACTACGACGACGAGGACCCGTTCGACGTGCTCGTCCTCGTCGAGGACGCGACGTTCCCGGGCTGCGTGATCGAGGCCCGCCCCGTCGCGCTGATGAAGATGAACGACGACGGCGAACAGGACGACAAGGTCGTCGCCGTCCCGAGCGAGGATCCGCGCTACGATCACGTCGAGGACCTCGAGGACATCCCGCAGCAACAGCTCGACGAGATCGACGAGTTCTTCGCGACCTACAAGAACCTCGAGGAAGGCAAGGAAGTCGAGACCCAGGGCTGGGAAGACCGGCAGGCGGCCCTCGACGCCATCGAACACGCACAGGAATTCTACGCGAAGCACTTCGGATAAGTACGATCTCGAAAACGTCGCCGACGCGACGAACTGTACGGCCCGTCCAGTGGGGTGAGTCACCATCCGTCGCGGCCCCGACCACCGATCGTCCGGGCCGCCGTCCCCGACCGCCGCGGTGTCAGTCGTCGATCGTCACCCCGGCTCCGACCGCGTCAGACTTGGCGTCGGTCGCGGCCGGCAGCTGGAGTTCGACGACCGTCCCGCGCGGCTCGTTTTCCGCGAACGCGAGTTCGCCGCCGGACTGGGTCACCACCCAGTCGACCAGCCACAGGCCGAGCCCGCTCGCGTGGCGCAGCTGGGTGATCTCGCGTTCTTCCTCCAGGAGCGCCCGCTCTTCGTCGGGGATTCCCGGCCCGTCGTCGGCGACCCGGAGCACGACGTCCTCGTCTTCGGCCGACGGGTCCAGGCTGATCTCGATCTCGGGATCGCTTCGATCGGTGTGTTCGGCGGCGTTCTCGACGACGTGGAAGATCGCCTCCTCGAGGAGGTCGTCGGCCCTGACGAACGCGCGGTCCGGAATCGACCGGGACACCGACGCGTTCGGGTACTCGTCGACGAGCCGTTCGATCGCCACTTCGACCGCCTCGACGACGTCGACCGGGCCGGTCGCGGCCTCGCCGCGGTCGAGCGTCCGCTCGACCGCTCGGGTCTTCTCGGCCAGCCCGATGAGCTCGCGGGTGCGCTCGCGGATCGCCTCGGCGTAGATCTCCGCATCGTCCGTGTCGGCGGCCGCGGCGAGCATCTCCGCGCTCCCTTCGATGATGTTCATCCCGTTGCGGAGGTCGTGGCGGAGCACCCGGTTCAACACCTCGACGCGCTTCTGGCGCTGTTTTTGCTCGGTGATGTCGGTGTAGACGCCGAAGGCGTGTTCGCCCTCGTCCTCCACCTCGAACGGCACCACGCGAAGCATGAAATCCCTGAGGCCGTCCGCCGTCCGTCGCTTGACCTCCGTCTCGACGACCGCCCCCGACTCGCTCCGCTCGTTGATGCGTTCGGCCTCCTCGCGCCGGTCGGGCGGCACGATGAAGTCGTCGAGCGGCTCGCCCCTGATCTCCGCTTCCTCGACGCCGAAGATCCGCTCGAAGGCCGAGTTTACGCGCTCGACGATCAGTTCCTCGCCGACGTGCGGGCCGGTGACCACGGCGTCGGGAACGTGTTCGAAGAGGACGGCGAACCGATCGCGCTCGGCGAGCAGCTGCTCTTCGAACCGCAGCCGGTCGAGCACGTCGGTCACGTGCGAGATTAACAGCTCCGCGAGCTCCTCGTCACGGTCGTCGAACGCGGCGGGTTCGGTCGAGATGGTCTGAAAGACGCCGTACTCGCCCATCGGGACGCTCAACGCCGATTCGAAGCTCGCGTCCTGGGGGTTCGCATCCGGCGAGTTCGCGACGTCGTCGATCCGGAAGGTACGTCGCTCGCGGTAGGTCTTGCCGCTGAGGCCGACGTCGACGTGACGTCGGGTACGGAATCGGTCCTGATCGACGTGCGAGGAGACCGCCTCAATCTCCAGGTACGAGTCGTCGGCGGTGCTGACCACGCAGACGTCGAAGTTCAGGACGCCCTCGGCGGCCTCGACGGTCAGGTCGTAGATCTCGCCCTCGGTTTCGCACTCCTCGAGCTGCGAGACGACCTCGTGGAGGTTCGCGATCTTGTGCTGGCGGTCGAGCAGTTCCCGCTCCATCGCTTTGCGCTCGCTCACGTCGCGAACGATGCCGACCGTCCCCGCGAGCTCGCCGTCGGTTCGAAGCGGGGCGGTGCTCACCTCGCAGGGGAGTCGCCCCCCGTCGGCGGTCACGACCTCGACTTCCCTCGTGAAGACGTCGTCGCGCTCCGAGGAGAGCATCCCCTCGACCTCGTCGGCCATCAGGTCGGCGCTCTCGGGCGAGAGGATCGTCGACCCGTGGATGCCGACGAGATCCTCGCGGGCGTAGCCGGTCATCGATGCGAGGGTGTCGTTGACGGTGGTAAACCGACCGCCGGCGTCCAGCGCGTAGACGCCGTCGCCGACCGCCTCGACGATCGTCTTCGCGCGCTCGAGCTCGCGGTCGCGCTCGGCGCGCTCGATCGCGACCTCGGCCGTCGAGGCGAGCACCTGCACGAGGTGGAACTCGGCGTCGCTCAGCGTCGTTTCCGCGGCCGACGCGACCGTCAGCAGCCCGCGGTCGCCCACCGGCTGGACGATCGCGTTCCCGAGTGGCAGGTCGAGGTCGTACGGCACCATCTCGGCCGACGCGTCCTCGATCACCGTCGGCTCCCCGCGCTCGAACGTCTCCCAGAGCAGCCCGTCGCCCGGCCCGACGGCCGTCGCGTCGGCGCGTTCGTCGAGGTCCTCGGTCGCCGTCGCGAGCTCGAGCGTCCCCGACTCGGGATCGTAGTATCGGATCCCGGCCCGGGGCCGGTCGATGACCGACTCGGCGGCCTCGATCACGACGTCGGCGATCTCCGACTTCGAACGAGCGCGCATCAGTCGGTGGGTCGTCTCCTGGAGCGTCTCCAGCGCCTCCGCCCGCCTGATCTCGTCGGTCACGTCCTGAGCGAACGAGAGGACGCCGACGATCTCGCCGTCCTCGTCGATCAGCGGCGTGTTGAACCACTCGCAGGTGATCACCGAGCCGTCCTTCCGAAGGTTCCGATTTACGCCCCGGCGGCGCTTGCGGGTGTCGAACAGATCCTCCCAGTACCCGTGTACCTGGTCGCGGTCTTCGGGCGGAACCAGCAGCTCCGGACCCAGCTCGCCGATCGCCTCTCGCGGCCCGTACCCGAACAGCTCCGTCGCCGCCGGGTTCCAGCTGACCGCCTCGAAATCGAGGTCCCACTCGACGATCGCCAGCGGCGACTGTTCGACGACGAGAGCGGCCCACGCGGGCGACCGTCGGCGTCGTTCGAGGCCCGACGCGCCCGGATCGGTGAAATCGAGTTCCGACGCGTCCGAGTCCCCGGAATCGGGCGCGTCGCGTCCGCCCAGGAGCGCGGTCAGTCGCGTCTCGAGCGTCCCGACGCCGGCCGACGCCGGCACGTACCCGTCGGCTCCCGCCGCGACGACCTCGCCCGCGAGCGCCTCGCTGCCGTCCTCGGCGTAGACGAGGATCGGCACCGCACCGTCGCGTTCCCGGATGGTCCGACAGCGATCGGGAGCGCCCTCGTCCGGGAACGCGTCCGCGACGATCACGCCGTCGGAGCGCTCGAGGCGCGCGAGACACGCGTCTACGGTTCGAACGTGTTCGACCTCGAGAGCGATCCCATCGACGGTTAGAGCCGGCGGCTCCGCGTCCGAAGGGCCGACGTAGACGACCAGCCTGGTCTCGCTCATGATCGAGTCACCCGTTCGGTTCGACTCTGACTGGAAGACGAACCGTCCCCTCTTTAATCTTTTAGCGGTCGGCCCGATCGCCGACCGGATGCCGTCTCGTCCGGACCGCCGCGGACGGTGAACTCGGGAGAGCGGTGACGGATTCCGCCGGTCCCGGAGACCCACGCCGACCGGATCACTCCGTCGCGCCGTCGAACGCCCGCAGGACGCCCTGCCCGTCGGTCTGTCCGACGTCCGGAAGCGTCGCCCGCTCCGGGTGAGGCATCATCACGGCGACGTGATCGTCGGCGCCGAGGACGCCCGCGACGGCGTGTTTCGACCCGTTCGGGTTGGCGTCGGCGGTCACCCGACCGTCCGCCTCGCAGTAGCGAAAGAGCACGCGACCGGCCTCCCGAAGCTCGGCGAGGCGTTCGTCGGCCACCTCGTAGCGACCCTCGCCGTGGGCGATCGGAATCCGGAGCACCTCGCCCTCCTCGTACGCCGCGGTCCAGGGCGTGTCCGCGCGCTCGACGCGGAGGTGGACGTGCTCGCACTGGAACCGGGCGCTCTCGTTGGTCGTGAAGGCGCCCTCCGTGAGGCCGGATTCGCAGCCGACCTGCGCGCCGTTGCAGATGCCCAGCACGGGGATGCCCTCGTTCGCGGCCTCGCGCACCTCCGCCAGGACGGGCGAGCGAGCGGCCATCGCGCCGGCGCGGAGGTAATCGCCGTAGGAGAAGCCGCCGGGGAGGATCACGCCCGACGTGTCGGCCGGCAACCCGTCCTCGTGCCAGACGATCTCGGCGTCGATCCCGAGGTGAGCCAGCGCGCGCTCGGCGTCCCGGTCGCAGTTCGAGCCGCCGAACCTGACGATCGAGACCGTCATCGCTCCTCGACGTCGACCTCGTAGTCGTGGATGGTCGGGTTGGCGAGCAGGCGCTCGGCCATCTCGTCGGCGCGATCGGCCGCGGCCGCCGCGTCCTCGGCCTCCAGGTCGATCTCGAAGCGGTCGGCCGATCGCAGCGACTCGAGTTCGAAGCCGAGACGCTCCAGTGCACGCTTGGTCGTCTCGGCCTCCGGGTCCAGAACCCCGCGCTTGAGGCGGACGGTCACCGTCGCGGTATAGGCGGACATTACCTGAAGGCGGGCGAGCGGGCTCAAAAACGCTTTCGGGTTGGGAGCGAAGTCGAGCGCGAGCGTGGCCTCGGAGTGACGAGCGAGGAACGAAGCGACCCGCGAGCAGCAAGAGGATGGTCAAGTGAACCGCCTCGGTGGTGCGAGCGGCGACCGCAGGGTGCCGCGAGGAGCGATCCGGGCTCGCTACCCGCCGAGGTAGAGCTCCGACACCTGGGGATTGTCGAGCAGCTCGTCGGCCGGGCCCTCGAACCGGACCGTCCCCTGATCGAGAACGTAGCCCCGATCCGAGATGGCGAGCCCGTCGCGAGCGTTCTGCTCGACCATCAGGACCGAGGTCCCCATGTCGTTGACGGTGCGAACGTTCTCGAACACTTCGTCGACGATCGAGGGGGCGAGACCGGCCGACGGTTCATCGACGAACAGCACGTCGGGTTCCATCACGAGCGCCCTGGCCAGCGCGAGCACCTGTCGCTGGCCACCGGAGAGCGTCTTCGCCTTCGCGCGTCGCTTTTCGTCGAGGATCGAGAAGCGGTCGTACAGCGTCTCGATCACGGACCCGAGACCGGACTCGCGGGCGACCCCGCCCATCCGAAGGTTCTCCTCGACGGTCAGCGAGCCGAACACGTTGTCGGTCTGGGGAACGAACCCCAGGCCCATCCGGACGAGGTCGGCCGGTTCGGTCCCGCCGATCGGTTCGCCGTCGAAGTAGACCTCTCCGGACCACGGTGCGTTCAGCCCGAAGGCCGTTCGGAGGACGGTGGACTTGCCCGCGCCGTTCGGACCGATCAGACAGACGATCTCCTCCCCCCCGAGGTGCACGGAGAGGTCGTACAGCACCTGCAGCTCGCCGTAGCCGCTGTCGACGTCCTCCAGCGCGAGGACGGCGTCGCGGGGGACGTCCTCGGTCGGCGCGAGTCGATCGTCGGCGGTCGCGGTTCGCGCGGGCGTCGACGACGCTCCCTGCGAGCCGCCGTCGGCGCGGTACGGCTCGGAGTGCCGGCGCCGGTGTCGGTCCATCACGCGCCACCTCCGAGGTACGCGTCGACGACTCGATCGTCGGACCGAACCGTTTCGGGCGATCCTTCGAGCAGCACTTTCCCCTGGTCGAGGACGACGATCGGGTCGGCGAGATTCATGATGAAGCTCATGTCGTGTTCGATGATGAGGAAGGTCTGGCCCTCCTCGTTGAGCTCGCGGACGAACCGTGCGAGTTTGTTCGCGAGCGTCGGGTTGACCCCCGCGACCGGTTCGTCGAGCAGGAGGATCTCCGGGTCCGCCATCAGCGCGCGGGCCATCTCGACGAGCTTCGACTGCCCGCCCGACAGTTCGGTGGCCGGCGCTCGCGCGAGGTGATCGATCTCGAACCGTTCGAGCATCGCCTCCGCCCGTTCGACGTTCGCCCGCTCCTGTTCGGTCACGGCCCCCGGCGAGGTGAACAGCGGAAGGATCGACTCGCCCAGCTGTCGCTGCGGGCCGACGAGCATGGCCTCGCGGACGGTCATGCCCTCGAGCCGTCGCGGCGTCTGGAACGTGCGGACGAGTCCCTCCCGGGCGATCTCGTACGGGTTCATGTCGGTGACGTCGGTCGCGTCGACGACGACCCGACCGGCGTCCTCCTCGTAGTGCCCCGAGATGAGGTTGAACAGCGTGGACTTGCCGGCCCCGTTCGGACCGATCAGTCCCGTGATCGAGCCGCGTTCGACCTGGATGGAGACGTCGTCGGTCGCGACGAGTCCGCCGAACGACTTGCGGAGGTCTACCGTCTCGAGGACCGGGTCCCGCTTCGTGAGGACCGCGCCGTCGTACCGATACTCCGTGCTCACGCCTGCTCACCTCCGCTTCCGGCGGCTGGCCCGGCCGACGGTTCGACGTCGGCCTCGCGGTGGACGCGTCCGTCGCCTCGCTCGCCCTCGTTCGAATCCCCCTCTCGGGAATCGGGCCAGATGAGTTCGTCCCGCGGCGGCAGCATCCCCTCGGGACGGAACCGGATCACGAGGACGATGAGGACGCCGACGAGAAACAACCGGAGCGACGCGGAGTTGAGATAGGGGAAGACGCCGACGGTGGCGAGCGCCCCGCTGAGCAGGTCGAACGCCGCCGTGTCCGAGGCGAATCGGGTGCCCTGCCGGATGGCGACGATGATGACTCCCCCGAGCAGCGCGCCCCGCTCGCTTCCGGTCCCGCCGAGGATGAGCGCGACCCAAACGTAGAACGTCTCGATGGGGAGCAACATTCCCGGCGTGAGAAACTGGTTGTGGAAGACGTAGAGGACGCCCGCCAGCGACATGACGACGCTGCCGATGACGAACGCTTGCATCTTGAGCCGGTAAGTATTCTTCCCGAGCGCCTGCGCGAGGTCCTCGTCGGCGCGGATCGTCCGCTGCGCCCGCCCCCACGGCGAGCGGTGGATTCGGCGCGCGAACAGGATGACGGCGGTGAGGAACGCGAGCGCGAGGAACAGCACGACCCACCGACGGCCGACCGGGAGCCACTCCAGCGGGACCGGCATGATGCTGATGCCCTGGCTCCCGGCCGTCCACTGGCGCTCGTGCAGGATGATCAGCCGGACGACTTCGGCGAGTCCGAGCGTCGCGATGGCCAGGTAGTCCGCGCGAAGCCGGAGGGTCGGGATGCCGATCGCCACCGCGACGATCGCGGCCACGACGATCGCGAGCGGGATCGCGACCGCCGGGTGCCACCCAAGTTCGAGCGGCGACTGCGGGGACGAGACCAGCATCGCGGCGTAGGCGCCGAGCCCGAAGAAGGCGACGACGCTGAAGTTGATGAGCCCGGCGTACCCCCACTGGATGTTCAGGCCGACCGAGAGCAGTCCGTACATCGCGATCAGGATCAACAGCCCGGCGACGTACATGACGCTGACGACCCCGGTGGCCATCCCGACGAGGAGTGACGCGACCGTCGCGAGTACCAGCGCGTAAACGACCCGATCCGCACGCTCGGCGGCGTCCCAGCGCGAGCGGATCGTCGCGACGGGATCGACCGATCCGTCGCCGCTCATTCGACGTCACCTCCGAGGATGCCCGAAGGGCGCACGAGCAGGATCACGACCAGCAGCACGAACGCGACGGCCGCGTTGTACTCGGTGCCGATGTAGGGGATCGCCGGCGTCAGTTCGTGGGCCATGCCGATCGCGAACCCGCCGAGCATCGCCCCGTAGACCGACCCGATCCCGCCGAGGATCACCGCCGCGAAGATCAACAGCAGGAGCTCGAACCCCATCCGCGGCGTGACGAGCGTGTCGAGGCCGAGGAAGACGCCGCCCGCGGCCGCCAGGGCGCCCCCGATGATCCACATCGCAAGGACGACCTCCCGCGTCCGGATGCCGGCCACGCGAGCGAGTTCCGCGTTGTCGGCCATCGCGCGCATCTTCCGGCCCAGCGTCGTGTACTGCAACAGCGCGTGAAGCGAGACGACGAGCAGGATCGTCGTCAGGACGATGACGAGGTCGCGGACGGTGACCGCGACGCCGAACGCCTCGTCGATCCACTCGATGCGACCGCCCCGGCTCATCGGGTAGGTTCGCTGCCCCGAGCCGAACTGCATCATCAGCAGCGCCCGGTAGGCGAGCGCGACGCCGATGCTCGTGATGAGCAGGCCGATCGGGTCGGCGTCGAGCGGGCGATACACGAGGTACTCCGTCGCCACGACGACGACGACGGCCACGAGCATCCCGACGGCGAGCGCGCCGAAGAACCACAGCGGGAATCCGGCGACGGCGGCCCCCGGTGCGTGCGACTGGATCGCCGGCGCCGCGACGATTGCGCCGAACGCGCCCACGGCCATGGTGTCGCCGTGGGCGAAGTTGGCGAAGTTGCCGATGCTGTACACCAGCGAGAGCCCGATCGACGCCAGGATGATGATGCACGAGTAGACGACGCCGTTGACGAACAGTTGTGCGAGCGACACTACGATTCCCCCTCCGTAGTCCGGTTCCTGCCGGGACGTCCGGCCCGCGGGCCGTCGACCCGAACGAACGTTTCGAGATTCATGTACGATAACCTGGTCTTCGGTGTGCGTGCTTCCCGCGAAAGTTCCGCCCGAACGGGGCTCAACTCGTGATGTAGTCGCCCCAGACGTACTCGTGATCCTCGACCCGGTAGATCCGGTAGTTCCCCGGCGGATCGCCGTTCTCGTCCAGGTCGATCGGTCCGGAGACGCCCTGGTAGTTGATGTCGTCCGGGCCGCCGTCCTCGAGGAGCTCCTTCGCCTCCTCGAAGGTCGATACGTCCTCGCCCTCCGGTCGCGTTACGTCGCGGACGACCTCGCCGATCGCCTCGCCCGAGAACTCGTCGGCGGCCTCGATCGCGATGGCCGACACCAGGAACGCGTCGTACGCGTACGCCGCCCAGACGGTCGGCGACTCGCCGTACTCGTCCTCGAATCGACTCTCGAAGTTCTGGTAGTTGGTCTGGTCCTCGCTGGCCGCCTCGGTGATCCCCGTGAGCCCGTTCTGGCTCCCAGGTTCGGTGTTCGTGAGGATCTCGTCGGCGATCGTCGACTCGGCGCCGTAGTAGTCCACGTCCTCGTAGTAGCCTTGGTCGTACGCCTCGTTGACCATCACCGTCACCTCGTCGGCGTACGTGATGAACAGCCAGGCGCTCACCCCTGATCCCGCCATGTCAGAGAGTTCGCCCCGGTACGACGAGCCCTCGGGTTCGTGCGGTTCGTTGTACGCGACCTCCCCCGCGAACGAGTCGTCGAAGACCGTCGCCAGCGAGTCCCCGTAGTCGTTGTTAATCCAGCTCACCGCGACCGAGTCGTGGCCCTCGTCGGAGATCAGGTCCGCGAGCGCGGCGCCCTTCGCGGCGCCCGACGGGCTGATCCGGAGCAGGTTCGGCCGCTCCGTCAACACCGCACCCGTGCTGTTCTGGGAGATGTGAACGACGTCGGTCCCGTCGACGACCGAGTCGTGGATAGACATCGACGCGCCGGATCCGACGGAACCGATCACCAGCGGAACTCCGTCCTGGTTGACGAGTTTGTCCGCCGCGGCGACCGCTTCCCCTTCGGTCGATTCGTCGTCCTCCCGTATGATCGAGAGCTCCTCGCCGCGGAGGCCCGCGGCGTTGATGTCCTCGAGGGCGAGTTCCATTCCGCGCTCGTTTCGCTCCCCGTAGGGAGCCAGCGACCCCGAGATGGAGTCGACCATCCCGATCTCGTATCCGTCGTCGTCGCCGAGACATCCCGCCACCGAAACGATCCCCGCGGCACCCACCGTCGCACAGAACGCCCTCCTTGAGATGTTTTGCCTTACCATAGTGAGTGAGTATATCGAGACGACTTAATGATTTGGATGACGAACGTGACCGGAACGAGAGACGTGTCACCGGCGGACGAGAGCGTGCCCGCCGCGCCGGAAGCGGCCGGTCGAACGTCGGCCCGCCGAGCCGGCGTCTTCGACCGTCGATCACCAATCTTACGCCGATGGGAGGGCTTTTATTCGACCTCGTCCTCGAAGCCGTTGATGACGGTTGCTCCCCCGCTCGAGTACCGGCGACGGTGGTCCCGATGACGAGCGACGTGACCGAAATCACGGTCATCGGAGACGACGACACCGGACTGGTCGCGCGCGTGACCAGCCTGCTCTTCGAACGCGGGATCAACATCGAGGACCTCGATCAGGCGGTCCGGGACGGCGTCTTCCGGATGTACCTCGCCGTCGACACCGCCGAGATGGTCTGTACGGAGGCGAAGCTCCGCGCCGACCTGCACGGTCTCGGCGACGAGCTCGGCCTCGACGTCCAGGTCCGCTTTCCGGCCGACCGCGAGACCCAGCAGATCGCCGTGCTGGTCACGGCCGAGAGTCACTGCCTGGAGGCGCTGTTCGAGGCGTGGGCCAACGACGACCTCGGCGCCGACATCGGCGTCGTCATCGGCAACCACGGCTCGCTCGAACCGCTGGCCGACCACTACGGGATCCCCTTCCACGACGTCGGCACTGAGACCGGCGAGGTCGACGAGGCCGAGCTGCTCGACCTGCTCGCGAGCTACGACGCCGACCTCATCGTACTCGCCCGGTTCATGCGGATACTGAGTCCCAACGTCGTCTTCCGGTACGAGGACCGCATCATCAACGTCCACCCCTCGCTGCTTCCGGCGTTTCCCGGCGCCGAGGCCTACCGCCAGGCGCTGGAATCGGGCGTCCGCGTCGCCGGCGTCACGGCCCACTACGTCACGACGGATCTCGACCAGGGGCCGATCATCACCCAGCGCGCGTTCGACGTCCCCGACGACGCCGAGCTCGGCGAGCTGAAAGAGCGCGGCCAGCCCCTCGAGGCCGACGCGCTGCTCGAGGCCGTCCGGCTCCACCTCAACGGCGACGTCTCCGTCCACCGCGGGCGCACCACGGTTCGCGAGAACGCCGACCGCTACCAGCTCGGACTGCCCGAGGAAGCGCGCGCCGCGAATCCGGATCGACCGGTCGACGGGATAGTGAGCGAGGATTGACCGATGGGCGGTTCGCGGTGACCGATGGGCGGTTCGCGGTGACCGATGGGCGGTTCGCGGTGACCGATGGGCGGTTCGCGGTGACCGATGGGCGGTTCGCGATGAGCGAACCGCG
>SKPV01000080.1 GCA_007119345.1 Halovivax sp.
CATCACGCCCTCGGTGGCGATCACGCCCGGGGCGACCGTGTTCGCCCGCACGCCGTGCTCGGCCCATTCGGCTGCCACCGTCTGCATCAGGTTGTGGACGCCGGCCTTGCCGGCCCCGGAGTGGGCGTGGTAGGGCGCGCCCCGAACCGAGTTCGTCGCTCCCATCGAGAGGATGGCGCCGCCGCCGCGCTCGATGAGGTGATCGCCCGCCGTGAACGTGCAGTTGGCGGTGCCGTCGAGGATGGTGCCGACGACCGACCGCCAGCCGTTCGGAGACAGTTCCTCGGCGGGCGCGAGAAAGTTCGCGCCGGCGTTGTTCACCAGGATCGAGAGGTCGCCGAGCTCGTCGAGGACAGTTTCGACCATCGTCTCGACCTCGTCGGGCTCGCGGACGTCGACGGTCGTCGCGCAGGCGTCGGCGCCCCGAGCCTCGAGTTCGTCGACGACCGGTTCGAGGTGATCGATCGATCGACTCGCGATCGCCACGTCGGCGCCGTGGTCGGCGTAGGCGAGCGCGAGCGCCCGACCGATGCCGGTGCCGCCGCCGGTGACGAGCGCCGTCTCGCCCGCGAGGAGGTCGTCGGCGAACAGGTCGGTGCTGGGGGGCGTTTCGGGAAACGTCTGCGGCTCGTCGGCATCCCCGGGGCACGCCTCCTCACCGGTGCCCATTAGGCCACCCCCAGAATCTCGCGGGCCTCGTCGGGCGTCGCCGGCTCGCGACCCAGCTGCCGGGCCATCCTCGCCGCCTCGGCGACGAGCGCCGCGTTGCCGTCGGCCATCTCCCCGGAGGGCAAGTAGAAGTTGTCCTCGAGACCGACGCGGACGTTGCCGCCCATCGAGAGGGCGGCCGCGACGAGCGGCCACTGGTCGCGACCGATGCCGATCACCTGCCAGGGGGCATCGTCGGGCAGCTGGCGCACCTGGTGGGCCAGGTTCTCGACCGTGGCGGGAATCCCGCCGAGGACGCCCATGATGAGACTCACCGTGTAGGCGTCCCCGAGCAGCCCCTCCTGGCGGAGCGGGCGCATGTTGCCGATGTGGCCGGTGTCGAAACACTCGAGTTCGGGGACGACGCCCGCCTCGGTCATGCCCTCCACGAGTTCGGTGATCTCCGAGAAGGGGTTCTCGAACACCATGTCGAACACGTATTCCCCGCGGCGCTCGGAGTACTTCGCGTAGTTCATCGATCCCATGTTGAGCGCCGCCACGTCGGGGCCGACGCCCTGGACGTAGTCGAGGCGGTCTTCGACGGGCGTCCCCATCGCGCCGGTCGAGAAGTTGCAGACGATGTCGGTGCGGTCGCGCACCTCGTCGTAAATCGCCTGGTACGTGTCGGTCTCGAAGGTGGGCGCACCCTCCGGCGTCCGGGCGTGGACGTGGGCGACGGCGGCGCCGGCCTCGCGGGCGGCGGCGGCCTGCTCGGCGATCTCCTCGGGCGTGTACGGGATCGCCGGACACTGATCGCGCGTCGTCAGCGCGCCGGTTAGCGCCGCCGAGATAACCACCCGCAGGGGGTCGTTGCCCTTCGTCGACGCCTGGCGCGCGTAGAACTCCGTCACGGCTCTCGCCCCCGCCACTCCGGCTCTCTGTCGGTGAGGAAGGCGTCGATCCCCTCCTCGGTCTCGTCGCTCATCGCGATGAGCGCGATCATCTCCTTGAGATACGAGAGCGCCGCGCCGAACTCCATCCCGCGCTGTGCGTAGTAGGCCTCTTTGCCCATCGCGATCAGCACGGGGCTGTTGGCCGCCAGGGTGTCGAGGAGCGCCTCGAGTTCCTCGTCGAACGTCTCCGACGGGTGTACATCGGTGACGAGCCCGATCCGGTGGGCCTCGACGGCGTCGATCCGCTCACCCGTAAACAGCAGCTTCAGGCCGGCCTTCTCCGTCACCGTTCGCATGATCGGCGCCATCGCCTGAGCCGGAAAGAGGCCGATTTCGACCTCGGGCGTCCCGAACGTCGCGTCTTCACTCGCGACGACGAACTCGCAGGCGGTGGCGAGCCCGAGCCCGCCCGCCAGACAGTGGCCCTCGACGGCGGCCACGGTCAGCGCGTCGGTGGCCTGCAGCCGCTCGACGAGTCCGGAGAGGGCGCCGAACCCCTCGCGGTAGTCCTGGGCGCCCTGACCGATCGGGAACTCGCTCATGTCGCCGCCAGAGCAGAACGTTCCGCCGGAGCCACGGATGACGACGACGCGAGCGGGTCCGTCGTCGGCCGCGACGAGAACCCCGTGCAGACCCGTCATCACCGCCTCGCCGAGGGCGTTGCGCCGCTCGGGCCGGTCGATCGTCGCCTCGATGACCAGCTCGTCGTCGCTCACCCGCACTGTGAGGGCCTCGTTCGAGAGCGCCTCCGCGTCGGTCACGCTCGCTCACCCGCCGGCGTCGGGTGCACGCATCCCTTCGAATCCCCGTTCCGCAAGCGTCCGGTGCAGTCCGTCCGGAATCCGCCCTGCTGAACCGCTCGTTTGTGAACTGCCATGTGGCCTCAATGATCGTACACCGACGTAAAACGTATGACGGACAACGAAATCGGCGGCACGATGGCCGAGCGAACCAGGCGAAGTGAGTGGTCGGTGACCGAAGACTGCCCAGCCACAGCACACATTAAATATTTTAATATTTTTAAATGCGAAAGTAATCAACCTTTATGATGGGGTATCCACGTTTCCAACTATGGCAACTGAAAGCCTGGAGTACGCGGGATTGGGCAGCAGGGCAGTCGCGCTCATCATCGACTCGATCCTGATCGGTATCGTCGGCGCAATGATCGTCGTCACCTTATTCGGTCTGCCCGGTGGAGGCTGGTTTTCCACGCCGAACCTTGCCCTCATGGGCATCGGTCTCGCCTATTTCGTCGCGCTCGAGGGCGCTAACAACGGACAGACGCTCGGCAAGTCGCTCGTCAATATTCGGGTGACCACCGCGAACGGCGACGATCTCGACTTCGAGGGGGCGGTCATCCGCAACGTCCTGCGGATCGTCGACATGCTCCCGTTCTTCTACATCGTCGGAATTATTCTGGTTGCGGCGAGCGACGAAGAACAACGGCTCGGTGACATGGTCGGAAAGAGCGTCGTTGTCAAGGCCTGAGCCGGCGAGATCCGCTATTGTGCGACCGGTCGGCGAAGCTAACTCGACGCGAAATTTTAGAATCAGCAAGCCGAGGTGAGTAGACGTTCGAGAGGCCGACGTCACTCGTGACCGTCGGAGGCGTCGGCGTGCTGGCGGGCTATCTCGACGTCGACTTCGCTGGCGAAAGCGACGACGCCGAACCCGTCGAGAGCGACCACGGACCACCCGAACGCGAGTGTTCAGTCGCGGTTGGCGATCTCGCAACTACCGGCCGAGTGCCGGACGCCGATCCGCTCGCAGCTCACGACGGCGAGTGGCGATACGAACTCGATGACCGGGTTTGGAGGCCGCCGGTGGTCGCCGGGACGGCGATCGTCGACGGCTGGCTCCACGTCGCCGCCGGCGACGAACCGGCGAGCGGTTCCGGAGCGCCATCGGACCGTCGAACTCGTTACCGAACAGCGGTTAGCCCGCCGGGTGGACGAACGCGCGAGCCGTCCCCTCGAGTGCAGTCGCCGCCCGCTCGACCGACTCCACGGTGACGTACTCGCGGTCGGCGTGAGCGACGGCGCCGTCGTCGTCCGCCAGCACGCCGGGCCCGAAGACGACCGTCGGCACCCGTGCGGCGAAGTAGGCGGCCTCCGTCGCCGCGGTAAACGGGCGCACGTCGCCTCCGGCGTGATCGGCGAGAGTGCTGACCAGCAGCTCGTCGGCGTCGGTCGCCCAGGCCTCGAGAAACGGCGTCGGGCGGTCGGTGAACTCGAAGTCGACGTCGACGGGCGCCGTCAGCTGCTCGTGGAGGTGCGCGAGCAGCGCGTCGCGAAAGTCCTGGGCCGTCTCCGGCGGGACGCTCCGGCGGTCGACAGTCAGCCGGCAGTCGGCCGGCACCTGATTGGTCGCCTCGCCGCCGGCGACGACCGTCGGCGTCAGCGTCGGCGCGCCGAGTTCCGAGTGTCGGTCTGGCGTCCCCGGCGCTTCACCGAACGTCCGGAGGGCGCGAAGCACCCCCTCGAGGGCCGCGACGGCGTTTCGCCCCGAGTCGGGTTCGGCGGCGTGGGCGTTCGCTCCGGTCAGTGTGATCGTTCCCTCGAACCGGCCCTTCGCGGCCGTGCAGACGTCGAGGCCGGTCGGCTCGCCGACGATCACGCCGTCAGCGACGTGGATCGGTGACGAGTGGTCCGTGACGAGCGCGTGGGCACCCGTCGACAGCCGCTCTTCGTCGGGCGTCAGCGCGAGTGTCAGTCGGCCGGCGCCGGGATCCGTCCGGAGAAACGCCGCCAGCATCGCCGCCAGCGGTCCCTTGGCGTCGCACGACCCGCGCCCGCAGAGTCGCTCTCCGTCGTCACGCCACCCGAGGGGGACGTGGGGCGTCACCGTGTCCAGGTGCGTGTTGAACAGCAGGTGCGGGGGCTTGGTCGAACTCTCCGACCGACCGGCGACCCGGCTGTCATCAGCACTACCGGCGTCGGTGGCCGTTCCACGCGAGGCGATCAGGTTCCCCGCGTCGTCGACGCGCGAGTCGACGCCGTACGTCGCCAACGTCTCGACGACGAGATTGTGCATCTCCTCGACGTTCTCGTGAGAGGGCGTCGCCACCGCCCGTTCGAGAAAGTCGATCGGGTCGAACGCGGACCTGTCAGGTGCACCGGTCGACACGACGGCTCACCAGGACTCCGCGACCGAAATCTCGTCACCGAACTCCCTGACGACGGCACCCTCGAGGAGTGCCCGATCAGAGGGCGTCCACGAAACCCGGAGCTCGCCACCCGGCGGGCGAACCGTGACTGCGTCGACATCGGTCAATCCGAGCCGCCGCGCGACGGCCGCGACCGCCACTGCGCCCGTCCCGCAGGCGTCTGTCTCGCCCTCGACGCCGCGCTCGTAGGTCCGCTGGCGGAAGCCGCCGTCGGCCGGGCTCGCCAGCGTGACGTTCGTTCCGCGAGGGAAGGCGTCCGCGTGACGGATCGGTGGTGCAACCGCCTCGAGCGCGATCGAGTCGACGTCCTCGACGAGTACGACGGTGTGGGGAACGCCCGTGTCGACGGCGGTCACGGTGAGCCCGGCCCAGTCTTCGGGTCTGGTGCGTTCGCCCTCGTGGTCCGTTCCGATGATCGCGGTGTCGTCGGTCACTCCGAGCTCCTCGACCGCTCGCTCGACAACCGGCCCGTCCGCGTCGATCGGAACGTCCGCGGGAGCGAACGACGGTCGACCCATCTCGATCGCGATCTCTTCACCCGCTCGTTCGGCGCGCCGGGAGCCCGCCTGCGTGTCGACCATCACCCGCTCGGTGCCGGTTCGTTCCATCGCCCAGGCGGCCGCACAGCGGGCGCCGTTACCGCACATCGGCGCCGTCGAGCCGTCCGGTTGAAAGAGCGTCATCACGACGCGCGGCGTCCGGGTCTCGGTCTCGAGGGCCAGAAAGAGAACGCCATCGGCACCGATTCCGGACGTCCGATCGCAGACGCGTTCGGCGAAGGCTCGCCGATTGGGAACCCGATCGCTGGCGTCGACGACGACGAAGTCGTTGCCGGTACCGTGGTACTTCTCGAACGGGATCGGATCGAGGTCGGAATCGGTCTCACTCATCGGTCCACCTCCGGTGGTGCGGTCGCTCCGGCCGTGGCCTCCTCAACGCGTCGCTCGAGGCGGCTCACGTCGGCGAGCGGCTCGCGACGGCGCGCGAGCCGCGCCTCCCCGTCCGCGATCGTCACCGACGCCGGTCGTGGCCGAGAGTTGTAGGTACTCGCCATCTCGTAGCCGTAGGCGCCCGCGTTGCCGATCGCGAGTAGGTCGCCGCGGCCGATCCGTGGGAGGGGACGGTCGGTACAGAAGACGTCCGCGCTCTCGCAGATCGGTCCCGTAATGGTCTGCCGAACCGTTTCGCGATCGTCCGCACCCGCTGCGAGCGACCGGATCGGGTGGTACGCGTCGTACAGCGCGGGCCGCAGGAGGGTCGTCATCCCGGCGTCGACGCCGACGACGATCGTCCCGGGCGCCTCCTTCACCGTGTTCGCCGCCGTCAGGAGGACGCCCGCGTCGGCGACGAGGTAGCGACCGGGTTCGAGCATCAGGCGCGCGTCGACCTCGCCGAGCGCTTCTCGGGTGGCGGCGGCGACCCCTTCGAGGTCGATTGGCGGCTCATCCTCATGATAGGGGACGCCGAACCCGCCGCCGACGTCGACGAACTCCAGGTCACCGACCGCTCCCGCGACCGCTCTGGCGAGGTCCCTGACCCGCCCCACGAACTCCCGGTGGGCCTCGAGGGCGTCGCCCGAGACGCCGGATCCGACGTGCGCGTGGATCCCGACGACGTCGAAGCCGCGGTCGGCGGCGTCGGCCAGCGTTTCGACGGCCCGCTCGGCGGGGACGCCGAACTTCGCGTCGGCGCCCGTCCGAACCTTCTCGTGGTGACCCGCGCCGATGCCGGGGTTCACCCGGAGACAGAGCCGGCCGTCGTAGCCGCGGTCGGCGAGTCGGTCGATCGTGTCCGCTGCGCCGGCGGTGATCGTCAGGGCGTCGTCCTCGGCCGCCGCGTCGACGACGTAGTCGAGGTCTCGACCCGGCGGGTTGACCGCTGTGTAGTGGATCCGGTCGGCGGGGACGCCAGCCGCGAGCGCGCGGTGTACCTCGCCTGCCGACGCGCACTCGACGCCGGCACCTTCGTCGGCGAGCGTCGCGAAGACCTCACCCAGCGCGTTGGCCTTGGCGGCGTAGTAGATCTCCACCTCGGGAAACGCCGCGGCGAGTCGGCGATAGTTCGCCCGGACCCGATCGAGGTCGAGGACGTACAGCGGCGTCTCGAACTCGTCGGCCAGCTCGCGGAGCAGGACTGCGTCCCAGTCGGCGAGCCGGCGGACGGCCGGGCCGGTCTCGGCGTCGGAGGGAGCAGTCTCGGCCGTCCCGTCTGGGTCGGTCACGACCCACCTACCTCCGCCCGTCCGCGGCCACTCGGCCGTCCACCGGCCCCCGCCCGTCCGCTCATTCGCGCAGCACCTCCTCGCGTTCCGTCGCCCCCAGGGTTCGGTCCTCGAGGTCGGTCGCGACGACCGCCGGCTTGTAGGCGCCGCCGTCGAAGAGGTCGTGGTCGCCGATCGACGACTCGACGAAGCGGGTGAACGCCCGCCGTTCGGGTGGCAACTCGCCGTAGAGCACCGTCTCCTCGACGAGGTCGTACACCGGAATGCGCGGGGTGAGGAGGGTGTTCTCGCCGACGACGCAGTTCTCGCCGACGACGAAGCCCGACGTGAC
>SKPV01000167.1 GCA_007119345.1 Halovivax sp.
CCGCGGTCCAGTCGACGAGGATGAGGTAGAGGATCACGACGAAGAATATCGATCCGAGCGCGAACCACCACCACCGAAGGAGTAGCGACGACGTGGTCAGCGCCGCCGCGAGACCGGTGACACACATGGCGATGGTGAACGCACAGGCCGTCAGTATCTTCGTCCAGTTCGATCCCGCGATCATCCCCAGCGCGATCAGGATGAACGGCGTGGAGAACGTCCACGTCAGGTACCGACCCCACATCGTCAGGACGCCGTCTTCGCCGGCGGTCGTGGTCCCCGCCGCCGGATGGCCCGACGGCATCTCGATGACGCTCAGCGTCAGCCCCGAGGCGAGGCCGGTGTAACTCGAGATCGAGACGACCGAAATCAGCATCAACGCGATGGCGATCAGTTTCGAACGCGGATCGGTGAGGGTTCGGCCCAGATACGCGATCCCCGCGATCGTCAACCCGGCGAGCGCGATGTTGACGACGAACGACAACGCCAACAGGGTGTTGTCTCCACCGAAGACGTACTCGAAGAGTTCCGCGTCGGTCAGTCCGTTCGTCTGGGCGACGTACGCGACGAAGGCGGTCGAGGCCTCGATGGACTGGGACATGCCACTGATGGCTCTCACGTCAAAATACATAAACCGGAGGTCATCCTTTCGGCAGTAACACCGCTTTTCATCGACTCTGAGGCCCTCTAGCGCGTCGTTTGCCGCCGAAACGGAGCTCCGCCCTGGTAGACAGATGAGTGATATGAATCTCTTCGATCGAGGACAGTCACCACCGACGGTAGCACTCACCGCGACGTGATTTCCGCGCGGATCCATTTCGGGATTGAGTGACGTGGCGTCCGTAGCCCGGGGAGCACCGACCGACTCCCAGTTCCGACGATCCGCCGGAATCGAATCGCGGTTCGCCGTCGACGATGCGGGACACGCCGGCGGGCGTTTCGCCGCCGATCGCGCCTCGCTCGCCCGCTCGCACGGATCAGCAAACGTATAAGAACCGATTCCGTGCACCTTCCCATGCACATCGACTGGAGCGGGATCGACCACGTCACGAAGGTCGATCCGGCGAAGCCGTTACCGCCGGACCCGGCGATCCTCGAGGCCACGGACCTCGTGATGATCGGGGGTTCCGACGACGTGACGGCCGAGAACACCCTCGAGACGATCGAGGCGGTCCGGGACGCCGTCCCCGAGCTGGCGGTCTGTCAGGAACCCTACGAGGCCGACCACGTCACGATGGACACCGTCGATACCGTCGACTTCCTGGCGATTCCGGCGGTGTACAACGGCGACCGCGACCACTTCGTCGGCAAGCACCTGGCGATGTTCGCCGAGCTCGCCGCCACGCCCTCCTCGGTCCTCGGATCGAGCATCCCGGTTGTCGGCAACGTCATCGAGTCGAAGGGCGAGGCCGCCGTCGCCGAGGTCGCCGAGAAGATCGTCGGCGAGGGGTACGTGATCCAGCACCTCGACTCGGCGGCGGCCGAGACGGCGGGCGCGACCGAGCGATTCTCGACCGAGCAGGTCGCCGGCGCCGCGCTCGCGACGGAGGCGTTCTATCACTTCCCCATCTTCTACGTCGAGTACTCGGGCACCTACGGCGGTCCCGCGGACGTCGCGGCCGCGGCGACGCACCTCGAGGAGACCGTCCTCCTCTACGGCGGCGGCATCGACTCGCGGGCGAAGGCCGAGGAGATCCTGGCCGCCGGCGCCGACGCGATCGTCGTCGGCGACGTCTTCCACGACGATCCCGACGGCTTCCTGGAGACGGTTCCGGAGTAGGGAAGCCCCGCTCGGTGGATGCCAGGGCCACGGATCTCGAACGACGACGAAACACGTTTCGACCGTCCCCTCCACTCACCGCGTATGACGAACCTCGACGTGGAGATCCTGTTGTTCGACGGCTTCGACGAACTGGACGCCGTCGGCCCCTACGAGGTGCTCGACAACGGCGCCGCCGTCGGCGCGGACGTCGACGTCTCGCTCGTGACCCTCGAGGAGCGCGTCTTGGTGGAGGCAAGCCACGGGCTCCGGGTCGAACCCGACGGGACGCTCGGGGAACCCGACCTCCTCCTGGTCCCCGGTGGGGGCTGGTCGAGCGGCGAGGGCGGCGTCCGCCGGGTCGTCGACGAGGGCCGGCTGCCGCCGGCGGTCGCCGAGCGTCACGACGCCGGCGCGACCGTCGCCTCGGTCTGCACCGGCGCGATGATCCTCGCCGAGGCCGGGATTCTCGACGGCAGGCCGGCGACGACCCACCACGTCGCGCTCGAGGACCTCGCGGACGCGGGCGCGGCGGTCCGCGAGGCTCGGGGAGTCGACGACGGCGACGTGCTGACGGCCGGCGGCGTGACGGCCGGGATCGACCTCGCGCTGTGGATCCTCGAACGAGAGTTCGGCGAGGAGGTGGCGGCCCAGGTTGCACGCGAGATGGAACACGAGCGGCGGGGCGAGATCGTGCGCTGAGGCGAGCCGGCCGCACGCTCCGCACGGTGTGAAGGGATCCAACGGAACGCTCCCCGCGGGTGCAGCCGACCCAACGGCTTTCCCGCCCGCCGGCGTAGCCGCCGTCGATGACCGCAGTGCTGTTCGACATGGACGGCGTGATCGTGAACAGCGAGGACTACTGGGTCGAATTCGAGGAGACCGATCTCTTCCCCGACGCCGTTCCCGACGCGGACGTCGACCTCGCGGAGACATCGGGGATGAACTTTCGGGAGATCTACGACTATCTGGACGACGAGTACGGGACGGCCATCACGCGCGAGGAGTGGATCGAGCGCTTCGACGAGACGGCGGAAACGATCTACACGGAGCGCGTCGAGCTCCTCGCCGGCTTTCGCGACCTCCTCGAGGCGCTCCGGGAGGCCGAGGTGCCGGTCGCGCTCGTCTCCTCGTCGCCTCACGACTGGATCGACCTGGTGCTCTCGCGCTTCGACCTCGGAGGCGAGTTCGACGCGGTCGTGAGCGCCGACGATATCGACGCGGACAGCAAGCCCGCGCCGGACGTCTTCGAGCACGCGGCGGCGGCGCTCGGGGCGAACCCGGAAGAAAGCATCGCGGTCGAGGACTCCGCGAACGGCGTCGAGGCGGCGGCCCGTGCGGGAACGACCGTCGTCGCCTACGAGATCGGCGCCCACGGCGACATCGACCTCTCGCGTGCCGACGAGGTCGCGGCGGATCCCGCGGAGCTGCGGGAGACGGTGCTGGCGGTGACGATCGAGGCGAAGTCGCCGTCTCGCGGGTGACCCGGCCGCAGCGAGCGCCCGCCGCTTCGCCGACCGCGTTCACGCCCGCTTGCGCGCCCGCACCGAGAACAGCAGCGGGAGGTCGACGTCGCCGTCTAACCGCCAGTACCCGTCATCGCCGCGCGCCATCGCGTCGGGGAACTGCTCCCAGGTCGTGAACCGGTGCTCGCGAACGAAATCGAGTTCCAGTCCAGCGTCGAGCAGCGCGGTCAGGATCTCGCCGAGACCGTGATTCCAGTTGTGGGTTCGTGCGTGCTCGAGGTCGGCCTCCTCGTCGGCGTAGGTGGCGCCGTCGTCGAACGTCAGCGGTTCGTCGCGGGTAACGTACGGGTAGGAGAACGTCGCCGTTTCGCCGTCGAAGTCCCACGGGAGCATCGAACTCGTCGGGTGAATCTCCGCGATGTAGAACGTCCCGCCCGGTTCGAGGACGTGCGAGACGACGTCGGCCCACCGATCGAGGTCGGGCAGCCACCCGAGCACGCCGTAGCTGGTGAAGACGACGTCGTAGCGCTCGTCGAGGATCTCGGGCAGGTCGTAGACGTTCGTGCGGACGAACCGCGTTCGATCCGCGAGGCCGGCCTCCGCTGCGAGCTCGCGGGCAAGCTCGATCGCTTCGGCGGCGAAGTCGACGCCCGTGACCGCGGCGGCGCCCTCGCGCGCCCACGAGAGCGTGTCCAGCCCGAAGTGACACTGCAGGTGGCACAGCCGCTTCCCCTCGACGTCGCCGACCTCCTCGCGCTCGAGCGGCCACAGCGAGGACTCGCCGTCGAGGAACGCCTCGACGTCGTAGTAGTCCGTCGTCGGATGGTGGGCGGCCGCCTCCTCCCAGTACGCTCGATTCTCCTCGACGAAGTCGCCCATGCGGCCGCCTCTCCGGGCCGAGGCATAAGCCTTCAGGAGTCAGTCACGAACGGCGCTCACTCCACGACGACCGTTCGCGTCTCCGCCGCCGGCACCAGCGGTAGTTCGGGGAAGGCGACGCTCACGGCGTACTCCAGCTCGTCCGCGTCGGCGCCGAAGACGCCCACCGGCACCGTCTCCTCGCCGCGGAGGTAGGTGTCGACGCTGGTCATCTCGACGCCGTTGACGGTCGCGAGGATCTCCGCGCGAGCGGCGTCGCCCCGGTTCCGGACGGTCACCTCTCGCACGTCGTTCTCCCCGGTCGCGATCCGGTCGGGGAACGCCCCCCACTCGACCGCGACGGCCGGGAGCGAGCCGGCGCTCTCGAGGACCTTCTCGGCGACCGACTCGGTGAGTCCGGCGTCGACGAGTCCGGAAACGCCGGCCTCGGCGACGTCGCCCGGCGTCGCGAGTCCCGCCTTCGAGAGCTTGCTCGCGCGACCGGCGCCGACGCCGTCGATCGCGGTGAGGCCGACCGCGTCCTCGGCGACGCCGTTCTCGATCCTGGCCTCGAGCCGGCGGGCGAGGTTGGCGTCGTGACCGCCGGCGAAGCGGTCGAGGAAGGATCGCAGCGACGCGAGCAGCCGGAGGCCGTTGCGGGTGATCGCCCAGGCGTCGCTCCGGAGGTCGGCCGGCGTGGTCCCGCTGGTCTCCGCGCGCAGGATGGCGAGCACCTTCCGCTGGCCGGCCGAGAGTCCCTCGGTCTCCCGGCCCACGAGCACCGCGTTGACCGCCTCCCGTTCGGACTGGCGAGCCGAGACGGAGTCGAACTCCTCGGCGCTGGCGACCGCCTCGAGGATCGCGTCGGCCTCGAGGTCGTCGCCGTTACAGCACTCGTGGAACGCCCTCGCCGTCCCCAGCCGCAGGTAGTATCGCGAGGTGAGCTTGCCCAGCGCCGTCGGCTCGACCGCGCCCTCGCCGTCGCGCTCGACGAAGCCGTCCGCGACGAGGCGGTCGAGGACGTCCCGCACGAGCGTCCGGTTCTCCGGGAGGTCGTAGGCGGCCGGGTTGGCCTCCTTGCGAACGGCGAAGAAGGTGGTCTCGAGCCAGTCGATCGCGTCACCGACGCTCTCGATCGTCCCCATCGCGATCTCCGCGTTGAGGTGGGTGTCGAGGGTGTCGGCCAGCCCGGACTCGATCGTCGTCCCCTCGCGGAGCAGCCGTCGGTACCTGTCGGCGTCCGCGCCGTCACAGACCACCCAGCCGTAACCGACGTCGTCGTAGCCGGGCCGACCCGCCCGCCCGAGCATCTGGAGGACGTCGAGCGGGCTCATGTCGACTTCCCCTTCGAGCGGGTCGTGGTACTTCGTGTCGCGGATCACCACGCAGCGCGCGGGGAGGTTCACTCCCCACGCGAGCGTGGACGTCGAGAACAGCAGACCGATCGTCCCGTCCTTGAACCACTCCTCGACGCGGTCCTTGTCGTTCTTCGAGAGCCCCGCGTGGTGGAACGCGACGCCGTCGAGCACCGACTTCCGGAGGGTGTCGTTCTCGAGTTGCTTCGCTTCCGTGTGGAAGTCGTACTCCCCGCGGGCGCCCATCGGCACGTCTCGCTCGGCGATCTCGTCGCGGGCTTTCTTGGCCGCCCGGACGGTGTCCTGGCGCGAGGCGACGAAGACGAGCGCCTGGCCGTCCTCCCGGAGGTGTGGCTCCGCGAGGTCGAGCGCGCGGTAGAGCCGGCGGTACTTGTCGGCGAAGGCGTTCTCCCCGTGGGTGTAGGTCTTCACGCCCGAGTTGAGCTCGACCGGGCGGTACTCGTCGCCGAAGTCGAAGGTGGTCTCCGGCCCCGCGTCGAGCCAGGCCGCCACGTCGTCGACGTTGGGCATCGTCGCCGACAGCGCGACGATCCGGGGGTCACAGAGCCGGCGCAGGCGAGAGATCGTCACCTCGAGGACCGACCCTCGGCGATCCGCGTCGAGAAGGTGCACCTCGTCGATGACGCAGCACTGGACGTCCGTCACGAAGTCGTACCGGCGGGAGTCGTGCTTGCGGGTCGCCGAATCGAGCTTCTCGGGGGTCATCACGAGGATGTCCGCCCGTCGCGCCCGACGGGAGTTGAGCTCTCGCTCGCCGGTCACCACATAGACGGAGTACCCCAGGTCCTCGAATCGGTCCCAGTCGGCTTCCTTCTCGTTGGTCAGCGCGCGCAGCGGCGCGACGAAGACGGCGGTGCCGCCGCCCTCGAGGGCCTTGCAGATCGCGAGCTCGGCGAGGGCGGTCTTGCCGGAGGCGGTCGGCGCGCTCGCGACCACGTTGTCGTCGCGCTCTAACAGGGCGGGGAGCGCCTCGCGTTGCATCCGATTGAACGAGTCGAAGGCGAACGCGTCGGCGAAGTCGGGGAGCACTTCGGCGACTTCCATCGATCGGATAGGGGGAGCGACCGCTCAAAGTCGTTTCCTTCGCGGGGCGATCGGGCCGGCGGCCCCCGTCGAGCCGGTACCGCCGTCGGCACCCGGGGCTCCGGGCCGTCGTCGGCTACCGCGAACCCTGGGCCGTCGCCAGGGCGGCGCCCGCGGTCGCGAACACCAGCGGATACAGCACGCCGGCGAGGACGATCGCGGGAATCAACTGCGGCGCCATCGACCCGCCCACCTCGACGCCGATGACCGTCGCCTCGCCGCCGGCTTCGGCGACGAGGGCGCCCAGCCCCATCACGAGGCCGTAGCCGACGGCGACGGGCGCGGCGGCGGCGACGGCGTCGCCGAGATCGCGCGCGCCGAGCCGGCGGGCCAGCACCGCGCCGGTGAGCGCGAGCACGACCGGCGGAACCAGGTAGAGCAATTGCGCGCTCGCGCTGCCGGACTCGGCGATGACGTTCACCGTCGTGGTACCGCTGAAACCGCCGATCGAGCCGCCGGCTTCGACGTCGACCAGGTGCGCGCTGTAGTGGTACCAGGCCACGCCCTTCCACTCGGCGACGCGTTCGAAATTCTCGCTCGCCTCGCTCCCGACGAGCAGGTACGAGAGCGCGTAGCCGACCGCCGCAGCGAGGACGCCTGCACCGGCACTCGCGGCGACGGCAGTTCGTCCGGGCTGGGACGCGTCGACCGTCGTGGCGTGCTGACCGCTCATGGTGTCGGCTTCGAGACCGGACCGTCTCATGAGCTTTGTGTTGTCGCGTCGCCGGGGACCGGGGCGGTCGGGTCGTGCTCCGGTGGACGGGGCGGTCGGGTCG
>SKPV01000214.1 GCA_007119345.1 Halovivax sp.
GGCGACCCCGAGTAAGGCGCACGACGCGGTCACCCCGATCGAGCGGAGGTGCTCGCGTCGTTCGCTGATCGTCGTGGTCGACATGGGAGGGTGTCGGTGGCGGGTGGTCAAAAGGGGTTCGCATTACCGTCGTGTCCGACGTGATAAGTGGGCGGTGAGCGTTACGACACGCCGACTCCATCGACGCCGCGATGCTCACCGGTTCCACTCCCGCCAGACCGTGTGCCGGACCGAGTCATCCCCGTCCCGGAGGTTCACCTGTACCTGATCGGCCTGTCTCCGTCCGGCGATTGAATAGGTACCGTCTTCGGCGGATACCGTTTTGCGATCGCGCTGCTCGTCGCCCTGCCAGGAGATTATCTCCAATATGGCGTCGGAATCGTCCGTACTGACCTCGACAGTGACGTCGATGTCGTTCCCGCCTCCATCCGAGAGCGAGACGTGCTCGATCGTGTACGCCTCGTCGCTCTCCACCTCGACGGTAGTCGAATCCTCCTCATCGTCGGTTCGTACGATCGCGTCGTATGTCCCTGCGACCGTCTCCGTCCACTGCAGTTCGATCTCCCCCTCCTCGCCGCCGTCGAGCTCGACCGTTTCGCCGTCCCGCTGTTCGTTACCGATCTCCAGCACCACTTCTTGGGTGTCCGTTTCGATCCCCGTGTTTCGAATCCGTGCATCGACCTCGAGTGTGTCGCCTTCCCCGATCGGCGAGTTCGTATCCGTGATTTCGACGTCGAAAAACGGATCGTCGCTCCCGCCGGGACAATCCCGTTCGATCAGGTACGACCGAGACAGGTCCGTAACGGCGATCGATCCGCCGTTCGCTTCCTCGATGGCCACATCGACCGCGGTGTATCCGCCGCCACTACCGGACTCACAAGACAAGTACAGGGAGGTGGATTCATCGGGGACGAGCTCGCCGTCGTCGAACTCCTCGGCAATCGTGAGCCCGGACCCGACGCTGACGTCGAACGTGAAGGACTGAAACGGTACATTCGACCGGTTCGTAAGGCGGATGACTTCTTCCCCCTCCCCGTCGATCGGTTCGTCGGCGACGTTCTCGATACTGAGCAACGCGCTCGAGTCGGCAGCCGTACTTACGCTAACGCCACGATTGGCCGCGATATTGTGAAACCCCCGCGACTCCATCATCACGAGAAGCGAGCCACCGGCTATCAATCCGATCGCCGCTCGTCGTGAGTGATTTTGAGTCATCGGGATCGGTTTCTGTCCTCGTGTTATGGCGGCCGTTCGAGTTCACCCAGCCGGTAGCGGCGACTCGTAACCACGTGCGCGACCGCGGAAGCCGCCACGAGCGCGAGCACGAGCGCTGCCCATCCGAGCGCCGGCACCGTCCCGGTCGGCACGACCTCCGCCCACACGCCCGCAAGGACAACGAATCCCAGCGCGGAGAGGCCGAGGTAGTAGACGCCCCACGGGATCGAGTCCGGCGGCACGATGTCGAGGTAGACCTCGAGCGCCGCCGCCTCGTCGGTGAGTTCGATCGTGTGATCCTCGAACTCGATGACGTCCGCGCGCTCGAGCGTCGGCAGGTGGCTCTGTTGGAGTGCGGTGTAGACCCGCTTGCGCTCGGCCGACGTCAGCGCCTCGACGTCCTTGTCGAGCTCCCAGGCGGCGACCTGCTCCGCGAGGTCAGAGAGCGACACCGGCTCGCCGACCTGCTTGCAGTAGTGGATCGCGTACCGGCGCCGGCGGTTGCTGAGCAGGTCGAAGATCTCGCCGCGCCTCGAGGTGTCCTCCGTCGTCGCGCTACGCACGTCTAGTGCCCCCATGCAGTCGTTCCCCACACGAATCGTTCGTGTGTGAATTTCGGCCTCGATGATACAAATGCGTTCGGGCCGATTGCCGGTTTCAGGACTGATAATTGGGCTTCAAGGCGAGTTTGAATCGTTTTCTGGGCCACCGATACGATCTCTGGTCGGTCAATACAATGGGGGTGGCGTTACTGGAAGCGAGTAAGAACCGCGCCACAACGGGGTCGAGCCGCAGGGGCGTGGGAGGCGAGAGAAACAATGAAAATGAACCGACGCAACGTGTTAGTGGGACTGGGCGGAATCGTAGCTGGCGGCGGCGCGCTCCTGGGGACGGGTGCGTTCAGCAGTGTGGAGGCCCACCGGACGATCGATATCGAGACGACCGGCGACTCCGACGCCTTGCTCTCTTTCGAGATCAACAGATCGGCACTCGAACCGGAGAACGGCGACGGCAATCAGATAGAGATCTCGATCGACGACCTCAACGAGAATGCCGTCACACAGTTCGATGACGCGCTCACGGTGGGGAACAACGGCGACAACGAAGTCGAACTCGAGGTGACGGATGCGCCGAAGGAAGTGAGAATCGAGCACGAAGGAAATGATCTGAGTGAAACAGAGGTGGCAATTGATTCTGAAGCGGACGAAGACTTTGACATCGTCTTCGACCTCGAGGGCGAAGAAGACGTGGATGTCAGCGACGGTACGATCACCTTCGAAGCGAACGCAACGTAAGCGAGTGGTGAGCATCTGAGACGCGAATTGAGTGACCAACCAGCGGCCCTCGCAGTCTGGACGATGAGCAACAACCACCTCGTAATAGCTGCTGCGTTCGCCCTCCTGCTCGCGGTCCCGACTGGGGCGCTCGCGTTAGCTGACGCCGACACCACAAACGGCGTCGAACTCACCCCATCGAGCGACTACGCCACCGTCGAGGACCACGAACTCGCCCTCGACTTCGACCGGCTCAACGCCGACGCGACTACCTCTACCGACGAAGTCTTTGAAATCACGGTGACAGACAAATCCGTAGATAAGGTCTGGATCGACCACGACCTCGACGGCGTCACGTTCTACGCGAACGGCGACCGAAGCGCGGAAATCGGCCCCAACAACCCCCTCCATCTCTCCCCCGGCGAAACCGCCACCATCGGCGTCTCGATCAACACGCGCGAAGCACCCACAGGAACCGAGACGTTCACCGTGGTCGTCGAGACGTCCGATGACGACGAGTCGGCCGAACCGACCGACCCCGCACCACTCGAGGTGACGAACGCCACCGTCGATCGAACGGCGATCGAAGCGGGCGAGCGGGTCACCGCCTCGGCGACGGTCACGAACCCGCACAACGAGACGGCCGCCGGGACCGTCGACTTCGCCGTGGGTGGTGCGGTCGTCGCGGACCGCTACGTCGAGCTGGCTCCGGGCGAGGAGCGGACGGTGACCTTCGAGTGGCTCTTCGAGCGATCCGGGGAGTACGCCGTCTCCGTCGGCGGCGAGTCCGCGGGGACGGTGTCGGTCTCCGACCGCGCCGGATTCTCGGTCGGAGAGCGCGAGCTCGCCTCGCCGCTGACCGCGGCCGTGGCGCCGCCGGCGGGCGTCGGGCTGGTGCTGTTGATCGGCGCCGCGAAGGATCGGCGCAGGTCCTGATCGGCGCCGCGAAGGATCGGCGCAACTAAACCGTCTCGGTTCCTTACGAGTCCGTACTTGCACCGCCATCGAATCGCCGCGCGATCGGTCCGGGGGGACGACGCGCGCCGGAGCCGGGCGGGGGTTCCGCCCTCAATCCCGGGGAGGACACCGCCGTGAGCAGCGTCGCGTCCTCGAGGCGGATCGCCGGAATCGCGCTCGCCGTCCTCGTCGTCGCGATGGTGCTCGGCCAGCTGCTGGGCCAGCCGATCCTGCTGGGGTACGTGGCGACCGGGAGCATGGCGCCGGCGATGGACGCCGGCGACGGCTTCGTGGCCGTTCCGTCGCCGCTGTCCGGCGACGTCTCGGAGGGCGACGTGATCGTCTTCGAGGCCCAGGAGATCAACGACGGGGAGCTGACGACCCACCGCGTCGTCGACGAGACCGAGGACGGCTACGTCACGCGGGGGGACGCGAACCCGTTCACCGACCAGGACGCGGGCGAGCCGCCGGTCACCGACGGCCAGGTCGTCGCCACCGCCGCCCAGGTGAACGGCCACGTGGTGACGATCCCGCACCTCGGAACCGCCGTGATGGGCGCGCAGTCGATCGCGATGACGGCCGTGGACTCGCTCGCGGCCGCCGTCGGCGTGCCGGGCGAACTCGACGCCGAGGGCGCGGGCGCGATGCTGGTGGCCATCGGGATCGCGTTGCTCGGTCTCGGGACGGCGTTCGACCGCGCCGGGCCCGCGCGCCGGGACACGACCCGGTCGCGAAAGCGCGAGAACGTGATCGCGATCTGGGTCGCCGTCGGGCTCGTCCTGCTCGTCTTCGTGACCCTGGCGACGGCCGCGATGGTGATCCCGTCGGGGACGACGAGCTACCAGGTCGTGGCCACCGACCAGCCGACCGACGAGCCGCAGGTGCTCGCCCCCGGCGAGACCGGCGAACTCGAGCGGACCGTCGACAACGCCGGCTACCTGCCGGTCGTCGTGGCCACGGAGCCGGCCAGCCGCGGCGTGACGGTCGAACCGGAGGGACAGACCGTCGCCAGCCGTTCGGCCGGGGAGACGACCGTCCGACTCTCGGCTCCCCGGACGGAGGGCGAGTACGTCCGCACGGTCTCGGAGTATCGGTACCTGATGGTGCTACCGCCGTCGGTCCTGCTGGGACTCCACGGGATCCACCCGTACCTCGCCGTCGCCGGCGTCAACGCGGTCATCGTCGCGATCGGAACGGGGCTCGTCCTCGCGGTGCTCGGCGGCTCGGACCTGCGGCTCCGCCGACCCGGCGACCACGTCCCGCTGACCCGGCGACTCCGACGGAAACTCCGGCGGTGGCGGTCGCGGTGACTCGTCGCGGAGCGCGACGGTACGAGCGCTCGCGTCGGTGATGGCGATCGGCCACGAGCGGCGGCGAGACGGCCGTTCCGGCCGCCACGGTTATCTGTCCGAAGCCGAAACTCTCCGCATGAACAGGGGGAACGGGTTCGGTCGGGGGGCCGGACGCGACCGCCGAGGCGCCGTTCCGTTCGGAGGCCGGAGGTGAACCGGTGATCGACAATCCGAGACTCGACCTGCTGATCGCCAGACGCGCCACGACCGTGATCGTCGCGCTGGCCGTCGTCGGCGTGCTGGCGCTCGCCGCGAGCGGCTGGGCCGTCGCGAACCCGCACGAGGAGACGACCACCCAGGAGATCGACCACGAGACGATCGAGACGGAACTCCACACGAGCGCGATCGTCGTCGAGGACGGCCTCTGGGAGGAGGGGACCGAGTTGCGAAACAGTCCCGTGTACGTCCACAACGCCACGCCGACGCTCACGCTGGAACCGCGCACGTCGGTCCCGACGGACGAGACCGCGGTCACCCACGACGTCGAGCTTCGCTACGAGGCGACCCGCGACGGCGAGCCGTTCTGGAACCGGACCGAGCCGATCGTCCGCGAGGAGGCGACGATCGAAGACGGCGTGGCGGTCGGCGAGGCCGACCTCGACGTCGGCGAGGTACTGGCCGAGCGGCGGGCGCTGGAGGACGACCTCGCGGGCGTCGGGGATATCGACGTCACCGTCGAGGTGACCGCGGCCTACGACACCGGCGCCAACGCGGGCGAGCTCCGGGCGGGGACCGATCTGCAGTCGACCGAGGACGCCTACTGGCTCGGAGAGCGGACGCCGTCGGCCGAGGAGCGCCACGCCGAGACCTCGCAGGTGACCGAGACCCAGCCCCGAAGCTCGCTGCTCGTCGGGCTGCTCGCGTTACTCGGGGCGAGCTCGCTCGGCGCCGCCTGGACCGTCTCTCGCTGGTCCGCGGTCGACGAGACGACCGCCCGACGGGCCGTCCACGAGCGACGGTACGCCGAGTGGATCTCGCGGGGCTCGATCCCCATGTGGGTCGGGGAACACCACATCTCCCTCGACACCCTCGAGGACGTCGTCGACGTGGCGATCGACACCAACCAGCGGGTGGTCCACGACCGCCAGCGGGGCCTGTTCGCCGTCCTCGACGACGACGTCGTCTACTACTACACCGACCGCGGCCTCTGGGAGGAGACGGCCTGGCCGAACATGGACCTCGAGGAGGCCGACGCCGACGAGTTCGAACCCGCCGGAGCGCCCGGAGACGGGCCGCCACCGGCCGGGCCGAACGAACGGTCGCCACCCTCCGACGGGCCGTCATCGGCCGGGCCGAACGAACGGTCGCCGCCCTCCGATGGGCCGCCACCGGCCGGGCCGAACGAACGGTCGTCGCCCTCCGACGGGCCGAGAGACGGTTCCGGGCCGAACGAACGGTCGCCGCCCTCCGACGGGCCGGGAGACGGTTCCGGGCCGTCCGTTCGGGCCGACGGCCCCGTCGACGCCTCCGACATCGATCCGGAGGACGAGGACGCCTGGCGCCAGCTCTGAAGCGGCTACTCGTCCGTTCCAGACCCGGGAGCGGCTACTCGTCCGTACCAGGCTCGAGAACAGCCACTCGCTCGTTTCAAGCCCGAGAACAGCCACTCGCTCGTTTCAAGCCCGAGAACAGCCACCCGCTCGTTTCAAGCCAGAGAACAGCCACTCGCTCGTTTCAAGCCAGAGAACAGCCACTCGCTCGTTTCAAGCCAGAGAACAGCCACTCGCTCGTTCCAGCCAGAGAGAGACCACTCGCCCGTTCCCGGCCCGAGTCCGGAGTTGCCGAGATCCGTCCGTACCAGCGCCGAATCCGGCAACGTCGAAGATCTTCCCTACCGGGTCCCGCTCGGCGAACTCGTTCTTTCACTGCGAAGACACTCCTCACCGGGAAGGCTGAACTTTTATGGCGCTGGAGAGTTTCGATTCGTAACGATGGGAGAATTTGACGGGGACGAACTCACAGACCTGCCGCCGAGCGCGAAACTCGTTTTCAAGGTACTCGAGTACGACGGACCGCTGACCCAGAAGCAGATCGTCGAGGAGTCGATGCTGTCGGCGCGAACGGTGCGCTACGCGCTCGAACGCCTCCAGGAGATCGGCATCGTGGACGAGGACATCTACTTCGCGGACGCTCGCCAGAGCCTCTACCGGCTGGCCGAGCCGATCGCCGCCGACGGCGGGATCGACGACGCGTGCGGGGCCGAGGACGCCTGCTGCGCGGAGTGACGTCGAGGCCGCTCGGAATATATCTCTTCTACGCTTCTGACCGCGAGCGAGCGACGGTCTTCGGTGTCGGCAGGGTCGCTATCGAGCCTCGCCGATCACCGCCAGGTCGACCCACACGTATCGGGTGGACGTAGACCGCGACGACGTCCGGGCCTCGAACCGTGGCCGCGTCCTGGCGTCGATCGGATGCGTCGGACCGTGGCCGCGTCCTGGCGTCGATCGGATGCGTCGAACCGTGGCGGCGCGCTGGGTTCGATCGGATGCGTCGGAC
>SKPV01000216.1 GCA_007119345.1 Halovivax sp.
ACGTCGTACCAGCGGCTGAGCGCGTCGTACCAGTCACGGGCCGCCGATTTCGAGCGCGGGACCCGGCTGATCGGGCCCGGCGGCGCCGCCGACCCGGACGGGCTCCGCGCGGTTCGCGACGCCGTCCGCTCCGACGGTGCGGCGCCCGACCGCGCATCGTTCTCGGCCGCCGACGGGTCGCCCGGTTCGGTCACTGCGAGGCCGCGTCGACCTGCGCGAAGAGCTTCTCGTAGTCCTCCGGGAGCCCGTCGCGGACCTTCCGCAGGTTCCCCGGCGGGACGACCTCGGCGACGACGGTCAGGACTCGCTGGGCGTGGTAGTTCGCGTCGGAGCGGTCGACGCCCTCGCCCTGCCGGTCGGCGATCCGGTCGAGGAACTCCCCGTAGTCGAATCGCTGTCCGTGCTCGGCGTCGGTCAGGTAGCGATCGATCTCCATCGGCAGCGGGCTGGCGAGGTCGGTCGCCTCGCCCTCGTGGAGGCGCTCGCCGAGCGTCGTCAGGACCGCCCGGGTCGCCCGAACCGCGGGCCCGAGCTCCGCGAGCTCGAGCCTGTGCTGTACCTGTCCGACGAATTCGTTGTACTTCATTGGAATCACCGGACGGACGATCGGTTCGATCCGCCGCTAGGAGGTAGACCGACCAGCGAAAAGTAGGCCAGGGGTGGTTCCCGCCGACCGGGATCGTGGGAGGTTCCTATCCGCCTTCGTCCCGTAATGCCCCCAGGTGGAGAGACCGTGGTCGAGTACTACGACAAGATCTTGCTCGCCATCGCGGCGGTCCTCGCGGCGGGCTGGCTCGTCGGCGCGCTGACGGCGGTCCCGATGCGGGACGCGCGAACCGTGAGTTTCCTCGCCGCGACCCCGCTCGTCTGGCACGCGCTCTTCAAGAACCCGCCGCTGCCGGCGAGCGAGCCCCACCGCGCGGCCGTCGCGATCGTCTGGCACGCGCTCCTCGTCTGGGCGCTGTTGATCGCACTCTACTGACGGGTCGGCGGGCGCCGATCGCTCCCGGCCCGCGATCGCGAGGGTATTCGGCTCCACCTCGCGACCGATCGCGCTCGATCGGAACTGGTCAAAAATGGCTGACTCAGGCGTTGCGGGCAAAATGGCTGACTCAGACGCCGCGAGGTTCCGTCCCGGGCGTCCGTTCTGGCTCGTCGGCGTGCCGGCCGACGTTGGCGACGGCGATCATCGAGAGTCCCGTCGCGAGCAGACTCACGCCGACGACGACGCCGACGATCCAGAGCGCGTCGATCGGGAATCCGGCCCAGAGGACGCCGGCGAGGACGAGCGAGAGCGCGCCGCTGGCCGCGATCCAGCCGCGACCCGACTCGTCGCCCATGCGGAGGCTCAGCCAGAGTTCCGCGATGCCGTCGACCAACAGGTACGCGATCACCAGGAGCGTGAGGCTCAGGAGCCCGACGATCGGATTCGCCAGCAGGACGACGCCGGCGACGATCGAGACGGCGGCCAGCGTCCCCTGCCAGAACGACCGCTTCCACCCTCGTACGGTGAACGCGTGACCGGCGTGGACGAGCCCGCCGAGCAACAGCAGCGCCCCGATGACGTACGTGATCGCGACGCCCGTCGCGAACGGGAGGGCGATCGCGAGGAGTCCGACGACGGCGACGGCGCCCCCCGCGAGTGCGAGCGTCCGCCAGCCGCCTTGTCGAGTGACCGTACCGGATTCGGTAGTAACTGTGCTCATTGTACTCACCACTCTATGAAACGACGTGTGAGCGGATATACCATTGCTACGATTTGACAGTCGTTCGGGGAAGCGGACCCATCCGGAACCGGGAGGTTCAGTCGTCGCTTATCCGCACCGTCATCGCGGGGACGGGACTCTCGGGAACGACGGTCTCGGCGACGCTCCCGACGACGAGTCGGCCCGCACCCGAGCGGCCGTGGGTCCCCATCACGACGGCGTCGACGCCGGCCTCGTCGACGTACTCGAGGATCTCGGCGGCGGGCTTGCCGTGCCGGACGCTCGTGCGGACGTCCAGGCCCTTCTCGCGGGCCGCGTCGGCGACCGCCCCGACCGCCGCCTCGCCCTCGGTTCGCTGCGTCTCGATCACGTCTCTCCACTCCGCGCTCGCGGCCTCGGCCCCGCCGTGAAGCCGCCGAGGCGAATCGGTTCGACGGCGTACACCGCGTCCACCGTCGCGTCGCTCAGCGCCGCGAGTTCGACGCCTTCGCGGATCGCCAGTCGGCCTGCTCGCGTCCGTCGGTCGGGATCGGGACGTCCTCGTAGATCGCCGTTCTACCCGTTAGGACGGCGAGGAGGCGTAAAGAGGTTGCATCGCGTTGCGATCGGCGAGCCCTCGATCGAGGGGAACCGCCCCGTCGGATGTCACGGTCCTGCACGCCGTCGTGACATCGAGTCGGACGCCGTGGGCCCGCCCGCAGACGAGGTCTCGGTTCGTCCGCGCGGGGCCCGTTACCCGTCCGAGGACTCCTCGGGGCGAACGACGGTCACCGGGACGGCCGCCCGGAGGATCACCGTCTCCGTGACGCTCCCCAGCAGGACGCGGGCGGTCCCCTCTCGGCCGTGGCTGCCGATCACGATCCCGTCGACGTCGTGCTCGTCGGCGTGCCGGATGATCGTTTTCGCCGGTTCGCCGGCCGCCAGTTCGGTTTCGACGGTGACGTCGTCCGGGAGCCCTTCGCGGACCGTTTCGAGGACCCACTCGCCCTTCTCTCGTTCGTTCTTGTACTCGTCGTCGGCCCGATACCCTGGAAACGCCTTCCGTCGGCTGTAGTCTACCATCGGGTTCATCACGTACAGCAGCGTCACGGTCGCGTCGGAGAAGTGCTGGCACGCGTATGCGGCCGCAGCCCGGGACGGACTGGAGCCGTCGACGGGAACGAGGATGTGCTCTCCCATAGGGTCCCTATCGGAACCCGGCCCGATAATCGTGGCGTCCTCCCGATAGCGAGCCGTTCGACGCCACCGACCGACCGACCGGCTGCGAGCGCGCGCCGCGGCCCGGAACCATCGATGCGACGCCCCCTTTTATCCCGGTCGCCGGCGTACCTCCGGGAACTCGATGTACGAGACGATCCTCCTTCCCGTCAACGGGAGCGACGGCGCCGATGCCGCAACCGCCCGGGCGTTCTCGCTCGCGGAGGCGTTCGACGCCACCGTTCACGTCCTGCACGTCCTGGAATTCCCGGCCGAACCCGCGGACCTCGACCCCGGTCAGCGGGACGACCTGCGCGAGTTCGTCGAACAGCGCGGACGTGCGGCCACGGCGGCGGTCGCGGAACGCGCCGCCGATCGCGGCGTCGAGACCGTCGAGGCGGTCGCCGACGGCGAGCCCCATCGCACGATCCGCGAGTACGCTCGCGAGCACGACGTCGACCTGATCGTCATGGGAACCCACGGCCGGCGAGGAGCCGAGCGAGTCCGACTGGGGAGCACGACCGAGCGCGTGCTCATGCTCTCGGACGTCCCCGTCCTCTCGGTCAGCTCGACCGACGATCGCACGGTCCCCGCGGACCTCCGGCTCGCGATCGACGACGTGGTGGTCCCGACCGACGGCAGCGAGTTCGCGGACCGGGCGGCCGAGCACGCGCTCTCGATCGCGGAGCTGGCCGGCGCCACCGTCCACGCGATCTACGTCGTCGACGAGACGATCGCCGACCTCCGGGACGCCCCGCGGAGCATCGTCGGCCTGCTCAAGGAGGGCGGCCGACGGGCCACCGACGACCTCGCGACGGAGGCTCGCGACCGCGGGCTCTCCGTCACCGGCGACGTGCTCCGCGGGAGCCCGGAGGAGGCGATCCTGGAGTACGCCGAGGGCGTCGACGCCGATCTCGTCGCGATGGGAACCCGGGGTCGCGCCGCGGGGACGGAGCGGGTGATCGGCTCCACGACCGCTCGGGTCGTCCGTCGGGTCGACCGTCCGCTGCTGACCGTCGGCTGATCGAGATCGGCGACGAACTGCCCGGGACACCGCCGAGGACGCCGTCGCGGGCGGACGCGAAACGATCCGGAACCGGTGACGCCGTACCGAGGACAATATTGGCCGGTATTGCGATATCTACGAAATATTAAGGCGGCGCGGTTCCTACGCTCGACCATGGGCGAGACGTTCGTGATAATCGGCGGTGACGCCGCGGGAATGAGCGCCGCGAGCAAGGCCAAACGCGACGACCCGGACCTCGAGGTCGTCGTCTTCGAGAAAGGCGAGTGGGTCTCCTACGCCGCCTGCGGGATGCCGTACTACGTGAAAGGGGCGATCGACGAACTCGACGATCTCGTCGCGGTGACCCCCGAGGCGTTCGTCGAGGAGCGCGACGTGGACCTGCGGACGGGCCACGAGGTCGTCGCGATCGAGCCCGACGAGCGGCTGGTCACCGTCGACGTCGACGGCGACCGGTTCGACCAGCCGTACGACCGGCTCCTGATCGCCACCGGCGCGAGTGCCGTCACGCCGCCGTTCGACGGCGTCGACCTCGACGGCGTGTTCACGATCCACGACATGGACGAGGCGGACGCCATCGACGACTACGTCGCGGCGCACGCACCCGACTCCGCCGCGATCGTCGGCGGGGGTTACGTCGGCGTCGAGATGGCCGAGGCGCTATCGGCCCGCGGACTTTCTGTCTCACTCTTCGAGATGCTCCCCCACGTCCTCCAGCCGTTCGGCGAGGCCGTCGCCGACGAGGTCGAAGACCACCTCGAAAGCGAGGGAGTCGATCTCCACCTCAACACGGCCGTGGACGGGTTCGAGGGCGATCGGCGCGTCGAGCGGGTCCACCTCGAGGACGGGACGGTCGCCGCGGACGTCGCGATCGTCGGCGTCGGCGTCGCCCCGAACGTCGATCTCGCGACCGCAGCGGGGATCGAGCTCGGCCCCACCGGCGCGATCGCCACCGACGAGTACGGCCGGACGAACGTCGCGGACGTCTTCGCCGCGGGCGACTGCGCGGAGGCGACGCACGTCGTCACCGGCGAACCCGACCACGTCCCGCTCGCGCTCACGGCGAACCGGGCGGGTCGGGCGATCGGGCAGACGATCGCCGGATCGCCGACTCAAGTCGGTGAGATCGCCGGCACGGCGATCGTGAAGGCGTTCGAACTCGGCGCCGCCCGAACCGGGATCGTCGACGACGAAGCCGCCCGCGAGGCGGGGTTCGACCCCGTTTCGGTCACGATCACGGCCTCGACGAGAGCGCACTACTATCCCGGCGCCGAGGAACTCGTCGTCACGCTCGTGGCCGACCGCGAGAGCGAGCAAGTGCTGGGCGGGACGGTCGTCGGTCGCGAAGGCGCCAAGCGGATCGACACGGTCGTGACAGCGCTGCACGCCGGCGCGACCGTGCCCGAACTCGAGTCGCTCGATCTGGCGTACGCCCCGCCGTTCAGCCCGGTCTGGGACCCGGTCCTGACGGCGGCGAAGGTACTCCGCGGAAAACTGGAGGCGGGTGAGCGGCGGTGACGCCCGAGGACCTTCGCGCGTCGATCCCTGCGCTCGAGGACGTCACCTACATGAATTTCGGCGCGAGCGGGCCGAGTCCCCGCCCGGTCGTCGAGGCCGCCGAGTCGTTCCTCGAGCACCACGAGTACGACGCGCCGGGCGGCGAGGGGATGTACACTGCGGCGTTCGACGCCTACGAGGACGTCCGCGCGACGGTCGCGGCGTTCGTGGGCGCCGACCCCTCGGAAATCGCGCTCACCCAGAGCACGACCGACGGCATCAACCGGATCGCCTGCGCGCTCGCGTGGGAACCCGGCGACGTAGTCGTCCGGACCGACCTCGAACATCCCGCGGGGATCCTCCCCTGGCAACGACTGGAGCGGGGGCGGGGCGTCGAGGTCCGCGTCGTCGAGAGCGAGCGCGGGCGTCTCGCCCTCGATCAGTATCGCGAGGCCGTCCGAGGCGCGACGCTGGTGTCCGTCAGCGCGCTCACGTGGAGCTACGGCACGCGGCTCCCGATCCGGGAACTCGTCGAGATCGCCCACGACGCCGGGGCGATGGTGCTGGTCGACGCCGTCCAGACCCCCGGCCAGCTGCCCCTCGACGTCCGGAAGTGGGGCGCCGATTTCGTCGCCGCCGCCGGGCACAAGTGGCTGCTCGGCACCTGGGGCGGCGGCTTCCTCTACGTCCGCGACGAGGTCGTCGACCAACTCGATCCCCGCGCGATCGGCTACCGGGGCGTGGTCCAGCCTACCGCCCAGCCCTACGAGTTCGAACCCGGCGCGGCGCGCCTCGAGGTCGGCACCACCAATCCGGCGGCCCACGTCGCACTCCAGGCCGCGATGGAGACGCTCGATGACGTGGGGCTGTCGACCGTCGAGCGCCGGATCGGGCGGCTAGCGGATCGACTCGTCGACGGGATTCCGGACGACCGGCTGTTGAGCCCGGATACGCCGGAATCCGGGCTGGTAACCGTCGCGGTCGACGATCCCGAGACGACCGTCGACCGCCTCCGCGAGGCGGGGATCGTCGTGCGATCGCTGCCGGCCCCCGACGCGATCAGGGCGTCGGTCCACGCCGTCAACACCTCGGCGGAGATCGACGCGTTCCTCGACCGGCTCGACCGGTCGTGGTGAGACGGACGGCTCTCCACCCTCGGTCCCCGCCCGCTGGGAACCGGTGTTCGGCTCCCGGGCTGCGCCCGCTCGTCCGTTTCCCGGACCGTGCGGGTCCGTCCGGTTCCCGGGCCGCGCCTGCCCGTTCGGTTCCCGGACCGTGCCTGCCCGTTCGGTTCCCGGACCGTGCCTGCTTATTCGTTATATACGTCCGCCGGTGGTTGGCTTCCCATGCGATATCTCGAGGTTACGGTTCCGAAGGGGCGCCGACGGGCGGTGCTCGACGTCCTCGACGACGAGGGGATCGACTACGTCGTCAGCGACGAGACGAGCGGCCGCGGCTTCGCGGCGGTCGTTCGGTTCCCGCTCCCGACGCGGGCCGTCGAGCCGATTCTCGATCGACTGCATCGAGCCGGAATCGGGGACGACGCGAGCGTCGTCGTCATCGACGCGGAGACCGTCATTTCCCAGCAGTTCGACGATCTCCTCGACCAACACAGTCACGGCGGCACGAAGGGGTCGCGAACCTCGCGGCAGGTCCTCCGGACGAAAGCCGAGGAGCTCACGCCGGCGTTTCCCATCTACGTCACGATGTTGCTCATCAGCGCCGTCGTCGCCACCGCCGGGCTCCTGGCGGACTCGCCGGCGGTCGTGGTCGGCTCGATGGTCATCGCCCCGCTCATCGGCCCCGCGCTGGCGGCGAACGTCG
>SKPV01000248.1 GCA_007119345.1 Halovivax sp.
CCGGCGACCAGCGCGCGTCGGACGGCGAACCCGAACCCCGCGACGAACGCGAGACCGGCGCAACGATTGCCCGGCGCACAAGGGTTATATCCGTCGGGGTCACTACGATGTTGGTAATGACGCGACGCGCACCCGCTTCGGCTCGCACGGCCGACACCGGCGCGTCCGCCTCGCTCGTTATTGTAGGGGCCGCCTAGCCCCTACACCACCCCCTCTCCGTCCCGAATTCGTACCGATTCCCCAGCGAGCAGTACTGCGGCCAGCCACCCACCAGATGACAGCACACCGATATCGACGACGAACCGACCCGCACCGCGTCCCCGGCGGAGGTGACCGATGAGCGAGCGCGCGAAACCGGTCGAACCGGAGCACGAAACCGACGCATCGACGAGCCGAACGAACCCGTCCGAGACGTCCGACCAGCCGGACGAGGCGAGGCGACCGCCGGTCACGAACGGCGCCGAAGCGGTCGTCCGCGCCCTCGAGACCGCGGGCGTCGAGTACGCCTTCGGCGTGCAGGGCGGCGCGATCATGCCCGTCTACGACGCCCTCTACGACTCCGAGATCGCCCACGTGACGATGGCCCACGAGCAGGGTGCGGCCCACGCGGCCGACGCGTACGGCATCGTCTCCGGCGAGCCGGGCGTCTGTCTGGCCACCTCGGGGCCGGGGGCGACCAACCTCGTCACGGGCCTCGCCGACGCCGACATGGACTCGGATCCCCTGATCGCGCTGACCGGCCAGGTCCCCACCGCCTTCGTCGGCAACGACGCCTTCCAGGAGACCGACACCACCGGCGTCACGACGCCGATCACCAAAGCCAACACCTTCGCGAGCGACCCCGACCGGGTCGGCGACGACGTCGGCGAGGCGTTCGCGCTCGCCCGCGAGGGCCGACCCGGGCCGACGCTCGTCGACCTCCCGAAGGACGTCACCAAGGCGGCCACGGATCGGGAACCGACCGAGCCCCGGACGCCCGAGGGCTACGACCACCGCGACCGAGCCGATCCCGACATCGTCGAGGCCGCGGCCCGCCGCGTCGAAACGTCGGAACGGCCGGTGATGCTGCTCGGCGGCGGCGTCATCAAGGGCGAGGCGAGCGCGGAGTGCCGCGCGTTCGCCACGGAACACGAGATTCCCGTCGTCACGACCATGCCCGGACTCGGCTCGTTCCCCGAGGACCACGAGCTGGCGATGGAGATGGCCGGGATGCACGGCACGGGCTACGCCAACATGGCGATCACCCACTGCGACACGCTGCTCGCCGTCGGCACGCGGTTCGACGACCGCCTCACCGGCGGCATCGAGACGTTCGCGCCCGACGCCGAGGTCATCCACGTCGACATCGATCCGGCCGAGATCTCGAAGAACGTCCACGCGGAGTACCCGCTGGTCGGCGACGCAGCCACCGTGGTCACCCAGCTCGCCGACGCGGTCGAGACCTCGCCGCCCGCCTCGAAGTGGCGCGCCCAGTGCCAGCAGTGGAAGTCCGAGTACTCGATGGCCTACGACGCGCCGGCCGACGAACCGCTGCGGCCGGAGTTCGTCGTGGAGGCCCTCGACGCGGCCACGAGCGACCGCGCGGTCGTCACGACCGGCGTCGGCCAGCACCAGATGTGGGCCTGCCAGTACTGGACGTTCACCGAGCCCCGAACCTGGGTGTCCAGCCACGGGCTGGGCGCGATGGGCTACGGCCTGCCCGCGGCGATCGGCGCCCGGCTGGCGGCCGACGACGATCAGGAGGTCGTCTGCGTCGACGGCGACGGCTCGTTCCTGATGACGCTCCAGGAGCTGTCCGTCGCGGTCCGGGAGAACCTCGACATCACGGTGGCCGTGCTCAACAACGAGTACATCGGCATGGTCCGCCAGTGGCAGGACGCCTTCTTCGAGGGCCGTCACGCCGCCTCGGAGTACAATTGGTGTCCGGAGTTCGACAAACTCGCCGAGGCCTTCGGCGCGCGCGGCTTCCGAATCGACGGCTACGACGATGTCGCCGACACGATCGAGGCGGCTCTCGCGTACGACGGCCCCTCGGTGATCGACGTCCACATCGATCCCCGGGCGGACGTCTACCCGATGGTCCCGAGCGGCGGCGACAACGGCAGATTTGCCCTCTCGGAGGAGCAGCTATGAGTGCCGAAAGACCGCGCTCTTCCGGCGTCACGCGAACCTCGGGGTGGTTCGCGTGACCGAGGGATTCGACGGGCCGACCCCCGACGAACGGCCGACGCCGGACGGCCGGCGCAACGAGCTCGGCATCCGCGTCGACCCGGCCGTCGAGGCCCGCCGCGAGCCCCGCCGAACGGTCATCTCCGCGCTGGTCACCCACGAGCCCGGCGTTCTCTCGGACGTCTCCGGGCTCTTCTCGCGTCGGCAGTTCAACATCGAGAGCCTCACCGTCGGCCCGACCGACGACGAGCGCCTCGCGCGGATCACGCTGGTCGTCGAGGAGCCCGATCCCGGCATCGAGCAGGTCAAAAAGCAGCTCCGGAAGCTCGTCCCCGTTCGCGCGGTGCGCGAGCTCGAGCCAGACGCGATGCGCCGGGAACTGGCGCTCGTGAAGGTCGACGCCGAGCGACCCGACGAGGTCGTCGCCGTCGCGGAGATGTACGGCGCCAAGAGCGTCGACGCGACCCCCGAGACGGCGACGTTCGAGGTGACCGGCAGCCGCCAGAAGATCGAGGCGGCGATCGACGCGTTCGGGCGCTTCGGCATCCGGGAGCTCGCCCGAACGGGCACCACCGCGCTCGCCCGCGGCACCGACGAGACCGCGAGCCCCGCCTCGACCGTCGAGGAATCGACGAACCAGCGATCGAGCCCCCAGCCGGCGGACGACTGACGACGAGAAACCATGACAGACGACTTCACCACCGAAATCTACTACGACGCGGACGCGGACGAATCGCTCCTCGAAAACGCCACCGTAGCCGTCCTCGGCTACGGCAGCCAGGGCCACGCCCACGCCCAGAACCTCGCCGACAGCGGCGTCGACGTCGTGGTCGGCCTGCGCGAGGAGTCGAGCTCGCGCTCGGCGGCCCGCCAGGACGGTCTCGACGTGGCGACCCCTGCTGAAGCGGCCGCGCGCGCGGACGTCGTATCTCTGCTCGTCCCCGACACCGCCCAGCCCGCCGTCTACGAGGAGATCGAGCCCCACCTCGAGCCCGGCGACACCCTCCAGTTCGCCCACGGGTTCAACATTCACTACAACCAGATCCGACCGGCGGCGGACGTCGACGTGACGATGATCGCGCCGAAGTCCCCCGGCCACCTCGTGCGGCGCAACTACGAGAACGGCGAGGGGACGCCGGGCCTACTCGCGGTCTACCGGGACGCCACCGGCGAAGCGAAGGAACGCGCCCTCGCCTACGGCAAGGCGATCGGCTGCACCCGCGCGGGCGTCGTCGAGACGACGTTCCGCGAGGAGACCGAGACCGACCTCTTCGGCGAGCAGGCCGTCCTCTGTGGCGGCATCGCCGAGCTGATCAAGGCCGGCTACGAGACCCTGGTCGACGCCGGCTACAGCGAGGAGATGGCCTACTTCGAGTGCCTGAACGAGATGAAGCTGATCGTCGACCTCATGTACGAGGGCGGGATCGGCGCGATGTGGGACTCCGTGAGCGACACCGCCGAGTACGGCGGGCTCACCCGGGGCGACCGCGTCGTCGACGATCACGCCCGCGAGAACATGGAAGCGATCCTCGAGGAGGTCCAGAACGGCGACTTCGCCAGGGAGTGGATCACCGAGAACCAGGCGAACAGACCAGTGTACACCCAGCTCAAGGACGCCGAGGAGAGCCACGAGATCGAGGCGGTCGGCGACCGGCTCCGGGCGCTGTTCGCCTGGGCGGACGCCGAAGAAGCCCCCGAGGACGAATCGAACGAGAACGAGGACGACCGTACGCACGTGCGCGCGGACGACTGATCGAGCCGAGCCACCGACCGCCCCGAACTAACCGAAAACACCCGACTCCGACGATGAACCCGACCGACCCGACCCGAGACCGACCGACCCCGAACGAATCGACGACGAACCGACCGACCGAGATGCGATCGACCGAGATGCGATCGACCGAGATGCGATCGACCGAGATGCGATCGACCGAGATGCGATCGACCGAGATGCGATCGACCGATAACCGACCGGCAGCGAACGACCCCGCGGAGAACCGACCGCCGAAGACGATGGGCGAGATCAGCCACCGTAATCCCTACACCGGGGAGCCCGCCGGCGAGTTCTTCAACCGCGGTCCGATCGTCAGGACCGACGGCGGCCGATCGGCCGCGGAATCGGAGCGCACCGACGACGGCGCCGACGAGACGAGTGCCCCCGAGGAGGACGATCCGAAGGATGATGACCGATCGACCGATCGAATGCGGGACGTCGATCACACGCCGCCGAAGGAGGCGGCCGACGCCAATCGCGTCTTCGAACGCGGCGGGCGCGAAGAAACCGTCGAGAGCGAGGAATGAGCGAGGGCACCCTCTACGACGAGGTCTGGGAGCGCCACCGCGTGACGACGCTGCCGACGGGACAGGACCAGCTGTTCGTCGGCCTCCACCTGATCCACGAGGTGACCAGCCCGCAAGCGTTCGGCATGCTCCGAGAACGCGACCTCGAGGTCGCCTACCCCGGGCTGACCCACGCGACGGTCGACCACATCGTGCCGACGGCCGACCAGGATCGGCCCTACGCCGACGACGCGGCCGAGGAGATGATGGCCGAGCTCGAGGCGAACGTCCGCGAGGCGGGCATCGAGTTCTCCCATCCCGACTCGGGAGACCAGGGCATCGTCCACGTGATCGGCCCGGAGCAGGGGCTGACCCAGCCGGGAAAGACGATCGTCTGCGGCGACAGCCACACCTCGACCCACGGCGCGTTCGGCGCGCTCGCGTTCGGGATCGGCACCAGCCAGATCCGCGACGTGCTCGCGACGGGCACCGTCGCCATGGAGAAACGGCGGGTGCGCAAGATCCGGGTCGACGGCGAGCTCGGCGCGGGCGTCGAAGCGAAAGACGTCGTCCTCGAGATCGTCCGCCGGCTCGGGACCGAGGGCGGCGTCGGCTACGTCTACGAGTACGCCGGCGAGGCGATCGATAACCTCGGGATGGAGGGTCGCATGTCGATCTGCAACATGTCGATCGAAGGCGGCGCCCGCGCGGGATACGTCGAGCCCGACGAGACGACCTACGAGTGGTTGCGCGAGACCGACTACTTCCGGGCACGCCCCGAGAAGTTCGACGAGCTGAAACCCTACTGGGAGTCGATCAGATCGGACGACGACGCCGAGTACGACGACGTCGTCACCATCGACGCGACCGAACTCGTACCCGTCGTCACCTGGGGGACGACGCCCGCCCAGGGCGTCGGGGTCACGGAGCCGATCCCCGCACCCGAGGCCCTCCCCGAGGACAAGCAGGACACCGCCCGGCGCGCCCAGGAGCACATGCGCGTCGAGCCCGGCGAGACGATGGACGGCTACCCAGTCGACGTCGCGTTCCTGGGCTCGTGCACGAACGCCCGCCTGCCGGACCTCCGCCGCGCGGCCCGGATCGTCGAGGGCCGGGAGGTCCACCCGGACGTCCGCGCGCTGGTCGTCCCCGGAAGCCAGCGCGTACAGCGGGCGGCCGAAGCGGAGGGACTCCGCGAGATCTTCGAGGACGCCGGCTTCGACTGGCGCAACGCCGGCTGTTCGATGTGTCTCGGGATGAACGAGGACCAGCTCGAGGGCGACGAGGCCTGCGCCTCCTCCTCGAACCGGAACTTCGTCGGCCGCCAGGGGAGCAAGGACGGCCGGACCGTCCTGATGAACCCCCAGATGGTGGCCGCGGCGGCGGTATCCGGGGAAGTAACGGACGTTCGCGAGCTGCAGGAGGTGACGACGGTATGAACCGGGAGGACGAACGCAGCGAGGCCGACCAACGGGAGGCCTCGGGACGGGCGAGCGACGCGCGAGCGGGCGACTCCTCGAAACGTGAGAGCGGCGAAACCGCGACCGACACCGAAGAAGTGGAGATCCCCGAAGTCGACCGCGTCTCCGGGACGGCCGTCCCGATCCGGGGCAACGACGTCGACACGGACCAGATCATCCCCGCCCGGTTCATGAAGGTCGTCACCTTCGACGGACTGGGCGAGTTCGCGTTCTTCGACCGGCGATTCGACGAGAACGACGAGCAGAAGGATCACCCGATGAACGAGGGGCGCTACCAGGATGCTTCGATCGCGGTCGTCAACGCGAACTTCGGCTGCGGCTCCTCCCGCGAGCACGCGCCACAGGCGCTACTGCGGTGGGGAATCGACGCGCTGATCGGCGAGAGTTTCGCCGAGATCTTCGCGGGCAACTGCCTCGCGCTCGGCATCCCGACCGTGACCGCCGACGCGGAGACGGTCCGGGGACTCCAGAACTGGATCGAGGACCATCCCGACGCGGTGCTCGCCGTCGACGTCGAGGGCGAGACGGTTTCCTACGGCGACCGGACGATCGACGTCGACGTCGACGACGCCCAGCGAACGGCGCTCGTCGAGGGCGTCTGGGACACGACGGCCCTGATGAAAGCGAACGCCGGCGAAGTCCGGAAGACGGCCCGGGAGTTGCCCTACGTCGACGACTCGGCGATCCCGAGCGCCGACTAGCGTCGGGCGAGTGCCCAGCCGACGAACGAGCCGTTTCCCTCCCCGCCGTTCAGGAGAGTTGTTCCGTCACGTCCGTCGAGGAGACCATCCCGACGTACTCGTCGTCGCTCGCGACCACCGGCAGGTGTTTGATCCCGAAGCTGGTCATCATCGCCGCGACCTCCTCGAGGTAGATCTCCGGCGGGACGGTCTCGACGGACTCGGTCATCACGTCGGTGACGGGCACGTCCCCGGGGTTTCGGCCCTCAGCGGCGACCGCGAGCACGTCGGTGCTGGTGACGATCGACGGCGGATCGGTCGTCACGACCAGCGCGGAGATCTCCTCTTCGCGCATCCGGCTCGCGGCCTCCTGGACCGTCGCCCCGCTGGAGACCGTCTCGAGCGGCGTAGACATCACGTCCTGGGCCTGGACTCTGGTGGTTCGATCCATCGAGTGGTCCTACGAGGTCCGGACGTATTGAACTGTCCACCTGTCGCCGAGCGCGTCAACGAGACGATCGAGGGAACCAGCTTCGCGAGCACGAGCGAATCGGATGCGACGGTCACCCGGCGAATCGGACGCGACGGTC
>SKPV01000221.1 GCA_007119345.1 Halovivax sp.
ACCCGACTGCTGTTCGTCGGCGGCTTCGCGCTCGTGTTCGCCATCGCGGTCCTGGCGGGCACGTACTACCGGGGCGTGTTCACCTTCCTGCCGGACGTCCTCGCCGGGCTTCCCGTCCTCGAACCCGTCGACGTCGGCGAGGAGACGTTCGAACCCGGCCAGTACGTCTACGTCGGCTTGCTGCTGATCGGCGCCGTCGGCCAGTACGTCGGCGGGACGCTGAGCGATCGCCGCGCACCCGAACGGCTGATCGTCCTCGCGCTCCTCGCCCTGCTCGTCGTGACCCTCCTGTTCCCGCTCGCGACCGCGGCCGGCCTCGCGGCGACGCTGCTCGTCTGCGCCGCGCTCGGCTTTTTCGTCTACATGGAGGCGCCGATCCACCAGGCGCTGATCGGCGAGTACGCCGCCGCCGACGTCCAGGGGCTCTCCTTCGGCGTCACCTACCTCGGCGTCTTCGGGATCGGCGCCGTCGGGGCCTCGATCGCCGGGATCGCCCTCACCTACGGCGGGACCGGACTCCTGTTCGCCTCGCTCGCCGCGTTCCCGGCGCTCGGCGTCCTGCTGGCCGCGGTGCTGCTCGTTCGGCACCGACGCCGTTGAGTGACCGGAGGACCGTCTCGGGCCGCGGGGCCGTCTCGGGTCGCGGGACCGTCTCGGGTCGCGGGACCGTCTCGGGCCACGGGACCGTCTCGGGCCGCGGGGATCGAATCCGCCATTACGCTCGCCGCCCCTGCGTTCGGTATGCGCGTCAGCGTCATCGGCGGCGGAACGATCACGGACGAACAGGCGGACCTGGCCGAGGCCGTCGGCCGGGAGCTCGGCCGCCGGGGACACGCCGTCGTCTGCGGCGGCCGCGGCGGAACCATGGAGGCGGTCTGTCGGGGCGCGAAATCCGAAGGCGGGGAGACGATCGGCATCCTTCCGGGCCCGAACCGGGAGGCGGCCAACCCGCACGTCGACGTCGTCGTCGCGACCGGACTCGGCCACGCGCGCAACGCGCTCGTCCCGCTGAACGGTGACGGCGTGATCGCGCTCTCGGGCGGCCCCGGCACGCTCACCGAGATCGGCTTCGCGGCGATCCACGACCGGCCCGTGGTCGGCCTCGACACTCACGAGGTCGCGGGACTCGAGATCGAGACGGCCGCGGACCCGGCGGCGGCGGTCGAGCTGCTGGAGGGGGCGCTGAGCGGGTGACGGCTCGGGGACCGCCGCGGGTCGGCCGCCCGGATGCGACCCGACACGCTCAATTTCCCGCCCTCCGAGTCCCGGATATGATCGACGTCGGCGCACCCGACGGCTACGAGATCCGCGAGGAACTCCCCGACCCCGAGACGTTCGCTCGCCTCCGCGAGGCGGCCGACATGGCACCGCGGTCGACGGCGGGGATCGAGCGAGGCCTCCCGAACTCGCTGTACGGCGTCGTCGCCGTCCACGAGCCGACCGAGGCGGTCGTCGGGATGGGCCGCGTGGTTGGCGACGACGGCACCGTCTACCAGATCTCCGACATGGCCGTCCACCCCGACCACCAGGGACGGGGCGTGGGCACCGCGGTCACGACCGCGCTCGACCGGTGGGTGACCGAGACCGCCCCGCCGCGAGCGTACGTCAACCTGCTGGCGGACGTCGACGGCTTCTACGAGCGCTTCGGCTTCGCGGAGACCAGGCCCGCCTCGAAGGGGATGTTCAAGCGGACGGAGTGAGTCGGGCCGCCGTCGCCCGCGAATCGCCGGCCGACCCCCACCGCCGCCGTCGAACCGTCGAAACGGACGGCGCCTACCGCTGCCGTCGCCCCTTCGAAACGGACGCCGACGGCAACGAAACGACGCGGTCGGCCGATCGACGGGACGGGGGTTCGACGCGCGTTCCGCGGCTACATATCCGCCGCCGCTCCCCGGTCGTCCGGCCACCAGCCGCCGGCGTCGAAACACGGGAGCGGCTCCCCGCGGTCCCATCCGCCGGTCCAGATCGAAACGTCGTCGTTCCGGATCTGCACCTCCGTATCGCCTCCCGCCGGGGTGACGGGGAGCGTTTCCGTGCGCGCCGTCCGATCGTCGACGTCGATCGTCACGTCGTAGTCCCCCAGTTCCGAGGAGATCGGGACGCGTTCGGTCGAATCCGCGGCGACGGTCGCGGATTCCTCCCGGAGACTGCGATCCTCGTCGACGGCCGCGATCGACACGGCGACGTCGACCGTTTCCTCGGTCCGGTTGCGAAGGATCAGCGCGACCCGCGAACCCAGGGAGGGCGCCGCTTTCTCGAACGAGAGGACGGTGGTACCGTCCTCCGTCGCGATCCGCGACTCGTAATACTCGCTCCCCTCCCCCAGCGCGTACCCTCGCTCGTCGTGGCCGGCGTACCAGAGGATCGCGTCCCGCTCGACCGCGTCGTCGTAATAGAGCTCTCCGTCGGTTTCGTACGCTCCGTCCGCGAACGCGGCGTCCACTTCGTTCGCGACTTCCACGGGGAGCATGACGTACGGAACGAAGTCGGCGGTACAGGTCACGGTATCCGGTGGCCCGCCCGCGCCGATGCGATCGAGACATCCGACGAGACCGGCGGCCGAAACCCCGGTTGCCGCGAGCACGGTTCGCCGCATCATGTGTTGGAAACCCGACCGGTCGGCAAATGTCTTGTGGAACCGAGCGGGGTGCGGCGCGCCGTCACCGCCGTCGGCGAACCCGATTACCTCCGGCGGCCGCGACTCGCGCGTTCGAGGACCTCGGTTCGCACGATCCTCGCTCTGCTCACGGCTCCCGCCGGTCGACGTTCGCTTCTCCGCGGTTCTCGCTAGCGGCGCTCGCGTCGAACCGCGCGCCGCTCGCGGGTCCGGTGATCCTCGCAGGACGGGGTCTCTCGGCGCTCGCGGCTCCCTGCGGTCACCGCTCGCGTATCCGAGGAACCTCGCTGCGCGCGGTTCTCGCTCGCGGCGCTCGCGTCGAACCGCGCGCCGCTCGGTTCCTCGCATTCGCAGCCTTTTCGACGCCGTAGCCCGTTGGCACCCACATGAGCGAGACGGACGACGACGGAGGGATCGACAAGGAGGCCCTCCGGGAGGAACTCAGGGAGAAGTACGAGCGCGACGAGCGCGAGCGGGAGGCCACCCAGCGGATGAGCGACCTCCTGTTGAAGGGCGCGACGATGACCAACACCCACTGCGGGACCTGCGGCGACCCCTTCTTCCAGCAGGACGGGACGACCTTCTGTCCGAGCTGTCACGGCGGTCCCGAGGGGGTCGAAGCCTCGGTCGGGGAGGCCGGAGACGGATCGACCCCGCCTGCCGCGGACCTGCCGGCGACCGATGCCGTTGACGGCGACGCCGCTGACGTGAACGCCGCTGATAGGGACGCCGCCGGTGGGAACGCCGCGGCGGACCGGCCGGCGACCGATCGCGGAGCGGTCGACGACGACCGCACGGCGGAATCCGAGCCGGGCGCGCGGCCGTCCGCGGACGACGTCCGGTCGTTCGATGCCGCGGAGTCGCCGGCGAATCCGGGCGTCGAAGGCGAGCCGGCCGGTTCCTCCGGCGACCGCGCGGACCGAAGCCCGGGTCACGGGCCGGACGGGATCCGCCCCGCGACCGGCGGTCGCGTGGTCGGCGACCTCGCCGGCGCCCGCGACTCGCTCGTCGCCGCGCTGGAGCGCTTCTCCCGCGAAGCGGCCGAAACCGACGACCCGCGCTACGCCCGCGAGTGCCTCCAGGCGGCGCGCGAGGCGGCCGAGGCGCTTGCGGCGCTGGGGCGGTGACCGACGCTCGTCGTACGCTCGTCGTTTTCGTTCAACGCCACCGATCCCGGCAGGAGTCGAGCGTCTCGTCGACGTACTCAACCAGGAATTCCGCGATCTCGCGCGTCTCCTCGTGAATTCCGCGCTGTGTGGCGAGCGAGTCGAAGTGCGACGCGGCCACGAACGCGCGGTAGGACTCGCCTCGATCGTCGAACCCGTCGGGGAGCGGCCGGACGGATTCGTAGGCGCTCCGGAATTGCGCTTCGGCGTCGTCGGGCTGCTTCCAGTTGCCGCCAACGAATAGCGGCACCGCGGTCCGCCAGTAGTCCCACTCGGGACTCCCGGCGAGGGCGTGCTCGAAGTCGATCACGCACGTCGGCTCGCCGTCCGCCACCGCGACGTGGTCCGGAGTGAACCAGCCGTGGAGGAGCGGTGCCGACCCCTCCTCGAGCACGTCGAAGCGATCGGCGTGCGCTCGTAGAAACTCCCGCGCCCCGGCGACCGCGTTCGCGTATCCGGTCCCCGCGACCGATCGCTCGTAGACGGCCAGCTGGTCGTCGAGGGCGTCGGGCCAGGTCGCGTCGACCGCCGCCTCGACCCGGAGGCCACTCGCGGAATCGGTCGGATCGCCGTCGACCGCCAGCAGTCCGGGTCGATCGAACGTCGCCTCCTCGTGGAGCCGCGCCAGGGTGCGTCCGGCCGCCCGGAGCCACCCCTCGCGAAGTCGCTTCTCGTCGTCCGGGACGTCGCCCGGCGCCTCCTCGCGGTAGGCCGCGACGAACCAGTCCTCGCCCACGTCGAGCACGTCGGGGACCGGGATCGAGGTCTCGCGACCGACGCGTCGGAGCGCGCGCCCTTCGACGCCGGCGGATCCCCGCGGTGCGACCGACACTTTGCAGACGGCCCGCCGCCCGTCGAACTCGATCTCGTACACCTCGTGGGGCGGCACGTCGTGGAGCGTGCGCAGGACCTCGAGGTCCCGACCTCTCGCCTCGATCGCCGCCAGGATTCGTTCGTTCATCGGCACGATTTCGTAGGATTCGGGGGGTACAAGTTCTGACGCTACCGTACAGCGTTACCACAAGACCTATCAATTCAAGTGCCCTAGTCGGGATCGAGACTCCGTTTCTACGAGCGACTGCCCTCCGCCCAGCTGTCGGCTCGTGACCCGTATTGGGGCCACGATCGGCCGTCCCGTCGATTCCACGATCCCGGGCGTGACGGCCGCTCGAAGCCGCGGACGACCCGGACGGCGACGGTGAAAACGGACGTCCGGTAAACCGATGACCACCGAACCGGCTGGAACGGGGCCGGCCGGAGTGCCCGCTCACGGCTCACTTCGTTCGCCGCTCGCCACATCGAGACGGCTCGTTGCACTCGCCGTCTCGCCGTTCGCAATCCCGAGGCGGTTCGCTACGCTCACCGCCTCGCCGACAAAAGACCTATCGCCGTGACGAACCACCCCTCGGACATGAACGACCTCGAGGTCGACTTCGGCGACGACGGACTGGTCCCCGCCGTCGCCCAGGACGCCGATTCGGGTGAGGTGCTGATGCTCGCGTACGTCTCGCCCGAGGCGCTCGCGCGCACTAGGGAGACCGGACTGGCCCACTACCACTCCCGGAGCCGGGACGAACTTTGGCAGAAGGGACGTTCGAGCGGCCACGTCCAGCGCGTCGAGGACGTTCGCGTCGACTGCGACGCCGACGCCCTCCTCTACGTCGTCGAGCAGGCGGGCGGCGCCTGTCACTCCGGCCACCGGTCGTGCTTCTACCGGACCGTCGACGGCGAGCGGGTGGGCGAGCGCGTCTTCGATCCCGAGGCCGTCTACGAGTGACCATGAGTGACCGGCATCGATCCGTCGGGTCGAGCGCCGCCGCGTCCGGGACGGGGAGCGACGCTTCGGAGGCGATCGACCGGCTGGCGTCGGCGATCGAGGGCTACGAGACCGTCGCCGACCGGATCGAGCGCGAGGGCGAGGACGCCGTCGAGCGCGGCGCCGAGGCCTACCGGAACGCGCGCCAGCTGCTCGACCACTACGAGGACCGCGCGACGGGGACCGGCCGCGAGAATTTCAAGGCGTACGTCCAGCTCGAGGGGCAGTTCGCGACGCTGGTCGGAAACCTGCCGGACGAGCTGGCCGACTCCGGACCGTTCGAGTCCGCCCGGGACGCGATCGACAAGCGCCGCCTCTCCGAGCGCGACTTCGAGCGCGCCCGCGACGCGCTCGCGCCCGCCGAGGAGTACGCCGACCTCGTCGAAGAGCGCGAGGCCGCCCGCGAGGCGCTCGCGGACGCCCGAAAGGCCGCCAATCGTCACTGTTCGGACCTCGAAGAGGAGATCGAGCGCCGCGAGCGACTGCTGGAACTCGCCGACGTCGACCTCGACGCGCCGGTCGAGCGCCTCCGGGAGCCGATCGCGACCTACGACGAGGCCGTCCGCGAGGCGTTCGCCGAGTATCGATCGTCCGCGCCGGCGAGGGAACTCTTTGCCTTCCTCGAGCGGACCCGGTGGTTCCCGCTGGTGCCGTTCGACCGCCCGCCCGAGGACGTTCGGGAGTACGTCGAGTCGAACGACGCCGGCGAGCTGACGGTCCCCGAACTGCTCGAGTACGCCGAGTACTCGCGCTCGAAGCTGTCCCACCACGTCGACGACGCCGACGCGCTCAAGCGCCAGGTCGCCACCCGACGAACCTACCTCCAGCGGATCGACGCCGAACCCCTGACGATCGACTGGCCCCCCGCGCCCGCGGCCGAGCTGCGCTACCGGATCCGGGAGCTGCGGCCGCTGGTCGCCCGGATCGCGCGCGAGGTGGTGAGCGACAGCGAACCACCTCGGAACGGCGAACGGCGACCGGGGGGAGCCGTGAGCGGCGACGAGGTCGTCGGGTTGCTCCGCGAGATCCGCGACCTGACCCGCGATCCCGACTACGATCGGCTGCAGACCGCCGCGACCGCGCGCGAGGGGCTGTCCGACGAGGAGCGCGATCGCCTCGCCGAAGGCGGCGTCGAGGAGGAGCTGACGAGCCTGCGTCGCGAGCGCGAGCGCATCGACGCGGCGCTGGAGCGTGCGGCGAGCGCGCTCGACCGCTAACCGGTCGGCCCAGCCTATACCCGTCGGCGGACCGTACGTCCCCCATGAGCGGACGCGTCCTCGTTCCGATCGACGATTCCGAACCGGCCCGCGCCGCCCTTCGGGAGGTGATCGAGACGTTCGACGCCGCCGAGGTGGTGGCGCTGCACGTGGTGGAACCGACCGCTTCGAGCTACGGGATGGAAGGGGCCGCCGCGGGGAGCGTCGTCGAGAGCGAGAAGGAGGCGGGACGCGAGCTGCTCGCGGAGGCGGAAGAGACCGCCGCCGAGCGCGGCGCCGAGATCGAAACCGCGATCGAGGTCGGCCGCCCGGTGCCGACGATCGTCGACTACGCCGCCGAACGCGACGTCGATCACGTCGTGATGGGCAGCCACGGGCGCTCGGGGCTGTCGCGGATCCTCGTCGGAAGCGTCGCGGAAGGGGTGATCCGGGAGGCGCCGGTCACCGTCACGGTCGCGAGGGAGGCCGGGACCGATCTCGAGTGAGGCGATAATCGCACCCTTCCGCTCGCAAGGTTTTACCGCTGGGCGTGGTGGAAGGCCGCATGACCGACCGGGTACTCGTCCCGTTCGACGACTCCGAACCCGCAAGGACCGCGCTCGAGGAGGCCTGTTCGCTGTTTTCCGACGCCGAACTCGTCGTCCTGCACGTCCTCGACGCGAGCGACGCCGGAAGCGCGATCGACGGCGCCGGCACGGAGGACCTCCAGGTGGCCGAAGACGAACTCGCCGAGGGGCTCTTCGCCGACGCCCACGAGATCGCGGCCGAGTGCGGGCGGACGATCGAGACCCGGGTCGTCCGCGGCCAGCCGGCCCGCGAGATCCGCCGGTTCGCGGTCGACCGGGACGTCGATCACGTCGTCATGGGTAGCCACGGTCGGTCGGGCCTGTCGCGGATCCTGGTCGGGAGCGTGGCGGAGGAGGTGATCCGGAACTCGCCGGTGTCGGTGACGATCGCCCGCGGGACGACGTAACCACCAGAACCGGTCGTATCGCGCGAGCGCGCTACCGCTCTCTCCTCGAAGTCCCGGGGGCTGCAGCGAACGGGGACGGCGAACGGGGTGCTGGGAACTACTCGTTCCGCGACGCCAGCGGGTTCGACACGCGACTCGTCACGTACTCGTGGCGCTTTCCCCGCAGGCGCATCGCGGTCAGCGCCTTGTGGGTCGTCTGATCCGCGAACAGCGCGGCCTCGTCGCGATCGACGCGCCCGCCGGGGACGTTCGGGTTCGCTCTCAGCGTCTCGAAGGTTTCCGCGCAGCGGTCCCGGAGGTGCGCCCAGCAGTCCCCCTCCGAGAGCGCCGCGTGCTCGGCGAGCGTCGCGATCAGCTCGCCGAAGTGGTTCTGGAAGAGCGCGTAGTAGAGCTTGTCGTAGAGGTCCCGTTCCTCGTCCGCGTCGAGGTCGGAGTCGGGATAGGCGTCGAACGCGAGCTCGCGAGAGGCGAGACGCTCGTCGAGCACGCGGATCCCGCCGAGATCGCGGACCAGCGCGGCGACCGGCCGCCCGCCGTCCAGGACGACGACGGAGTTCTGCGGGTGCGACTCCAGCGCGACGCCGTACGCGCTCAGGAGCTCCAGCTGTTCGGGGACGACCGCGTCGACGTAGGTTTCGAAGAAGGCACGCGCGACGGTCGGGTCGTCGGCCGCCGACGGTTCGCCCGGTTCGCCGGCGACGCCGACGTCTCGCGGGCCGACCCCGTCACGTCCGACCGCGAACCGATCGATCGCGTCGCGGACGATCGGGCGGCCCGTGACGGGCGAGGTGGCGAGCAGGCTCCCCACGGAGACCGGGATCGCCCCGTCCGGGACCAGCGGGTGCGCGTACGGGTTCTGGCGGGCCAGTCCCGAGAGGTGTCGCGCGTCGTCGAAGTGCTCGCCGTCGGGATGCGGGCCGCCCGGGGCGTGGTAACACGCCGCAGCGAGCTCCCGGCACACGCCGAGGCGTTCGAACGACTCGCGCTCCCAGATGTCCTCCAGCAGTTCGGTCACCCGGGGCCCGTTCGAGACCGCCTGCGGGGAGACCGTCCGGACGACGTTCGTCAGCTGTACGTCGACCGCCAGCTTGAGGTGCGGCGACGGTCGGGCTCCCGGATCGTGCGGCGGGTGCCCCGCGTCGGACCCGTCCGGCGCGCGCGGCACCACCGTTCGGAGGTTGCTCAGCGGCGTCGCCGGCCACGAGAAGTCGGCGATCGGCACCACTCGCCCCGCCTCGATCCGGTCGGCGTACCGATCGGGAATCACGCGGTAGAACTGCCAGGGGTGGATCGGGATCGCCGAGAACTCGTCCGGCGAGCGACCCGACGGGATCGCCCGCTCCAGGGCGGCTTCGAGGCCGGGGAAGCTGTCGACGAGGATGTCGGTCAACGTGCGGTCGGTCCCCTCCCGAAGGGTCCACGACCGCTCGACGGCGACGAACCGCACGTCGATCTCGGCGGCGAACTCCGGCGCGTACAGCAGCGACTCGGCCGGCGTCATCCCGCGCCTGATCTTCGCGCCCGGGTGGAACGGGTGGCCCTCGGTCGCGAGCCGCTCCAGCGAACTCGTCGGATCGGCGCCCGGAAGCGAGTCGGCGACGTCGAGGACGGTCTCCGCCTCGGCCGGACCGTCCGACTCCGCGTCGATCTCCGACGATCCGGCGGCCCGGGCGAACGCGAGGTTCGCGGCGCTCTCGGCCACCTCCGCGGCGATCCTGTCGGCTTGCTCGGCCGAGGAGACCGCGCCCTCCCGCGCGACCAGCGAGACCACCTCGACCGGGTGGGGTTCCCGGATCGCGTTCGCTCCTCGAAGGAGCCGGATCGGGCCCGCGAACCGGTACCGATCGTAGCCGCCCGCGGCCGCTATCGGCGCGGCGAGGATCGACTCGGACGCGGGCAGCGGCTGGAACGCGACGAATCGGCAGTCGGCGGGCAGCGGACGGAGTCGCCGGGAGAGCTCCGCGGCGCCCGCGGATCGCAACAGGTCGTGGGCCTCCGGGGGCAGGGACGGGTCCTCGCGGTCGACGACGGCGAACGGCGCCAGTCCCTCGGGCCGACCCCTGAGCAGTCCCCGGATCAGCCGGCGACAGATCTCCCGACGGGCGTCCGGAAGCTCCTCGATGAACCGCTCTTCGGGGGTTTCGAACCGCGCTCCGGTCCGCGAGCGCGCCGGCGCGAGGAGCGCGGCGGCGCCGAACGTCTCCCGCTCGGCGTCCGTCCGCAGCCTCCGAGTCCCGACGTCGGTTCCGAACCGGGCGTCTCTACCCATTTTCGGAGTGTTGGCGCCCCAGCGAGTTATATCGGGCGTCTACAGGTTCCGGGGGCCGGTCTACGGGTGCCGGGGGTCGGTCTACGGGTGCCGGGAGTCGCCGCGATCGCCGCACAGTCGGGATCACTCCGCGTTCGGATGCTGCTCCGGCTCCTCGGGATGACGCTCCGCGAAGTACTCCCGCATCACCGCCAGCGACTTCGCCTCCCGCTCCCGGCGCTCGTCCTCGTCGATCTCCTCGACGCCGGGCGGGACGTCGATCCCGCGTCCGGTGAAGTAGCCCTCGGGGGCGACCCAGTCGTGGTAGAAACCCTCGCCGTGGGCTTCGAGGACCGTCACGGCGACCTCGGCGCCGTGGCCGGCGGCGATCACCGTCTGGTGGGGCTTGCCCGCCAGCCGCCCCGCCGCGTAGAGCCCCTCGACGCCGGTACGGCCCCGATCGTCGGTCTCGACGAACGTCTTGCCCCGCTCGACGAGTTCGATCCCGTCGACACCGTCGAGGTAGCCCGTCTCGTTCTTCGTCGCCGCGATCACGACGGCCGACGCCCACGCGTCGTCGTCGGCCGTCTCGACCGCCAGGCCGCCGGCGGCCCGCTCGACGCGCGTCACCGTCGCCTCGCGGAACTCGCAGCCGGCTCGCTCGGCCTGCTCGGCCATCAGCTCGAGGAGCAGCCGCGAGTTCACGCCCGCGGGGAATCCCGGGTAGTTCTCCAGGTGCGCGTTGCGCCTGAGGAGCGATCCGCCGGCGGAACAGACGACGGTCTCGAGGCCGTGGCGGGCGGTGAAGGTCCCCGCCGAGAGGCCGGCGACTCCGCCGCCGACGACGGTCACGTCGACGGTATCGGGTTCGGACATGGACGGCGCTACCCGGGGAGACGTGTTAAATCCGGGCCTCTGCGACGGCGCGCAGGCCGATTCTCGATCGACCCACATCGCGTCGCGTCCTCGGGCCCGCCCCCGTCGACGGGGACCGCTCCGGCCGCCGGATGGCGGCGATCCGGGCGGTTCAGCGGCAGTGATCCGGTCAGTTCGAGCGGCAGCGACCGGCCGGTTCGCGATCACGCCTCGGCTGCCCGGAGGACACCCTCGTTCAGTTGGTCGGCCTCGGTGAAGGCGTAGCCGCTCACGAGGTAGGTGCTCGTCATCGTCGTCAGCGCGCCGGCGGAGAACAGCATCACCATGATGGCGAACTGGTACTGGGCGGCGTAGATCGGGTTCGCGCCCGCGATGACCATTCCCGCCATCATGCCCGGGATCGCGACGACCCCCAGGCTCTTGGTCTTGTCGAGCACGGGGATGAGCGCACCGTAGACGCTGTCCGAGACGTGCGCTTCGACCGCCCGGTCGGGCGGCGCGCCGAGGCTCAGGACGGCCTCGATCTCCTCGCGGTTCGAGCGCAGCTCGCTGGTGAACCGCTCCTGGGCCAGCGAGTTCGTCTGCATCGCCATCGCGATGATCATGCTGCCGACGACGATCAGGTCCCGCATCGTCGTCTCGATCGCGCCGGCGACCGCCATCGCGACGATGACGGTCCCCGATCCGAGCGCGATCGCCACCACCGACGCGCGGAACGCGCCCGGAATCTCCGCCCCGCGCTTGTGGGAGATCCAGGCCGCGGCGCCCATCATGAACGCCAGAACGAGGCCCGCCCAGGCCAGGTGGGCCGTCAGCAGGATCCCGATGACGGCGCCCGCCGCGAGGATCTGGAGGAATCCCCGCCCCATCGCGACGCCGACCTCGCGGCGGAAGTCGAGCCGTCTGGCGGTCGCGACCGCGAGGACGATCGCGACCAGCGCCACGGCGACCGCGACCTGCAGGAACCCCCGGACGACGACGGGGTCGCTCGCCTGCCGGAGGAACTGCTCGACCGGCCCCGTCACAGCACCACCTCGTCGGGTCGGCCGATCCGGGCCAATTCGCCCCCCTCGAAGCGAGCGATTCGGTCGCCCAGCCGGCGAGCCTGGTCGGTGTCGTGCGTGACGAGGACGCAGGTCAGGTCGTAGTCGTCGATGAGGCCGGCGAGCAGCGTTTCGATCCGGGATTCCGTCCCGTCGTCGAGGCTCGACGTCGGCTCGTCCAGCAAGAGCACCTCGGGCTCGTTCGCCAGCGTCCGCACGATCGAGACGCGCTGGCGTTCGCCCCCCGAGAGGCGCTCGACGTCCCGCTCGGCGTAGCCGTCGAGCTCGACCGCCGCGAGCAGGCGCTCGATCCGTTCGTCGTCGACGGGCTCGTCGCGCACCCGGAAGGCCAGGGTCGCGTTCTCGAACACGGTCCCGGGCCGCAGCGCCGGCTGCTGGGGGATCAACCCGACCCGTCGCCGGAGCGTCCCCGGATCGAGCTCGCGGTAGTTCGTTCCGTCGAGGAAGACGGTCCCCTCGGTCGGCTCGTCGAGCCGGTTCAACAGTCGGAGGAACGACGACTTGCCCGCGCCCGAGGGACCGACGATCGTCAGTACCTCGGCCGCACGCACGGCCAGCGAGACGCGGTCGACGACGCGCTCGCCGTCGACGACCCGCGTGAGGTCTTCGGTCTCCAGTTTCGGCGCCATTTCCTGCGTCTTCGCGCCGCGAAAGGATAAGCGGCGGCCGGTGCGGGAGTCCGGCGCCAATCGGTGCGGCGCCGCTTCGGCGTCCCGATCGTCGCTACTCTCGATCGCCCTGGTCGTCACTGCTCGCCGCCGCCCTGGTCGTCACTGCTCGCCGCCGCCCTGGTCGTCGCTACTCGCCGCCGTCGGACCGGTCGTACGCGGTCACCCGATCCGGGTCGAGCACGAACGGGCCCTCCTCGGGGGTCCGCTTCGTCACGGTCGCGGCGCGGAGCACGTAGGAGGTGAGGACGGCGTACGGCGCGAGCGCGATCGTGTACGCCAGGCTGATGAAGACCGTCAGCGGCGTGTAGCCGTAGAACGAGACGGCGGGGAAGAAGCCGGAGTCGATCGCGAGCAGGACGTACGTGATGAAGACGATGATCGGCAGCGAGACGGTCAACAGCGTCGTCGAGAGGTCCGAGAGCTCGAGCTTGTAGTAGAGCGTCTTGAAGTACTCGCGACTGACCATCAGCTTGCGGAGCGTGGCCTGGATCTCCGCGATCGCCCGCTCTTCGGCCTCGGAGAGCTGGTCGCCGTACTTCACGAGGATCCGCCGGGACTGGTAGAGCTGCCAGGAGGAGTCGTAGTTGAGGCCGGTGAGCAACTCGTCCGTCGAGCCGGTTTCCACCCGGGAGAGCGTCGTCAGCACCTCCTCGGTGTTCTCGTGGATGTCCTCCCGGAGGCGGTCGACCTCCTCGCGGTACTCGCGACTCGCGTCGCCGTCGATGCGCTGGAGTTCGTCCGCTTGCTCTTTGATCGCCCGGAGGACGACGGCGGTGAACTGTCCCGGCCGCGCCGGACTCACCTCGACGATGTCGCGCTCCTCGATGTCGCCCTGGAACTCCATGATCGTGTCGACGCGCTCGGACTGATCGCCCAGCGAGGTCAGCTCCTGGGAGATGCCGACGGCCGCGATCGAGACGACGATCGAGACCAGCAGGATCGTCCCGGAAAGCAGCGTGTTGAACACCGTCTGGACCATCGTCGTCTCGGCCAACAGCTCCTGGTACTGGATCGGCCAGATGCCGCCCATCACGAGCAGTATCGCGAAGACGGTGGCGAGCAGCCCGGCGGCGACGTACTCGCGGTCGCCGTCGAAGAGGACCCACCGCTTCACCCGGTTCTCGTCCGATCGGTCGAGTCGCCGCTCCGAGGGCTCGTCGCGACGCCGCACGGCACGGAGCGCTGACTCCACGTCGACCATCGGTAGACGACGACAGTCCGGTCCCGGAAAAAGACACAGCCGGCGGTCGACGGCGGCACGCGAACCCGTGACGGCGCCGATCGGCGGACGAGCGTCGGAGTACGATCGTCGGAGTACGATCGTCGGCCACGGTCGTCCGGGTACGCTTGCCGCCTCCCGCGCTCCGCTCAGTCCTCGTTCGAGAAGACGAGCCCGTAGGCGTGATCGTAGCCGTACTTCGGCCCGTCCTCCCACCGGATCACCACCTCGCGCTCGAAGCGGAGGTGGTCCCGGACGACGTCGGCGACGTCCCAGGCGAGCGTCGTCGTCCGGCCGTCGTGGACGAGGTTCGACACCTGCATCACGAGGGTGCCGTCGGCGGCCAGCAGGTCGGCCAGCCCCGCGGCCACCCAGTCGACGTTCGCGAGGTAGTGCTCGTAGGCGCTCTCGCCGCCGTAGTTTTGGAAGGGGTCGTCCGTCGCCCCTTCGACCGTGTACGGGGGCGAGGTGAACGCGCAGTCGGCCGTGGGGAGATCGAGGCCGCCGAGCGAGCGGGCGTCGCCCTGGCGCACGCGCTCGGGGTGGTCGACCCGCTCGCGGACGTACTCGGCGCGTTCGCCGTCGTACTCGACGCCCCAGGCCTCCCGATCCATGGACTCGGCGACGACGAGCGTCGTCCCGAAGCCGGCGAACGGGTCCAGGACGACGTCCCCCGGTCCGCTGTGGCGCTCCAGAAAGTGGCGAACCACCTCGGGCGACGATCTGGGATCGGTCCCGTCGGTCCACTCTGGGAGCGGTTCGTCGGGCCGCGCCGGGGCCGAGAAGACGGTCTCCATGGCCGTCGCTCTCACCGCGGGGAGATAGCGTTTGCCCGAGCGGGCGGACGAACGCGACCGTCTCACGCGGTGGGCGGTCGCGGACACCGAGTCCGAACGGGCTCGATCTCGCATCGTTCAGAACCGTTCAACCGAATTCAGTCGAAACTTCGCCGCCGGAGGCTCCCTCGCCGCCGATGCTGGCGCCTGAACGATCGACCGGAATCCGTTGAACCGTCGATGCGTTCATGCCGGCATACCTGAAAGCAACGGCGACGTCAGAGTCAGGCGCCGGCCGCGGTCGGCTCGATCCGGTCGGCGGGCGCGCGGGGCCGGCGGCGTCGCGAGGGCGCCACTGCACGCGCGGCCACTCCACTACGCACCACCACGAACGCGGATCCCAACGCACCACCACGAACGCGAGTCCGCCAGCACCGATCCGCCGACGGCGCGAGCCTCTGTGCGCACCCGACGCTCACGGTCGGTCGGTCGCCCGACGGTCCGCGCTCACGCTTTCGCGTTCGCGAGCACGTCGTACAGCTCCTCGGCGAGCGTTTCGGCGCGCTCGCGCTCGCGGGCTTCGGCGTAGATCCGCACGAGCGGCTCGGTCCCGGAGGGGCGAGCGAGCACCCAGGCGTCGCCGTAGTCGAGCCGGTAGCCGTCCCGGGTGTTCAACTCGGCGTCGGCGGCGTGGGCGTGGTTGGCCGCCGCGTCGAGCATCGCGTCGCGTTCGGCGGTCGACCCGTACTCGAGGTTGCGCCGGACGTTGGCGTAGCCGTCGTAGGGGGCGACGAGCTCGCTCGCGGGCGCGTCGGCCACCAGCTCGAGGAACCGGGCGGCCGTGAAGGCGCCGTCGCGAGCGAGCCGGTAGTCCGGGAAGAAGATCCCGCCGTTGCCCTCGCCGGCGATCGGCACGCGCCGACCGTCCGCGTCGAGCTCGCGGATTCGCGTGATGATGTTGGTCGAGCCGATCGGCGTCAGCTCCAGCTCCGCGCCCGCCTCGGTCGCGACGTCGACTATTCGCTGGGAGACGTTGACCGCCGAGACGATCGTGTCGCCGGCGCCGAGCTCGGCGGCCGCCAGCGCCGCGAACGTCGCGTCGCCCTCGACGTACTCGCCGTTCTCGTCGAAGAAGATCGCGCGGTCGGCGTCGCCGTCGTGGGCGATGCCGACGTCGGCCTCGGCCGCCCGGACCAGCCGCCCGAGCTCGCCGAGGTTCTCCGCGACCGGTTCGGGATCTCGGCCCGGAAAGTGCCCGTCCGGCTGGGCGTTGACGGTGACGACGCGACAGCCGAGCGAGCGGAAGAACTCGGGGCTGGTGAGCGAGCCCGCGCCGTGGCCCGGATCGAGCGCGACCGTCAGGTCGGCGTCGGCGATCCGCTCGCGGTCGACGCCGGCGAGCAGGTCCGCGACGTACCACCGACGGACGCCGTCGACGTCGCGGACGCGGCCGATCTCGTTCCAGGGGGCGTCGGCGAACGACTCGTCGAGCAGCGTCGCCTCGATGCCCTCGAGGTCGGCCACCGACAGCTCGACGCCGTCGGCCCCGACGAGCTTGACGCCGTTGTACTGCGGCGGGTTGTGCGAGGCCGTGACGACGATCGCCGGCACCCCTTCGCGCTCGGCGTAAGCCTGGACCCCGGGGGTCGGGAGGATCCCCAGTCGGTCGACGTCGGCCCCGACGCTCGCGAGTCCGCTCGTCGCCGCGTCGACCAGCATCCGTCCGGTGTGGCGGGTGTCGCGGGCGATGGCCACCCGCTCGGCTCCCCACGCCGTCCCGGCCGCCTTGGCCACCCGCATCACGAACGCCGGCGTCAACTCCTCGTTGGCGACGCCGCGCGTCCCGCTCGACCCGAACACTTCCATCGATGCCTAGTCCGTACGGCCACCCCATAGGAATTGCGGAGCCTCGCAGCGAGGGCGGCGCTCGCGCGGCCGTTCGTGACTGCACTCCGTCACTCGACCGCGGCGGAGTCCCCTCGATCGCCGTCGGTTCGCCCTTCCCGTTCGACGCGGCCGAGCGGCGCGACCGTTCGGTGCGGACGATTCGCCGTCGCGGCCGACGGGGCCGGCTCGACGCAACGCTTTCGATCCGGCCCGATGACCATACGTCAATGGAGTCGATCGACGAGAAGCGGATTTACGGCGACCGTACCGGCGCCCGCGAGGGGTACGTCGCGAGCGACACCGGCCTCGTCCGTCTGCGCGTCACCGCCGACGCGATCGGGGAGTTCTCGCTCGCGGATCGTCGGTCGGCTCGGGACGTCGCGCTGGCGGCCGGTCCCGCTCGGGAGGAGTCGACCGATGGCCCTTCCCTCGCCGTCGCGACGGCCGAGGACGTGCTGGTCGGTGCCGCCGTCGAACCCGCCGATCCCGACGAGCAGCCGCGCGAGGACCTCGTCCTCGAGGAGACGGGCTTCGGCCCGTCGGTCGCCGTCGGCTTCGGGCCGACCGGACTCGTGGCCGCGTCGCCGAACGGCGCCCTCGCCGGCTACGGAGACGACGGCTGGCGCTCCCTCGTCGGTCCGGCCGACGTCGACGGTTCGGCGCCCCTCTCGATCAGGGCGATAGACGGCGAGCTCGTCGGGACCGACCGCGGCGTTTACCGGCTCGACGGGGACCGCCTGCGGCCGGTCGGTCTCGATGACGTCCGGGACGTCGACGCGACCGGGACGCCGCTGGCCGCGACGGGCGTCGGCCTCTACGCGCTCGGCCCAGGCTGGGTGCGGACGTTCGAGGGCGCCGTCGAGGCCGTCGCGGCCGCGCCGTCGACCGACGAGGACGGGCGAGACCGCGCGATCGCCGCCGTCGGATCGTCGCTGTACGAGCACGCCGGCGCCTCGATCGCGACCGACGGGGGCGAGTGGCGGGAACTCGCGTCCGCCGACGGCCCGATCGCCGGAATCGCCCGCGGCGAGCCGGGGTACGTCTACGCCGTCACGACCGGGGGAACCGTGCTGGCGGTCGGACCCGATGGCGCTCGGACGCGGTCGATCGGCGTCCGTAACGTGGCCGGCATCGTCGTCCGATGACGGCCGTCACGTGACAGCCCGAGGAGACGTGTCTGACAAACAATTATCCCGGACAGGCCGAACCTTCTCCCATGCACGACTGTACGCGTCGACGGCTACTCGCCGCGACCGGTGCCGTGGTGGGGACCGGTGCACTGGCGGGCTGTCTGGGAGATAGCGAGGACGACGAGGAACCGGACGACGAGAGCGGCGACGACGCCGAGGAGGCCACGGCCTCCGCGGACGACGACACGGACGACGGGAACGACGACGGATTCAACGGCGTCGAGGGCACCGTCCTCGGCGACATCACGGTCGACAACCTTCACGAGGAGAATCACGAGATCGACGTCCAGGTCGAGATCGACGGCTCGACGGAAGCCTGGCGGACGGTCGAGCTCGAGGCGCGCAAGGGCGGCGTCGAGCTGGAACGCGAGTGGTCGTCCGACGGCGGCAACTTCCGCGTCCGCGTGCGACTCGACGGGGAACAGTTCGTCGAGGTGACGCCGGGGGACTGGAACGATCCCGACTGCATCTCGCTGCTCGTCATCATCGGTCACGGGGGCGACCTCCGGATCGCGGGCGACACGACCGGCGGTTACTGCGCCAGCTGATCGACGGAGCGCACTCCCGTCGTGGGCGGTTCGCGCCGGTAATCGTTCGAGCCTCGGCGTCCGTATTTCCGAGGATCTCGCTTCGCTCGATCCTCGCGGCTCGCGGTTCCCTTCGCTTACGGCTTCGCCGTTCGCTTTCTCGAGGCTTCGCTACCGCTCGGCCTCGCACCCGCTCACCGCTCGCCGTCCCGAGGATCCTCACTCCGTTCGGATCCTCGCACTCCAACCGAAACCGGTTCGTATCCCCCGCCTGTCCCCTCGACCATGATCGTCAGTGGGTCCGCCTCGCAGTCGCTGGCCGCGTCGCTCGCCGCCGAACTGGGCGAGCCGCTCGCCGACGTCTCGTTCGATCGTTTCCCCGACGGCGAGTTGCTGGCGTCGGTGCCGTCGCTCGCGGAGGGCGCCCGACCCGATCGCGCGGTGGTCGTCGCGTCGACGGTCTCGAGCGACGCCCACGTCGAACTGCTCCAGCTCCAGGACGCCGCCCGCGAGGCGGGCGTCGAGGAGGTCGTCACCGTCGTCCCGTACATGGGCTACGCGCGCCAGGACGAGGCGTTCGCGGCCGGCCATCCCGTCTCGGCCCGGGCGGTGGCGCGCGCGATCTCGACCGGCGCCGATCGGGTGCTGACCGTCAACCCGCACGAGCGGGCGGTCTGTGACTTCTTCGATCCCCCGGCGACCGCCGTCGACGCGGCGCCCGCGCTCGCCGACCCGCTCCCGGGGGACCTCGCCGACCCCGTCTTCCTCTCGCCCGACGCCGGCGCCGTGGGGATCGCCGAGTCCGTCCGCGACGCCCGCGGCGAGGGCGAGGTCGACTACTTCGAGAAGACGCGTCACTCCGGGACGGAGGTCGAGATCGCCCCCAGCGACGTCGACGTGACGGACCGCGACGTCGTGATCGTCGACGACATCATCGCGACGGGCGGGACGATGAGCGAGGCCGTGGGCGTCTGCTGTGACCGCGGCGCGGGCCGCGCGTTCGTCGCCTGCGTCCACCCGCTGCTCGCCCGGAACGCGTACGCCCGGCTCTCGCGAGCGGGCGTCGAGAAGATCTACGGCACCGACACCATCGAGGGGTCCGCGAGCGCGGTCTCGGTGGCGTCGGTGCTCGCCGAAGCGCTGTCGTAGCTGGCTTTCGTCCGAACGACGGCGTCTGACGGGCCCTGAGCCGGTCTTCTCTGATCTCCGGCCTTCTCTGAACTCGGGCTAACTCCGATTTCCGGTCCGTTCCGATACTCCCCGTCGGCGCGCGCTCACCCGCGACGCCGGATCGCGAGCAACCCCGCCAGTCCGACCAGCGCGACCGCGGCGCCGACGCCGGCGACGGTCGGGGTCGAGGCGATCGCGGCCTCCGCGCGGACGACGTACCCCGCGACCGTCCCGACCCCGACGACGGTCGACTCGTCGCCGGCGGACACTTCGTTGCGCCCCTCCCGCTCGAAGGCGACGGTCACGTCGAACGTCTCCGTCTCCCCGGGGCCGAGCGAGACCGTCCGCTCGTCGACGGTGCCGTCAGGAGTCGAGACGACCACGTCGGCCTCGGACGGGCGATCCTCCTCGCCGGTCACGGTGACGGTCGCGGTGACCTCCTCGCCGACGTCGACGGCGCGCGGACTCACCGAGACGTCGGTGACGGTCGCCGCCGCGGGCTCGCGCACCTCGACCGTGCGGTGCTCCTCGCCGATCCGCAGCTCGTAGGTGCCGGCATCCTCGGGCGTCCACTCGAGGCGCTCGCTCGTCCGCTCGCCGGCGGCGAGTTCGCCGCCGCGCTCGTCGACGACGTCGCCGTCGACCCGGAGGATCGCGTCGTAGGTCCCCGTCCGGTCGTCGACGTTCTCGATCGAGACGGGGATCGACGCGGTCTCGCCCGGGACGAGTTCGTCCGGGCTCTCGATCTCGCCGACGCGGTACTCGCCCGTCACCTCGATCGCGTCGTCGTCGAACGCGTACGCGAAGGCGGTCGCCTCGCCGCCGAACGCCTCCCGGTGTTCGCTCGCGCTCCAGGTGTCGGGAATCGCCTCGGTCTCGACGTAGCGCTCGGCGATCGCCCGCGCGTCGGCGCCGCCGGCGCGCTTGACGCTCTCGAGGAACGTCGCGTGCTCGATCGGGTGGTCGGCGCGGTTCAGGTCCCGGAAGACGGTCGCGAGCGTCCGATCGCCGTCGGTCGCGAGCCTGATCTCGCGGTCGATCGCGGCCAGGGCGAGCGGTCCGCGGGCGTAATCGGTCTCGGGGTGGCCCCAGCTGTCGGGCTCGGCGAGGACGCCCTCGTCGTAGGGCGAGCGCTGCCCTCGTTCGAGGACCGCGCGGAAGTCGTCGTGGGAAATCAGCTCCTGCTCCAGTGCGAGCAGGGTCCCGTAGTAGTCGGCTTGCCCCTCGACGAGCCACCTCGTCTCGTCGGTCGTGCCGTCGGGGACGCCGGCGAACGGCTGCCGGGAGTGAACGTACTCGTGGAGCCAGACGTTGGGGGCGTCGTCGAGGCGCGCGTCGGCCCGCACCCACGCGTCGTCCGCGCCGTACTGCAGGCCCGCCGCCCGCCACTCGACGTCGTCGGTCGGCGCCGCGACCACGAAGAACCCGTCGTTCGTCGCGCCGATCGCCAGCCCGGCCTCGGCCGCGGCGAGCGCGTCGAGGACGTCGTCGGGCGACTCGACCAGATCCGCCGCCTCGGGGACGACCAGCCGGTGGGTCTCCTCGCCCGCCCCGGCGACGTGCTCGTCGACCTCGCCGAAGACGGCGATGGTCTCGCCGACCGCACCCGGCCCGTCGACGGCGGCGGATCGCTCGACCGAGATCGACGCGCCGCGCTCGTGCGTCCAGGCGAGGTCGAGCTGCGGGACGGCGACGATGCCCCACTCGCCGGTCTCGACGAAGTCGTAGCCCTCGTCGGCGGCCGCCGCCGGAAGCCCGCCGCCCTCGACTGGGACGGAGGCGGCGTCGGTCGACGGGGCCCTCGCCGCGTGACCGCCATCGTCGCGGCGTTCGTCGGCGTCCAGACGGAACGTCACCGACGGTTCCGCCGTCGCGCCCGTCCACTCGTAGGTCGAGCCGCCCGCCGATTCGAACCCGTCGGCGCCCTCGACGTCGGCCTCCGGCGGAAGTTCGACCTCGAGGCGTTCCACCGCGTCCGGCACGACGAACCGCGCCTCGGTCTGGAACTCGCCGGGCTCGTCCGGGAGCTGGCCCAGCGCCAGCCGCTGCTCGATGACCTCCTCGTCGGTCCTGCCGGTCGTCGACGCGACGGCACCCTCCGCGGGGGTCGCGTCGGCGACCGTCGGCGCGGTTCCGCCGGCCGCGTCCGGAGCGTGACCGGCCGGCGGGGCGCCGGCGG
>SKPV01000223.1 GCA_007119345.1 Halovivax sp.
CTTTATACCCGAAGGGGCGGCGAGGCTCCCCGTGCGAACGAACCGGATTCGACGGCCGCCACGGGATCGACGACCGCGGCGGAGGTGGTGACCGTGGGCCGACGCGCCCTGGTCGCGTACGTCCGCGGCGACGGCCGCTACGACGTCCACTACGCCCACTGGGGGGCCGCCGAGCCGACGCTCGCGTGCCGGCTCGCCGACCCCGAGACGGATCCGGTCGCGGCCGATCCGATCGCCGTCGGCGTCCCGTTCGAGACGATCCTCGAGACGCACGTCGATCCCCCGATTCACGAGGCGCTGTACGTCGTCGAGATCGACGGGGTCCGGGCCTACCGCGTCCTGTGGCTCGGTCCCGTCGGCGTCGAAGGCGGGCTGCTCGTCGCCGTCGACCCGCGAGATCCCCGAGACGACGTCCGGGTCGGCGCCTGGTTCCGCGGCGCCCGAGCGGTCGCGTCGGCGTGTCGCGACCGCGGTTCCCTGCCGTCGGAAGCGGCGGCGGCGCTGGTGACGGACCGATTGGGAGACTGGGGTGGCGACCGGGAGGTGATCCGATTCCCCGCCGACTGACGGGTCCGGGTCGGCCCGAACGGCGCGTCGACGGGGAGCTTTTGGCCTCCGGACGACTAGCGCCCGCCAGTGACGGCCGCCGACCCCGACGAGCGCGTCCGCACCATCGCCCGGCCGAGCCTCGCGGCCGCCCGCGACGCCGTCGCCGACGCCCTCGAGCGCGGCGCGGTGGTCACCGTCGTCGGCCGCTGCACCGTCGAGTACGAGGGTCGGGCGACGAGCAGCCTCGGGCCCGGCGACCGTCACCTGATGGTCAAGCCCGACGGGACGGTGATGGTTCACACCGCCGCGGGTCGACAGCCGGTCAACTGGCAGCCGCCGGGGTGTACGTGTGCCGTCGAGCGCGTGGTCGAGGCTCCCGCCGGGAGCGACGCCGGCGAGGCGGTCGCCGAGAGGGACGCCGGCGAGGAGGTCGCCGAGAGCGACGATGGCGAGGAGGTCGCCGAGAGCGACGATGGCGAGGAGGTCGCCGAGAGCGACGATGGCGAGGGGGTCGCCGAAAGCGACGATGGCGACGACGGTCACCTGCTGGTACGCTCGACCCGCTCGACTCCGGCGGAGGAGCTCCTCGTGGCCTTCGAGCGGGTCCTGCAGGTCTCGGCGTTCGACCTCGCCGACGAGGAGTCCCTGTCGCTGTCGGGCACGCACGAGGATCTCAAGGATCGCATCCTCGACGAGCCGGGTCTCGTGGAGCCGGGATTCACCCCGCTGGTGACCGAACGCGAGACCGCCGCCGGCGCCGTGGACGTCTACGGGGAGGACGTCGACGGTCGGGCGGTCGTCCTCGAGTTGAAGCGCAGTCGGGCGGGGCCGGACGCCGTCGGCCAGCTCGAGCGCTACGTCGACGCGCTCGACCGGGACCTCCACGCCGACGCCTCGGTTCGGGGGATCCTGGTGGCGCCCTCGGCGACGGATCGCGCCCGACGGATGCTCGCCGAGCGCGGGCTGGAGTTCGTGGCGCTGGAACCCGGCGGCGACCGCGGCGGCTGAACCGTCGGTTCACAGCCGTCCCACGACGTCGACGTTCTCGGCCCGGTACCGTAACTCGTCCGCGGCGAGCTGCCTGCGCCGCCGACCCGCCCACGCGCTCGCGTCGACGCCGAGCTCCCCGACCGCCGACTCGATCGCCCCCAGGACGTGCTCGACGACGACCCGCTCGCCAGCCCGGTACGGCGGTTCGATCACCCACGGCGAGCGAGCCGCGGTCTCGACGGCCGACAGCGCCGCCCGCAGCGCCTCGCCGCCGTCCGGCGAGCCCGGCCGGCAGCGCGCCATGTGCTCACGATAGGTCCCCAGCACGCGGTCGTCCTCGGGGTCGGCGGGTTCGAAGCGGGTCGTCCCGTCGTACGTTATCGGCGCGTAGACGCGATCCGCGAGGGGCTCGAACGCTGACAGTCGACCGAGGTCGACGACGTCGAAGAACGCGCAGCCGACGAGCAACGACGCCGGTTCGGCCCGCTCCGCGTGGGCGAAGGCGTCCGCCCGGACCAGTTCTACCTCGAGGTCTCCGAGGGCGACGCCGCGGTCCGATCGGCCGTCCGACGAGGACCGGCTCGCGCCGTTCGCCCCGGCGCCGTCGAGCGGCCTCGCGTCCGCCCGCGCGAGCAACCGCTCTCGCCCGCGCCGGATCGCACCGGCGTGGCTGTCGACGGCGATCCACTCGCCGGCGTCGAGGACGTCCCACTCGTGGAGGCGTTCGACCATCGTCGCGGTGCCTGCGCCGACTTCGAGGATCCGCGGCTCGTCCGGAAGCGGTTCGAAAGCCCTCCGCAGCGCCCGGCGGCTCAGCGACCGGTCGTCGACGCCGCGTTTCGCCTCGAGGTAGGCGACGTGGTCGGTCACGACCGCCCTCCCGTTTCGGTCCCGTCGTCGGTCACGGACGGCGTCGATTCGGTCTCGGCCTCGGTCACGGACGGCGTCGATTCGGTCTCGCCCTCGGTCACGGACGGCGTCGATTCGGTCCCGTCGTCGGTGTCGGTGTCGGCGGCGCGCTCGCCTCCGTCAGCGTCACGACCCCGGCCGACGCGGCCGCCGTCCACCAATTCCGCGAGAAATCGCTCGACCCGCGCGAGGCTCTCGTCCCAGGTCGGCTGGCGTTCGTAAGCCCGCCGGGCGCCGACTCCCAGCGACGCGAGCCGGTCGTGGTCGGCGAGCGACTCGATTCCGTTCGCGACCGCGTCGGGCGTCGGCGGGACGAGCAGTCCCGACGCGCCGTCGGTCACGAACTCGGCGGCGCCGCCCTCGGTCGTCGCGAGCGGGACGCACCCGAAGCTCATCCCTTCCAGGTAGACGATCCCGAACGGCTCGTAGCGCGACGGGACGGCGAGGACGTGCGCGTTCCGGAGTCGATTCGCGACCGCGTCGTCCGGGAGCCGGCCCTCGACGGTCACGCGGCCCGCGAGGCCTCGATCGGCGACCCGTCGGCGAACCGCGCTCGCGTATTTGGGTTCGATCGTCTCGTCGCCGATCACGGTCAGCCGCCAGTCGACGTCCGCGCGAGCGAGCCCCTCGACGAGCACGTCGGGGCCCTTTCGCTCGATCACGTTTCCGAGGAAACACGCTTCGAGCGGACCGTCCTCCGCCCGCCCGCGGATTTCGTCGTTGCCGACGTCGGGATCGAACCGATCGCCTCCCGGCGGTGCGATCACGTCGGTCGGGGGACAGCCGAGCTCGCGGGCCCCGCGCCGGGTGGCTCCGCTGTTGTGGATCGCCGCGTCGACGCCCCGGAGGAAGCGCTCCTCGACCGTCGCGACGAGTCGCCGGCGGAGCGGTCCCGACCCGGCCGCCGCACGGCTCCGGAGCATGTGACAGAGCGCGACGGTCGGCACGTCGAGCCGACGGTTGGCGACCAGCAGCGACGGCCCCGCGAGGCCGTCTTCGACGACGACGTCGACGGCCGCGAGGCGCTCGGCCAGATCGCGGCGGTTCGCCAGCAGCTGTCGCGGGTAGGATTCGACGGGGAGGGTGACGACCTCGACCGCGTGACCCCGCTCCCGAAGGAACGAGATCAGCCTGCGGTCGTACAGGTATCCGCCGGAGACGGCGTCGAGCTCGCCGGCGACGACGAGGCCGATCCGCATCGGCTAGAAGGGGCCCGCGCAGGTGACGACCGCCGTCTCGTCCTCGCGGACGGTCACCACCAGGTCCTCGACGGCGGGCGCTTCGAGGGCGTCCCGGAGGTCGTCGTGGATCGCCGCGGCGAGGCGCTCGCAGCTCGGATTCCCCTCGAGGTGGTCGTTGAGCGTCTCGTCCCGGTAGCGGTCGACGACGGTCGAGAGCGCTTCGGTGGCCGCGTCGATGTCGAGCAGGTAGCCGCGCTCGCCGAGTGCGGGCCCGCGGAACGTCGCCTCGGCCTCGAACGTGTGAGAGTGCACCCTTCCCTCCGGACCGGCGCCGGGGACGGTCAGGTGGTGCTGTGCGACGAAGGCTTCGCCGACGGTGACGGTGTAGCTCGTGGCGGTCGGTCCGTTCTCGCGCTCGGGCTCGGTCATCGGTGGAATCGTGCTCGTCGAGTCATTCGTACGTCAGCAGAACCTGGACGGCGTCGCCCGGTCGATCGGCGAGCAGTCGGTACGCGCGGGGCGCCTCGCCGGCCGGGATCCGGTGGGTGAGCAGTCGATCGACGTCGAGTTCGCGGAGTCGGGAGAGCGCGACATCGCGCCGTCGGGAGCGGTCCCAGCGTCCGCGACGTGCCGGATCGACGGTGCTCACCTGGCTGGAGTCGACGCTGATGCGCCCCCGGTGGAAGTGCTCGCCGAGCCCGATCGGCTCGCGCTTCGTCCCGTACCATGATCCCACGACGACGCGGCCGTCGTAGCCGGTCGCCCCGATCGCCGTCTCCAGCGTCGACGGCCGTCCGCTCACCTCGATCGCGAGGTCGACGGCGCCGGTCGCCTCGCGGACCGCGGCGACGGGATCGCGGCGGTCGGGATCGACCGTCAGGTCTGCCCCCAGTCGCTCGGCCAGCTCGCGACGCGGCGCCAGCGGTTCGACGGCGACCACCGTCTCGACGTCGGTCCGGCACAGCAGCGCCGTCGTCAACAGCCCGACGACGCCCTGTCCGAAGACGGCGACGCGCTCGCCGATCCGTGGTCCGGCGTCGAGGAGGAAGTTGACCGCGGTCTCGACGTTCGCGAGCAGTGCGGCTCGCTCGGGCGCGAGGTCGTCGGGGATCGGTAGCAGGTCCTCGGGGTCGGCGAGAAAATGGCTCTCGTGCGGGTTGAACGCGAAGACCGTCTCGCCCAGCCAGGACGGATCGACCCGCTCGCCGACGGCGGTCACCGTGCCGACCGCCGCGTAGCCGTACCGGACCGGGTACGAGAGCGTGCCGTCGAGTCCCGGGAGCTGCTCGTCGGCGACGGACGTGCGGTCGACCTCGCCGCGGTAGACCAGCAGCTCCGTTCCGGCGCTCACCGCGGAGACGATCGTCTCCACCGCGACCGCCTCCGGCCCCGGCTCCGGGCCGTCGACGCGGACGACGTCGACCGCCCCCGGCCCGACGAACTCGACGGCCACCCCGTCGGTCGCGCTCATCGTCGCGCCCCCGCTCGCCATCCCGAGGCCTCGGCGGCGCTCGGCCTCGCCGCTCGCGGGTCGTACCTCCCCGCTCGCCATCCCGAGGCCTCGGCGGCGCTCGGCCTCGCCGCTCGCCGATCGATCGCCGGCGGAGCGCGGAATTCTCGCCTCGCGGGGGCGTCGCTGCCCTTCGGATGCGCCAAGATTGGTTTCGACCATCACGTGTCGAGTGATAAAACTTCGCGAGCCTCGTACGTCGCGAGACGGTCGCTGCGCCCTCGCCGAGCGCGACCCGTCGGGAGCGGGGCCGTCCCGACGCGGGCCGCCGCCCCGGGGGAGGACGACGACCCGGGGGAGGACGGCGACCCGGGGGAGGACGGCGACCCGCGAGAGAGGGCCGATCCGGAGGGAAGGAACTAATCGTCGGTTCGTGGAATCGTCGGCCGTGCCGGCTCCGTTCGATCGCCTCGAGACCGCGACGCTCACGCCGCTTCACTGGGTCGGCGTCGTCGCGGCGCTGGTCACCGCCGGAGTCCACTTCGGCCTCGGCGTGCGGAATCCGACGGGCACGTTCGGTCTCGCGTTCCTGTTCGCGACGGTCGGCTTTCTGGTCGGTATCGCCGCCGTCCTCCTCGCGTACCGCCGCCGGCTCGTCTACCTGCTCGGCGTCCCCTTCACGGCCGGCCAGCTCGTCCTCTGGTACGCCTTCAACCGACCGTTTCCGCCGATCTCGACGATCGAGGTCGTCGACAAGGTGGCCCAGGCCGTGCTGGTCGCGGTGCTGGTGATCCTGTACCGACGCGAGCGGGAGGGCCGACCCGGCTAACCCGGCTCACCCGTCGGCCGTCTCCGGCCGACAGATCCACGCGTCGGCCGCCGGTTCGATCGCGTACCCGCGGTCGGTCAACCGCTCGCGGATCGACGCTCGCCGATCGTCGGGGTGTCTCTCCACGACGAGCAGCGGCCGGTGACTCTCGATCGTCCGCTCGGCGCCGCGAAGCACCGCGTCCGCGGCTCCCTCGACGTCGATCTTGATCCCGTCCGGCGCGGGTACCGACTCGCCGACGAGGTCGTCGATCCGGCGGACCGGGACCGTCTCGACCGCCTCGACCGTCGCGCCCCACGCGCCAGCGTGTGCTGGATCGAGCGAGGACAGCTTCGAGAACGACGAGCGGTAGAACGGCCGGGTCCCGTCGGTCGCCCCGACGGCGACGCGTCGCACGTCGACCCGATCCCGGACCCCGTTTCGCGCGACCGTCCGCCCGAGCCGCGCCGCCGACAGCGGGTCGGGCTCGAAGGCGACGACGCGCCGCCCCGTCCCGCGCGCGAGGGGGACGGCGTACTCGCCGACGTGGGCGCCGACGTCGAGGACGGTCGCGTCGTCCGCCAGCGCGTCCAGTGCGGCCAGTCCGGGGTCGTCGCCGTGGGCGTTCGTCGGCTCGTAGCTCCAGTAGGCGCCCGCGACGGTGCGAGTCGGGGTGGCGACGCCGACCGCGTACGAGAGATCCGCGAGCCGGTAGCGCGCGGCGTAGCCGGTGCGTTCGAGGCGCTCGCGGAGTCGATCCGCGAGGCGGTCCATGTTCGCACGGTCCTCGTCCAGCACCTTCCGCGTTCCGCCGGCCGCCCGCTCGTGCCCCGATCGGGCCGGTCGTCGGCCGCGTGATTCGGTCGCGTGATTCGATCGGCGGCGGCGACGGTCGACCGTGTCGGCCGCGACGGTCGGTGGTGTCTGTCGCGACGATCGCCCGTGTCGACCGCGACGATCAGTCGTCGACCGCGGCCCCACCGGACCGCGACGCCCCGAAGCGACCGCGTCCCGTCGCGGCCGCCCAGTCGCGGGCGACGCTCGCCAGCAGGGCGACGAGGGCGAGCGCCGCGAGGATCGTCAGCCCGGAGTGCGGGGCGAGCGGCGTCAGCGCGGCCGCGATC